>JBHIAT010000159.1:0-8078 GCA_046758705.1 Bipolaricaulia bacterium
CCGTGTTCGACGGCCAGCTCCGGGTGCTCAGTAATGTCGATGGCTTCTGCTTCTATCTGCGGGTAGTCATCCTTGATCCGCTCCCACGATTGCTTCGCCGACGCGCACTTGGCGCAGCCCGGTGATTCGAGAATTTGTAGCTTCACCATCATAGATCCCTCCTTTGTTTGGATCTTCCGATCCCCCCGTAGGGGATGTACCAGGTTAATTATACACCTTCCAGTTATTGGAAGGTCAAGAGGATACTTTCCGGAACCTTCCCCAAAAATTGGAAACCTCCTCCCCACTTGGGTAAGATAAGGAAAACCTGAGATTACTATGACCAAGAGCGGGAGAACCAACCTGAGCCGGAGGGTTAGGGTTGAGGTCTTCACTTGTGACTGTTACCCACAAGGGGAAATCGTCCAGATCGTCAAAGCAGCTTTAGAGGAGTTCGGAATCGAATACAGCCTCAAGGAATATAACATCAACAACGATGAGGGAAAATACAGCAAGGTGTTAGACAGGTACGGCCATCCTTTCGGATTTGAGGAGTGCATCAATGTGTTTGTAGATGGGCAGAAGCTCATGGAAGGGAAGCCGAGCGTGGAGCGGTTGAAGGAGCAAATCGAGAACCTGTTCCGCGTTACGCGCCAATCAGGGAAGACAGAAACCGGTTGAGGCAGCGTGATGAACGGGGCCGAGCGACAACATTTTCTGTCCGAGTCCATTAGTCAACAAATAGTAGGGGTCGCCGTGGCCGGGGCCCTCTGGGTTGGCCGACAGGATGTGTACACGCCCGGACTGCCGCCTGAGACAGCCTTAGCGCTGGGTTTCCGTGATGACTTCTGGGGCTTGACGCTGGTGGGTCTCCTGGCCACGGTGGTCTCTGGACTGCGAGGCCCCGTGCCATCGAGATCGCGGTGAGCCCGAACTGGATGGATCTCTCGTATGAGGTAAAAGAAGCAACCTCCTGCGGCACAACTCATCTCGCCAGAACGCGCCACAGGAGGCTGATCACTATGCTACCTTATCCCAAGTTTGCAGGCTCTCTCTCCAAAGTCCTCCTCGCCATTGCCAAGGGCTTTTCCATCCTGGCAAGCGTCTCTGAGCCGACCGATTCAGCCAAGCAGTCAAGCTTCTGCAGGTACGCAACAATGGCCAACACCTTTTGAATCTGTCTTTCAGAGCTGCCCTGCTCCAAGGCACGCTCGACCATAAGCCTGGCACACGGTTCGCATCCGGCCGCAATCACCACGGCAATAGGGATCAGATCCTCAAGTTTAACTTCTGGCTGCTGTGCTGAAGTCATCGTAAATCCCTCCTTTAGCATGACGTTGGCTTTCTAAGCCCCCTGCATTTATGTATGGGGCCCAGAAAGCTCAAGGGCGAAGCCCTTGAGCTTGACTTCCTCTCCTTTCTGATGCTATAATTAATTGTAGCATTGATCTTTGACAGCGTATGGGGTTGTTGCCGCAACCCTGAGCAACGTAAAACGTTGTGGGTATAGCCAGGTGTATTTTGTCGGTGTTTTGCCGCGTAGCTGAAAAAGCTAGTAGCCATGAAGCCTGGCTTGAAGAGACTAAAACACCGAATAACAGGCTCGGACGGAGCCTTCAGGGAGTCCCGACGGTAGTCGGGGCGATGAACTGAGAAGCCCCTGTCCTTAAGACATGGGGAGTCGTCACGATTGATCTCATGTTGCCGCGGATTTGATGGCCCGCACCCCGATGCTGTAGACAGGGAACTGACCCAGCGGCCCCGCCTCCTTAACCACCTGAATCTCCTTAAAGCCTGCATCGCGAATCTTGTTTAAATACACGCTTTGATCCAGGGCCCCGGCCACACAGCCTGCCCATGATGCCAGACTGTTTCGGATCTCCTCCGGGATCTCGCCCTGCGTGACGATGTCCGAGATCATCATCCGCCCTCCCGAGCGAAGCACCCGAAACGTTTCACGGAAAACCGCGTCCTTGTCCAGCGAGAGATTGATCACGCAGTTGCTGATGATCACGTCCACGGACTCATCCTCTACCGGGAGCGCCTCGATCTCACCTAAGCGAAACTCCACATGTTCAACTCCCATCTCAACGGCATTGGCCCGTGCCTTCTCCACCATCGCCTCCGTCATGTCCACACCGATGACTTTGCCTGCTGGTCCAACTTTCTCCGCAGCCAGAAACACGTCAATCCCCACGCCACTGCCCAAATCCAGGACGACCTCACCGGCGCACAGCTCAGCAAGCGCCGTGGGATTGCCACAGCCGGCCGCGGTGTCCATCGCACCCTCGGGCAAGGTGGTCAGCTCCTCAGCAGAATAGCCGATCTGGGTGAGGTAAGTCCCCGAACTTCCGCACCCCGCTGTCCCACAACAATCCGCTCTTTGCGCCACCTTCGTGTAAGCTTCCTTCACCGCCTGTTTGATCTCCTTTTCTGAGACCATGCTAAGACCTCCTTACTTCTATACTTTTATAAGTATTGAAATACCGAACAAAAAAATTATGCGGCCGCCTGTACGAACTCCTCAATCTGCTTCAACACATCTTCATTAGCGGTGCAGTAAACCCACTGACCCCGCTTCTCACACTTAATCAGTCCTGCGTTCTTCAGTTCCTTGAGATGATGTGAGACGGTGGACAGCGCCAGATCAAAGCCCTCAGCCACGTCGGAAACGCAACAACCGAGCTGCTCCTCAGACAACGGGTAACAACACTGCTCTCGGATTAACTGGAAGATGGCCAGCCGGTTTTCATCCGACAGCGCCTTAAAGATCTTGACTAAGTCGTCCATATCCCTTCCTTTTCGATACTTCGATAACTATCGAAATAATGATATCACAACTTTACCGAACTGTCAAGGGGGCGGTGCTATTTCACCTTCCGCCCGACTCCGCCTCGGTTGAAGACGGCAAGCAACAGGGGCGGGGTAACGAGCGTGGTGATGAACACCATCAAGATCACCACGCTGAAGATCTGTGCCTCGACGGCCTGCATCGCGGTGGCGGTACCGATAATGACCAAGGCCACCTCACCGCGAGGTGCCATCCCGACCCCGACCCGCAACGCCCCGATCGGCGTAAACCGCAGTGCCAACGCCGGGAGTCCGCTGCCGATCACCTTGGTGAGGATAGCGAGGACGCCGATCAACAATCCAATTCCGATCACACCGCCCAATGTGCGAACGTCAAGGCTCATGCCCATCACCACGAAGAAGATCGGGACGAGCAGATCGTAGATCGGGCGAAGGCGATCCCGTAGCGTTCGAGCGATGTTGCTGGTCGACAGCCCTAAGCCGACGCTGAACGCGCCGATGATCGCCGCCAATTCGAACAGTTCAGCGAGCGCGGCACCGATGAACACCAGGCCTAGAGCGAGCGCAATCAGCGCTCCCTGGGATCGAAACGCGCTCAGAAACCGGGAGATTCGATCTGAGAATGCGACTATCAAAGCCGTCAGCACCAGCCAGAAACCGATCGCCTTCCCGGCCGTTCCCAGGATTCCCCCGACTCGGACTCCTTCCCCTTCAGCGATCCCGACCACCACGGTCAGAATCAGCACGCCTAAGATGTCGTCGATGATCGCGCTTCCCAGGATCGTGGTTCCTTCTGGAGTTCTGAGCTTGCGGATGTCATCCAGGACCCGGGTGGTGATCCCCACCGAGGTGGCGGTCAGGACCGTTCCCATGAACAGAGCCACAGGATCGGACAGGCCGTCGGCATAACCGAGGAGGATCGCCACCTGGACTCCAACCACGAACGGGACAACGACGCCGCCGAGCGCGATCAGCGACGCGATCCCGCCGAAGCGGAGCAGACCGCGCAGGTCGGCCTCCAGACCGATGTGAAATAACAGCACGATGACACCGATCTGGGCGATCGCATGGAGTTCGCTCGAGACGGGAAGCCCCGCCACCGTCTCGGCCTCATCAAACAGGGTTCCTAGCTGGGGAAGTGTGATTAACCCTCCTAAGGCGTGGGGTCCGATGATGACGCCGGCAATCAGCTCTCCCAGCACCCCCGGCTGCTTCAAGAACCGTTCGAACAGCTCCCCGCCGAGCTTCGCCGCTAACAGTATGACACCGAGCTGAAAGACGAGTTGGATGAACTCTTCCATGGATTTTATCATATCATTCGGAAACGCTGATCACAACTGTCTACGGCACGGAGATGAACTTGCCAAACCTGCGCACCGTCGTTATGTTATCTTTGGGATGGAACGTTTCGGAGTCCGGACGCCGGCCAAGATCAACTTATTCCTGGATGTACTCGACAAAAGACCGGATGGATACCACGAGATCCGGACCGTCTTCCACAAAATCGCGCTGTACGATACCGTGACCGTCGAGCCAATCGGGTCCGGGATCGAGATCGTCTGTGACCATCCGCTGGTCCCCCGAGACGAGAGAAACCTCTGCTGGAAGGCGGCACAGGTGTTAATCGACCGGTGTGATCTGAGGGCGGGGGCCCGGATCCAGATCGAGAAACATATCCCCGTCTCCAGCGGTCTGGGAGGCGGAAGCAGCGACACGGCAGCGGTGCTCCGAGCGATGGATGCGCTCTTCGGACTCGACCTGTCCGAGCTGACCTTACAAACGGTCGGGGCACAGCTCGGCGCGGACGTCCCGGCCTTCCTGGCCGAGGAAGACTGTCTGTATGCTGAGGGGATCGGTGATCGACTGAGACCGATCTCAGGAGGACTCGATCACGATCTGGTCTTGATCCACCCGTCGATCGAGCTTCCCAAGGGTGTTGAGAAGACGGGATGGGCCTACGCACGGTTGAACCGGCACCCCTGGACCCATCCCAATCCCGACCCATTGATCGCCGGGATCGAGGCCGGAGAGATCGGACAGGTGACCGAAAACCTGTTCAATGCGTTCGAACCGGTATGGTTTGAAGCATTTCCAGTGGTGGAATGGCTCAGAGCCGAGCTGGATCGTCGGAAAATTCCTTCGCTGCTATGTGGGGCGGGCCCGGCGGTCTTCGCGGTGACGGCCGATCTCGATGATCGGTTCGATCGATACGGCCAGATCATCAGAACGCAACTGGGGTGGAAGCGTTGAGTGGAAAAAACATCGCGGTGATCGCTGCCGCCGGGGCGAGCCGGCGGGCGGGTGGGGACAAGCTGACCCAACCCCTATTGGGGAAACCGCTCATCTGCCATACCTTGGCCGCGTTCCAGGCGACCGATTCGATCCACGAGATCGTGCTGGTGGTCCGAGATGGGCAGAGATCGTTCTACGACGATCTGGTGGCCCGCTTCGATCTCACCAAGATCAACAGATCGGTTCTTGGCGGGAAGCGCCGTCAGGACTCTATCTACCAGGGTCTAACCGCCTGTCCGTCGAGCTGCGAGTTTGTGGTGATCCACGACGGCGCTCGGCCGCTGGTCACCCCGGCGCTCATCGAGCGAAGTCTGGTTGAGGCCCGTGCTCATGGAGCGACCGTCTGTGCCGTCCCGGCAACGGAGACGATCAAGCGCGTCCGGGATGGGGCGGTGGTGGACACCCCGGACCGTCGCGACCTCCAAGTCGCTCAGACCCCCCAGACGATCCGATACGATCTCGCGTTGGAGGCATTCGAGCAGGCGTTCGCCGATGGCTTCTACGGAACCGATGATGTCGCGCTCGTCGAACGGATCGGCGGTCGAGTGCAGGTCTTCGAGGGAAGCTATGAGAATATCAAAGTCACCACCCCCGAGGACCTGGAGATCGCCGAGCGGTCGTTGCGAAGGAGAGCTGATGCGGGTGGGTATCGGGCTTGACAGCCACCGGTTCGGGGACGGTGGAAGTTTGATCCTGGGCGGGGTCGAGATTCCAGAGGCCCCTCGTCTTGAGGCCCATTCGGACGGGGATGTCCTGCTTCACGCACTGTTCAACGCGATCTCCTCGGCGCTCGGGGAACGGTCGATCGGCCACTACCATCCGGACACGGATGAGGCGCGACGGGGGATCTCCAGCATCGTCTACATGGAGACGGTCAAGCGTATGCTGGCCGACCACGGTTACCGAATCGAGAATTTTTCGATTGCGCTGGAGGCGAGCCGCCCTCGTCTGGAGCCGTATGTCGAGGCAATGCGGTCGCGGGTCGCCGAGATCTTCTCGATAGAGCCTGACCAGATAGGGATCACGGCGACGTCGGGGGAGGGACTCACCGCCGTCGGCCGCGGCGAGGGGATCCGGGCACTCGCAATCGTGAACCTAACACAAGCATAGTCATTCAGACTCCCCCTGCTTCTCCCATTTCCTGAACAAATCTTTCTGTGATCACCCATGGATCAGTGATCGCTCTTCCGACAACAACGCAATGCGCCCCTCTCTCCAGAGCTTCTCTGGCTTGTTTAGGGCAGGTGATATTGCCTTCAGCCACGATTGGAATGGAAACCTTTGCGGCAAGCTCTTCTACCAACCTCAAATTTGGCCGCTCGCGCTCTGTAGAATACGGGGTATAGCCGGACAATGTGGTGGCAACGATCTCAAAACCGTACTCTGCTGCTTTGATGCCTTCCTCGACGGTCGAGATATCGGCCATGACCCATACGTTTAACTCCATCTTGATCCTCCTCACAAGCTCTGGGAGGCTGATTCCCTCAGGCCTGATCCGATCTGTTCCATCAAGTGCGATGATCTCCGCGCCCACACCGGCTATGGCTTTTGCTTCTCTGAATGTGGGAGTGATGTAGACATCAGAGTCCACATACTGTTTTTTGTAGACCCCGATCACCGGCAGATGAACACGCTCTTTAATCGCGCTGATATCATCAGGACCATTCGCTCGAATACCGACGGCTCCCCCGAGCTCAGCGGCTACTGCCATGGCAGCCATGTAACCAGGCCCATGCAGGGGGGAATGTTGCGATGCTTGACAAGACACAACCAGTCCGCCCCTAAGTTGATCCAATAGGCTCAAACTCAAAGTCTCCTCCTATGACTCGACATTTTGTAACATCTGAACGAGCGTTACCGCCTCGTCTGTCAACAGTTCCGAAGCCCTGAAGTCAAACTGGGATGTTAAAACCTCATAGCTCCGCTTGTCTTGGGCTTCTCTGGTCGGAAAGTAGCCTACATACCCATTGGCCAGACCCAAAACGATAACCTTAACGGCGGGATGAGCTGAAGCCTTGATCTCCACACCCAGCTGATTGAAAGGTTCGCCGGGGATGGTGATCAAGATGATGTCACCCAAGCGGATGCCCATCATCTCAACGATGACCGACCTCTTGGTTCCACGCTTTTTAGACGCAATAACGCTTTCTAATAGAGATTCAGCACCTTGTATCTCGGTTTCGACAACCCGGATATCGCCATGGCTACCTCCCTCGTCCTTCAATCTTTGTAGTTTCTTTTTGCTGGCTGCTAATTGACTTCTGGCTTCGACCAAATCGGGTAGATATTTCAACGGGATGGGAAAGCGACGTGTTAAGATTCCAAGGTGTGCCACATCATTATAAGTTCTCACGGAAGTCAGCACCTCCAGTAACTTCTCAGCGAGCTTTCCGCCCAACCTTGCGCTTTCTTCAAATGTTTGACTCTGTCGAACATAACGTGTGCTGATGTCTCCTTCAGCGCCGTTCGTTAACGCGCACACCGTTCGGCCGTTGTAAAAATCCTCTATCGCCTTACAGGCTTCACCAAAGAGATCCCCGGAAAACAGCAGATTATCGGCTCCCAACACGGTGGGGTGGCAGGGGAAGTTCCCCAGGATCGCGATGGGTTGATCCCTGTCCCCGTCTCTGCCGACCACTTTGACGACGGCCACGGTGGTGTCGATCTTTTGGTCAGGGGTGTTTCTATCGGTGCATACTCGGCTCAACTGGGTTTCTCCATAGCCCATATATGCATTCGATAGGGTTGACCGGGCTTCACCGAGCCCGTCCATGGCCCTGGCGATGGTTTGGTGGACGAATTCTTCTGCGTCCTGATCTATATCTGGATATCGGGTAAAGCCGGCTGGGCCGGAGTGCGTATGTGTGCAAGTGATCGCAACCTTCGATGAAGGGATTCCGTGTTGTCGTTCTGCTTGCTGCCGTATCAACGATACGACCTCTTCATTCATTCCAACGAGGTCAAATACGAGGAGCGCAACCGGCTTGTCGTCCAGT
>JBHIAT010000160.1:0-8060 GCA_046758705.1 Bipolaricaulia bacterium
AGATATCCATATTTTTGTAAATTCTTCTCAAGTCGTTGAAGAATCGGTTCATCAGTCACCCGAAACTCTAGACCCGTAATCATCTCATACAGCTTAATATAGCGGTGAGAGAGCTCTATAATCAACTCCTTAGGCGCTTCAGGCAAAACGGGATCATGATACGGATCACACCGCTTTTTAAACCACAAGCGCAAAAATTCTTTATCGATATTATCAGGCTCCTCGCTGCTAGCAAATCGTTCCTGATAGGTATCAGCAAGCCAGTATCGCGAAGAATCAGGCGTGTGAATTTCATCGATAACCAAAATTTTGCCGTTCCGGTCTTTGCCAAACTCATACTTCGTATCCACCAAAATCAACCGGTGAGCTTTTGCTGTTTCTTGACCCCAAGCAAATAGTTTCAGCGCCGCTTCAGAGATTATTTTCCATTCCTGTTTCGTGGCCATATTTTCTTGCAAAATCTCTTCCGGAGATATATTGCGATCATGTGCTTCAAACTTGGTTGAGGGCGTGACAATGGGATGGTCAAACGCTTGATTTTTCCTCATGCCATCAGGGAGCTTATGACCGCAAAATTCCCTCATGCCTTTTTTGTAATTTGTCCACACCGATGTGGCCGTCGAGCCAGTCAGGTAGCCCCGCACCACGACTTCGAAAGGAAATGCCGCACATCTTTTGCCCACCATGACATTGGGATCCGGAACATCCAATACATGGTTATCAACAATATCTTTTGTCCTTTCGAACCACCATGCGCTCACCTGATTGAGTACCTGACCCTTAAATGGAATGGACGCCAACACTTGATCAAATGCGCTCTGGCGATCAGTGGTGATAAAAGCTACCGTATCCTCAGAAAAATATCCGTCTCTCACCTTTCCCGCTTTTTTCTCGCCTAATTTTTCAAAATTTGTCTCGGTAAGAACATTGTTAAGATTTTGTTCGATAAATTCTTTCTTCATCGCTAGTTCCGGTCACTATAAAAACTGACCGATTGTGAATAGGGATTGAACAAGATGTGGCTTTCTAAAATCTTAGCCCACGTTTTATCACGACACGTGATCTGCCACACGACCCCTCTTTTTACAGATGTGATGCCAGTCGTCCCCAAACGATGCCGTAGGGTGTGAAGCTTTTCTTCTCCGACAAAATCATCTTTATATCTTACCAAAATAGTATGGCTTTTGGGCAAAAGCACGCCCTTATCATCTACATACGGGATCTCTTTATTGGTATTAAGTAGCTCACCCGAATCAATTAATTCTTGAGTGAGTGCGTTTCTATCCAAGTCTTGACTTATATCTAACCCAACCTCCCAATGGATAAAACGACGAACCTTTATCCGACCAAACTTGAGCTGTTCGAGTGCTACTTGGAGTGTTTCGGCTTCATTGTCAGTGATGATTAAATCAACTAGAAATTCCATGCTATTTTCTGGCTTTTGGTATGTCGTTATCTCAACTTGAGGGATGTCATCATCCAACGCTTTGCTTGCGCCGAATTGCTTGTTACCGTCCTCTAGATACTTTTTCATTGACTGGAAAATAACCTGCCCGGCTTCGACGCGCTCAGGATGTGGCATGAGCGCCAATACATTGCCTTCAGGATTACATACTCCAGCCAAACTATATACAGAACCGTTAGGATTGACCGGATACTCGTCAATGACGTTCCCATGTTCGTCACAGTATCGAAACACCGTTTGGTGATTGGCTATCAGTTGGTTTAAAAGTTCTTGGGGGATCACAAAACGACCTTCACCATGAGCGATCGGCAAACGAAAATAGCGTCCGTTTGCAAAGTGATTAAAAGCACACCGTCCTGGCTGTGCCTCATTTTTAATATGAACCCATAGATTCAAATATCCTCGAGTATTGCATGCCAGACTCACACCCAGAGAATACGTTTCAAATCCGGGTATTAAGCCAGATTCCACCAATATTTGGGCGCCGTTACACAGTCCGAGCACCGGGTTCCCTTTTTCCGCTTCCTGTTTGATCACCTCAAGTAAAGGATCTCTAGCAGCGATAGCTCCAGACCTTATCCTGTCTTCATAGGAAAATCCACCGGAAATAACATACCCATCAAACGGTTTCAATTGACTTGCCGGTCTATTCCAGCGAAAAAACGCGGGCTGCATCCCGGCCTGCTTTACAGCCCGGACAGCTTCATACTCACAATTTGTGCCGGGAAACTGTATAATAGCAATCTTATACATGATATTTAAACAGCAGTTGTTTCTTCCCGTGAATAACCTTTCCGATGGTATACACCTTCTCACCCTTCCGCGTGAGCATACTTTTAATCGCTTCCTCATCTTCCGGATCAACAATCAAAACCATCCCGATTCCCATATTGAAGACTCGATACATCTCTGATTCGTCCACCTCTCCAAGCGTTTGAATCAAATCAAATATAGGCAGAACGGGCCAACTGCCTTTTCGAATCTCAACCGCTAAGCCATCAGGTAACATACGCGGTATATTTTCAATCATTCCCCCACCGGTAATGTGGGTGATGCCTTTTATTGAATACGCTTCAAGCAGGGGCAGAATGACGTGACTATAATTCCGGTGTGGTTTTAAAAGCTCATCTCCTAATGGCACCTCTAAATCAGGTATCGGGTCAGATACAGCAAAACCGTGCATCTCAAAAAATATTTTTCTCACAAGAGAGAATCCGTTGGTATGGAGACCGGTTGCACCCAGCCCTATGACACGATCTCCTGCGCCAATGGTTTCATCCGTGATGATCTTATCTTTTTCCACCACCCCAGTCATGCACCCGACAATATCATGCTCTCCTTCGCCATATACTCCTGGCATTTCAGCCATCTCTCCACCGATCAAATTGACCCCGCTCTCCCGGCATGCTTTTGCCATGCCGGAAACGATCTCTTCTACTGTCTCCGGCTTCAGCTTATCTGCAGCAATATAATCGAGAAAAGTCAAGGGGCGAGCTCCTTGACAAACGATATCATTGCAGCAGTGGTTCACGATATCCTCACCCACCGTATCATACCTTCCAACCCTCTTTGCCACGTTGAGTTTGGTTCCTACCCCATCGATGCTTTGTATAAGTACTGGGTGTTTATATTCTCTCAGAATGTCCATATCATAGAGTGCTCCGAATGTCCCTAATTCCGTAATCACATGTTCGTCAAAAGTGGCAGCGACTTTATCTCTAATGCGCCTCACCGATTCGTTGCCAGCCTCTATATCAACTCCTGATTGTTTATAATCTATACTCATGAAAGTTTATCCCTTAACCCATTGAGCCACGTTTTGGCCATTATCCGAATATCGAGATGAACGATCGCCCGACCTCCACCCGTTATACGAAAGGTTTCCTGACTCACTGTTGTGCCGATCGGAATGAGCTCAACCCCATACCGGCTGCATATTTGTTTTACTTTCTCTGACTGCTTCGTTTCCAAAACAAACCCTCCGGTCTCAGAGAACAATTTCTTCCATGCAGGTAATTCCGGAGATACATGGGTCAGATCAACGGATATTCCGATGCGATTTTTCCCGTTGCTACCAAAACACATTTCAGCCAGTGTTACCGCCAATCCCCCATCAGAAATATCATGACAGGAAAGGAGTAAGCCCTGATTAATGGCATCAACGACGGCATAAATGTTCGCCTCAACCTCTTGGAAATTGGGTTTTGGTACATCGGCCCCGATTTTATCGAATAACTGGTAATACACACTCCCCCCCAGCCTATCTTTTCTCGGTCCTATCAAATAAAGCCGGGAGCCGGCCTGTTTCAATTCCATGGTAATCACTCGGCGATAATCGTCCAATCTTCCCAGGCATGCAATAATAGCAGATGGATCAATGGCTTTAGAGTTCGATTCATTATAAAAGCTCACGTTCCCTGAAATCACCGGCACAGGACTGTCTAGATCTCCTTTTAAATGAATGTTGTTGCACGCATCAGCAATCCCTCGCACCCCTTCCAAAAACTGCCACATCTGCTGTGGCTTTTCGGGATTGCCGCAATTCAAACAATCGGTAATGGCCCAGGGAATGGCACCCACCGCCGCCACGTTTCGCATGGCTTCGACCACCGCATTTACCGCGCCCCAATACGGACTGATGCGGGCATAGAAGGGATTGCTATCCACTGCCAGCGCGACCCCGACATTCTTTATTCCCTTCGGCACATCCTCATCGATCAACGGGCGTATAACGCCGGCATCAGCTTGGCCCGGTTCAATCACCGTAATGCCTTGCACGGTTTTATCATATCGTTCATACACCAAGGAACGGTCAGCTACATTCTCATGGGCCAATACTTTGAGCAATACCTCGTTATAATCTTTCGGTTCTGGCAAACGAGGTTCTACAACATGCACTTTGGGAGCTCTATAGGGCCTGTTATACTGCAAGCCTTTTGTAATATCACATGCGCGAGCATCGACCACCTTCTCTACCCCTTGATACTTCACAACATACTGCCCACCAGTCTTCACCTGACCTATGACCGAAGCTTGAGCTCCTTTAGAAACTTTGGGTAAACCCCATGTTCTGTTGTAATGATCTACAATCATCTTCGTGATCTCTGGCGGAGCAATCCACATAAATCGCTCTTGCGTTTCAGCGCAAAGGATGGCTTGCGGCGCTAAATCATCCATCGATAGATGGACTTTATCCAGGTCAATCTCTGCACCATACCCACCCGCATCCACCATCTCAACAGATGCACATAATATTCCGCCCCCTCCCAAATCTTTGAGACCTACTTTATCTGTCAACTGTTTTTTCTGCAGAATCTTAAACAAATGATAGCTGGATTCAAGTAAATGTCTCTTGAGAAATGCGTTCGGTTCCTGCACCGCCCCTTTATTTTTTTGCTTGGCGTTCTTGTCGAGTTCAACTGAGGCAAAACTGACCCCACCAAAGCCAGAATTGTCAGTGGGTTTGCCAACCAAAATGATGTCATATTCTCCTTCACCCGCACCTTGCGGGGCCTTGGAGTGAATAATACCTGACCCGTTCACCAGCCCCAACGCGATCACATTGACCAGACAGTTTTCATTAAACGACGAATTAAAATAGACATCGCCAGCAATATTGGGCACGCCAATCGGATTGCCATACCCACCGATACCGGATATTACACCATGAGCGATCCATTTTGATTTATTCAAATCGATACCGCCAAAGCGCAAAGGATCAGCTACCGCAATCACCTTTGCGCCCATACAACACACATCTCTGACGATTCCACCAATACCGGTTGCCGCTCCTTCATAGGGTACAATTTGCGACGGATGGTTATGGCTTTCATGTGCAATTACGATTCCGTAGCGTTTGCCATTGTAACGTGCTATTTCCACTATCCCAGCATCTTCCTCTGGTCCTAACATCACGTTTGGAGCATCTGTTGGAAGTTGCTTAAGATGCATTTTTGACGACCTGTAGGAGCAGTGTTCAGACCCCTCAATACTCCAAGCAGTAGCTTCTGTCAGAGTCATGGGTCGACCTAATATATCTTCTTCAATCTTTCTTGCTTCCTCGACGGTCAAGTTAATGTTGTATTTTTTGAGAAGCTCTTCCACTTTCTGACCAGATAGATTCTTTAATTCTAAAATTGGTTCAGGCATTGAAAAATTGTGTAAATCCTTTACACCAATATACTAAATTATATTATATAGAAGCCGACCGGGATGGCTCAACAACGGATTTGTCAAATGAGCCGGGATTGTGTAGTGTAAATGGTGATGGAGCAACTGTCCAGCGCAGACAATCGCCTCTATTGGATCGACACCGGGATGTTCAACATCCCGAAGTTCGGCGCCGTCTACATCCTCAACGCGGCCCGCAAGGCGGTGGTGGAGGCCGCGACCTCCCTGGAAAGTGATCGGGTGCTGGACGCGCTCGACCGGCTCGAGATCAAGCAGCTCGATTACATCTTCATCACCCACATCCACCTCGACCACGCCGGCGGCGCCTGGGTCCTTGCTGAAAAGTTTCCTCGGGCCAAAGTCGTGGTTCACGAGCGGGGGGCCAAACATCTGGCCGATCCGTCTCGCCTGCTGGTAAGCGTTGAACGGGCTGTCGGAAAGATGTTTCACCAGTACGGCACGGTCAAGCCGATCTCGGAAGCGCAGTTGGTGACGGCATCGGGCGGTGAGACGTTCGACCTCGGCGGTTTCCTCCTGGAGGCGATCGACACGCCGGGCCATGCGCCCCATCACCTCTGCTTCTTCGAACCCCATCAACGCATATTGTTCACCGGCGACGCCGTCGGCATCTATGACCCGAATCATAACCTCCTGGTGCCGACGACCCCGCCGCCCGGATTCAATCTGGAGCAGAGCTTGGACAGCCTGGAGCGGCTCAAGGATCTAAACCCCAAGACGCTTCTCTACACCCACTACGGAGCCACAAATGCCAGGATGCTCGAGGCGTACGCGGATCTGCTGGTGAACTGGGTGGAGGCCATTGAGGAGGCCCACAGAGCGCTCGGCGACGATGGGGC
Source organism: Bipolaricaulia bacterium (assembly GCA_046758705.1). Taxonomy (GTDB): domain Bacteria; phylum Bipolaricaulota; class Bipolaricaulia; order JBHIAT01; family JBHIAT01; genus JBHIAT01. Next base: position 6,493 of record JBHIAT010000160.1, read on the forward strand.
GGTCATCCGAAAGCTCATCGACGAGGATGACCTGCTGTCCAAGCTCTACGATCGAACGTTCACCGAAGAGATGCTCAAAACGGACGTTCAGGGTGTGCTGGTGTATCTGAGCGGGCGGCGTCGAGGCCGGACGGGTTAACGACCAACGACTAACGACACTCCAGGGTGTTTCGGGCGATCTCCGCCGTCCGTCTCGCGAGGTCAGAGATCTTACTGTCGGTGAAGCCGGCCACGATACTTTCCACCCGATCGTTCAACGGTGCGATCCAGCTCTCGGGCAGTGCCCGGGCACCTCGCAGCACGCCGACGATGGAGCCGGCGGTGGCTCCATTGCAGTCGGTGTCATGACCGCTCATGACGGCAATCGCCACGGTCGTCTCGAACGCCCCTTGACCATGGATCAAGGCCAATACGACAAAGGCTGCGTTCGGAAGGGTATGGACCCAGTGATAATCTCCGTACGCGTTCATCACGTTATTCCAACTGTCTTGCCAATCACGCGATTCTTGGACCCAGCGTACCGTGTTACGCACCGCCTCCCCCAGACGGGATCTTTCGGGGATCTCTGAGAGGCCGATCTGGATGATTTCCTCGATATCGTCCGTAACAAATGCTGCCGACAACATCGTGCTCACGAACATCTCCCCGTAGATCCCGTTTTTGACGTGAGAGACCGACGCATCCCGGTGGGCAAGCTCGGTGCCCAGTTCCGGCATTCCGGGCGTCACATACCCCCAAATATCGGCCCGGATCTGAGCGCCGATCCATTCCCGATAGGGGTTTCGGTGGCGGGCCGATTCCGGTGGGCTGGTGCCATTGACCAGGTTCCGATAGGCGGCCCGTTCTGCCGTATAGACCTGCATGTAGGGTAAGTGGTTGAGCCACGCGCTGGCCACGTCTTCGCTGGTGAAATCGAGACCCTGTTCCTCCAGGATGCGTAGGTTGAGGATCGTGTAGTCGAGATCGTCATCGCGAAGCGCCCGATTTATGTGGCCTCGGAGCGCACCTGGTGCGTGGGTTCGGTACTCTGATGAGGGGGGCTCGGGAAAGTAGTCGTCGAGTGGGTAGGCCTCAGCCTCGGTCAGGTACCGTTCGATTTGCTCTCGCGACCAACCCTCGACCGGCTTCCCCAGGAGGTTCCCGGCACAGCGGCCCAGCCATGCCCCGTAGATCCGGTCATAGAGCGCTTCGTCGGCGAACTCCACGCGTGCCTTACGAATCCCATCCGGCCTCGCCTGACGGATCCTTACCAACTCTGAGGGTTCTTTGTAGGGAAAATCGGGGCGGGGGTGAGATGGAAGGTTGATCACCCCCCAATAGAGCGCTTTGAGTCCCTCCTCATGGGTCTTTTCAAGCGCTTCTCGGAGCTCCGTTACCTCACACCCTTCTTCCTCCCGCTGTTGCAGTTCATCAGAAATGAGCTGTCGGAGGTTCAGATCCAGTATCGGAAGCTCCTCAACCCGTCCGAACCAAGTCCCGGAATCGTTCGAGCCGTTCCCTCATCTTCGGATGTTTCAACTTCTCCAGCGCATCCTTTTGGATCTGACGGACCCGCTCCTTGCTGATGT
>JBHIAT010000161.1:0-7995 GCA_046758705.1 Bipolaricaulia bacterium
TTTGACAACTCTACCGATTCCTGTTGTCAGCAACACTTGAAAGGGAGACTACCAACAATTCGGTTTAACAAATTCTTAACATCCACGGGATATACTTTCTCCAGTCCGTGCGAAGAAAGAAGAAAAAGGAGGGTCGAAAGGTGCACACGATTGAAGTTTCACACGTCGCCAAATCGTTTGGCGCAACCCATGCGGTCGTTGACGTATCCTTTGCCGTCGGACGTGGCGAAATCTTTGGCTTGCTCGGCCCCAACGGTGCAGGCAAGACCACGACTATCCGGCTGATGCTGGATATCTTCAAGCCGGACCGTGGCACGGTGTCCATCTTGGGCGGGCCGATGACCGAGGAGAAAAAAGAGCGCATCGGCTACATGCCGGAGGAACGCGGCCTGTATCAGGATGCTCCCCTTGAGCGTTGTCTGGTCTACCTGGGCACGTTGAAAGGTCTCTCCGTCGGCGAGGCTCGCCAACGTGTCGGGGAGTACCTGGAGCGTTTGGATCTGGCCGACCACAAAGGGAAAAAGGTCAAGGAGCTCAGCAAGGGCATGCAGCAAAAGGCGCAAATCATCACCACCATATTGCATCAGCCGGAGCTCATTATTATTGACGAACCGTTCACCTCCCTCGACCCGATCAATACGCAGATGGTCAAAGACCTGATGCGAGACCTGCGCGATCAGGGCAAAACGATCATTATGTCCACGCACCAAATGCACCAGGTGGAGGAATTGTGCGACCGCATTCTGCTGATTAACGATGGGCGAGACGTGCTTTATGGAGACTTGGACGAAATCCGCCGCCAATACTCCGGCCACGCTCTGCTGGTGCGCGCCGTGGGCGAACTGCCAGCCGTGGAGGGGGTTGTGGACATCTCCCATCACAACAGCACCACCAAGCTGACTCTGGCGGAGGGCACCACCCCGCAAGACGTGCTGCAAGCTTTGATGGCAAACAACGTGATCCTGGAGAAATTCGAGATTGCCATTCCTACCGTGGACGAGATCTTTATCCGCGTGGTGAAGGAAGGAGATGCATGATGTCCAAGCTCTGGCTTGTGGCCCAGTATGAGTATGCTCGAAACGTCTTCAGGAAGAGCTTCATCTTTGTCATCCTCAGCGTGCCCTTGTTTATTGCCTTTGTTATCGGATTTGGCTACCTCATGGACACCCTGAACGATGAGGACAGAGCGAGCAACGCTGCCATCGGCTATGTTGATCACGCCGGTTTGCTGGCAAACCCCATCTCTGCGCCCATGAGCGACAGTTCTGAAAAGCGTGTGCCCCTGATTCCCTTTCAGACGGAGGAAGCCGCGCACCGTGCATTGGAATCGGAACGAATCCAAGCCTATTACATCCTGACCCCAGACTATTCTGAGACCCGCCAGGTCAAGCTCATCTACATCAAGGAGCCTGATAGGACTGCCACTCGCCAGTTCCGGGATTTCATGCAGATCAACTTGCTGGCCAGCCAGCCAGCTGAGATTGCCCAGCGGGCTGTTGCCGACAGTGACATCATCGTGCGTCCACCGGATGGCAGCCGTGAATTCTCTGGTGGTGGACCATCCCTGAACCAGGTCTTGCCAGCCATAATAGCTTTTGTATTCGTCCTTCTGACCATCTTCAGTTCAGGATACATGATGGATGCTGTGACTCAGGAGAAAGCAAACCGCACGATGGAGGTGTTGGTGACCTCTATCTCGCCCAATCAACTGATGGGCGGCAAGGTGTTGGGTATCGTTGCCATAAGCTTCACCCAGCTCACCGCCTGGATTGCCTTCGCCGTGCTGGCGATCGTCATCGGTGGCGACGCTTTGGGCGTCCAATGGCTTCAGAACCCAAGCCTGGATCCGAAAACTCTGTTGATAATGATTGCGATGTTTGTCCCTGCATATGTGATCGTGGCTGCCCTGATGACTACTGTAGGAGTAACCATCGTAGAAGCCCAGGAGGGCCAGTTGATCATCGGTTTTTACGCCGTTCTTCTCTTTATGATTCCTATGCTCCTACCGCGCATTGCAGAAAGCCCGAACGGCGCTCTGTCAATCGGGTTGACCCTGTTTCCGCTCACCGCCCTGCCAGCAGTCGGTATGCGGACGATCTTTATGACGGTACCCGTCTGGCAAATCGCTGCCAGTGTGGTGATTCAGATCCTATGCGCGTTGGGTGCCTTGTGGTTGGCTGGACGCGCGTTTCGCCTGGGGATGCTGCGCTACGGCCAGCGTCTGATCTGGCGCGAGCTTTTCGGTAGAGGGACATCACCGGCTTTAGCGCAGTCACTCAGTGGCGGTCATCATGAATAAAACACTGCTGGTCATGCGCAACGAGATCATCACCGCCGCCACTCGCAAGTCGTTCATGTTCATCGCCTTTGGTCTCCCGCTGGTTGCCTTGTTGGTTTTCACAGTTGTTTCAGCTCTGACCGACAGTTCGTCCGACGTTGGCACCGGAGCACCGGATACACGAGAGACTGAGGCCGAAGGCTATGTCGACCAGAGTGGGATCATTGAGTTCCTTCCCGAAGACCTCCCGCCGGGCAGGCTGGTCGCTTATCCTGATGATGCCGCTGCCCGTCAGGCATTGGAAGCAGGTGAGATCTCGGCTTACTATATCGTCCCTGAAGATTATGTGAATACCGGCCAGCTGATCGCCATCCGCCCGCACTACAACCCGATCTCACCTAAGGATCGATCTGGCTGGATGCGTTGGGTGTTGCTGGTCAACTTGCTGGATGGCGACGTCGAATTGGCCAGTCGGATCTGGAATCCGATGGACCTCAGCGTGACCACCCTGGCTCCGGAGTCACAGGATGCCTCTGATGATCATCTATATCTATTTCTAATGACCACAGTGGTTCTCTTTTACGCGCTTATTGTAGTTTCGTCTGAGGAGCTGCTCAAAAGTGTAAGCAAGGAGAAGGAAAACCGGGTGATGGAGATCCTGATGCTATCCGTCAGTCCGCGACAGCTGCTGGCGGGCAAGATCATCGGGCGAGAAATCCTCGGTCTGCTCCAAGCCGTGGCCTGGGTCGGTACCTTTCTGTGGATTGTGGGAAGGCAGACATTGAATGTTCCGGCTGGCTTTGGATTCCCGGCCTGGATTCTGGGGTGGGGTATTGTGTTCTTCCTGCTCGGCTACGCCGTGTACGCCAGTCTGTTGGCGGGTTTGGGAGCGCTGGTGCCCAACTTGAAGGAGACCCCTCAGGTGAAACAGGTGGTCTTTATGCCGCTGTTGGTCGCATACTTCATCACGCTCATAATCAGACCTCAAGATGTTCACGGCGCACTTGGAACCGGGTTGAGCCTGTTCCCGCTGACGGCCTCAATTATGATGATGAAGCGCCTGGCCATGGGTGGTGTGCCGGTGTGGCAGCTGCTGCTCGCGACCGGGTTGCTGGCCACCACAGCATACTTGATCATCCGGGCCGTCGCCGCGATGTTCCACGCCCAGAACCTGCTTTCCGGACAGCGTTTCAGTGTTAAGCGTTATGTCAATGCGCTCCTGGGACGAGCCTAAAAGCAAGGAGAAAAAAGCGATGAAATTTAAAACCTTTACCGTGTTAGCCTTGCTGGTCATGCTCCTGGAGCTGGCAGCGTATGGTGGAGAGGTGGAAACATTTATGGCCTGCGCCGAGAACCTGAGCGCGGTCGCGGACCTGTCAGCCTACAACACGGTCGCCAACGCCGCCGACGTGAACGACCTGCGCATCGCGCTGGGCTACGATGTGGACCGGCTGAACGAGAGCCCGGCGAGTGTCGAGATCATCCACCCGTTCACCCGTAAACGCTACAATAAGTTGCTGGACGGGGATGGTCTGATTGAGCTGGTGTTTCGGTCGCTCTATGCCACCCCAATGAGGCCGTTGCTGCCACAGATTATCTACGACGCCAGCGAAGGGATCTTTGATGCGATTTTGCTGATCGCACGGGATGATCTTTTGCGACAAGAAATCCGAAGCTGGAGAATGTACTTCTCGGTGCTGTGTAACGAAGAAATCCCGTTTAGCTCACCGGAAGCATTCGAGGCTGTGCTTGCCCAATACCCTGAGTTCGCCAGCTTCTTTGGGGGGTTCGAGGTCGGCGGACTAAGCTATGCGGTCTGTCCGGGTTGGGGAGCAGGCCAGGCCGACGCCATCGAGAATGAGCCGGTGAGCAGCGACATTCCAACACTGATCCTGGCGGGCGAATACGATCCCACCACGGCACCGGATGATGCCTGCATCGCGGAGATGGGCACGGCCACACAGCCGTTTGTTGTGCCGGCCGAGGTTGCGGAAACGATCGAGCTTGAGCCGTTCACCAGTGAAGAGCTGGGTGTCAGTGGCGTTGCTCCGGCTGGCTGGACCAAAGTCGGGCCGGGCACCTTCGTACGCGGCAGTTCAGCAGTAGACCCGACGGCTATCGTGCATGATGCAGTACCTATGAGCGCTGAAGCGCTTCTGGGGGTCATAACCGGACAGTTTGGACTGGACGAAGCACCGGAAAGTGTCGGCGAACGCGAGGCGTACATCGTCGAGAAGATAGAACAGTTGGAGGTGCCGGGCGCAGCAGTGGCGATTGTGCAGGGCGGCGAACTTGTCTACGCCAACGGCTTTGGCGTGCGCGATCTGGAAACGAACGAACCGGTTACGCCCGAAACGTTGATGATGATCGGCTCAAATCGCTCCAGGACAGCGTCGATCCGGACGCGGTCGCGCCTCATCTGGGTGCATACACCAACGACGTACTCGGCGACGTCACACTTGAATGGCAGGATGGTGTGCTGGTGTTAGATGCGGGTGAGTTCCGAACAGAAATACGCTCGCGCTTGGGAGGAGATGGAAAGATCACTTACCGTACATTCACACCGCCAATTGCGGGTGTACCGGTGGAGTTCAGCGAAGATGACGACGGTAGACCCGTCATAATATTTGGAGTCGGCGTGGTCGAGTACATGTTGGAAAAGGTGGAGTAAAAGAGAAAGAGGAGGAGTAGGATGCAAAAGTTGCAAAGTGTTATAGCCCTTGCTTTGGCTCTGTCGACTATGCTGCTGGGACTGACGGCGTACGGCGAGAAAGCAACAACTGAAACCGACCTCACGGATATCACACTTGTGCCTTTCACCAGCACGTACTTGGGCATCAGAGGCGTGGTGCCTAAAGGCTGGGGCCAATTCGACCTGGGGAACTTTGTACCGGGCAATCCGCTCACCGATCCGTCGTTTAATCGCTCAACCGAACTAATCCAGGTGGGCTTTCCCGGTATGGATCTCGACCAGCTTGTCCCGTTGCTGTTGGCTGAAGCGGGGGTAGACGAACTTCCGCCAAGCGTCGGCAGCTACCCATCCGATACGCTCTCCTGGAGATTGTACGCGTTTGAGTTCGACGAGCCGGAGGACGGGCTGAGCATGGTGGACGTAGCGCTGGCCGAAGATGACGCCGGGGCATACGTTGTCGTACTGCAGGCGATGTCGGACGAGTACGACACGCTGCACGAAGCGGTCTTTCTGCCGGTCGTGGGTGCGTTCGCTCCCCTGACGGCAGATGAGATCACTACCCTCGAAATAGAACCGGACTATTGGCCGACCCAGGGCTGGCGGACGTCCACCCCGGAGGCACAGGGCATGGACTCGGCGCGGCTGGCGGAAATGTTGGCCTACATCCAGGAAGGACAGATCGACATCGACAGCGTGACCGTGGTTCGCAACGGCTACATTGTCACGGACGCCTACTTCTACCCGGTCCGGCAGAATCGCCTGCACATCTTGCACTCGGTGAGCAAAAGCGTGACGTCCACACTGGTCGGCATCGCCATCGATCAGGGATACATCGAGGGCGTCGACCAGCCCGTGCTGGGCTTCTTCCCAGAACGGACCGTCGCAAACCTGAATGACGTTAAGCAGGCGATGACGCTTGAGCACCTTTTGACCATGACCGCCGGTGTGGATTGGCCGGAATGGCCACATCCTTACACCTCAGATGAAAACATCCTGATTCAGATGATCAGATCCAGGGATTGGGTTCAGTTTGTACTGGACAGGCCGATGACGCAAGAGCCAGGATCCCAATTCAACTACAATTCGGGGGCCTCGTTTCTCCTGTCTGCGATCATCCAGGAAACCACCGGGATGAGCGCGTTAGGGTTCGCAAGGCAGCATCTTTTTGATCCACTGGGCATCTCCAGGGCCATCTGGCCATCTGGCCCCCAGGGGATCACCATGGGATGGGGTGAGCTTCGCATCACGCCCCATGCGATGGCAAAGATTGGATATCTTTTCTTGAGCGAGGGCAGGTGGGATGACGAACAGATCGTATCCTCCGAATGGGTAGAGGCTTCGACAACCTCACACATCGACTCACCTGGATACGGATACCAGTGGTGGGTCAATCCGTCAGCTTTGGCACCCACGGCGGGGTATTATTTTGCCGCGGGTCTGTACGGGCAGAGAATTTTTGTGGTGCCCAGCCTGGATATGGTGGTGGTCTTTACCAGCGATTTGCGGGAGGGAAATGACCAGGATGTTATTCCCTTCGCGCTGTTGCATTCCTTTATCATCCCGGCAGCGCAATCCTCCACCCCACTGCCAGAAAATCCGGACGACGTGGCACGGCTTGACCTCCTGACCGAGGCTGCAGCATCAGGCGTCGCACTGCTACCCCCGGTGGCGGAGCGCGTATCCGGTCAGACGTATACGTTAGAGGCCAACGAACTCGACTGGGAGTCGGTTACACTGACGTTCGAGGTCGGGACTAACGAGGCACTGATCAACGTCAATGACGCGGAACCTGCCGTGATCGGATTGAACAACTTGGGCCGCATCGAGCAGGCCGTCCAGCTTGGTGGCTTGGTGGCAGATGGGCGGGTGTGGCTCAAGGGATTCTGGAAGGATGATGTGTTTGTGCTCAATGTTCGACCTCTGGATGAACCAGGCGATTTCAGATTCAGTATGACCTTTGCCGATGCGGATGTTGTAGTGATCTCGGTGGAAGATTTGGTAAGCGGTGACGTTATGAGATTTGCTGGCCGTCTTCAGAAGAGGGATAGACTGACAGCCGTAGAGTTAATGGCTGTTGAGTACCAAGGAGATCAGCGGAGGCGAGTCAGGAGAAAGCGGAACCCGGTATTTCAGAGAATCTCCCCCCACGGGAGAAAGATAAAGATCTGGAGGTCAAACGATGAAAAAGAAACGGCTTTTTACCGCTATGGCTGTGGCGCTCACGTTTCTGCTGACCAGTTTGGGACAGGCAGTGACAACCCCTGTACCCACGACCGAGGTGGACATTGAAGCCTTGGCTCAGTTTGAAACTGAACTGGACGACCTGCGAAACAAACTGAAGATACCCGCATTCTCCGCCGCCATCGTCAAGGATCAGCAATTGGTATGGGCCAAGGGCTTTGGCTACGCCGATCTGGAGAACCAAATCGAGGCCGCCCCAGATACCCCCTACCGGTTGGCGTCGGTGACCAAGCCCTTCGCGGCTATCCTCATCATGCAGCTCGTCGAGGAGTTAGTTAACTGTACTTGACTTCTTGCCCACTATTCCATATAGTTGTCTGTGATGAGCAAGATTTACAGGATTGGTGAATTTGCAGAGCGGATTGGCAAGTCTCCGTCGACGCTCTGACGCTGGGACAACAAAGGCGTTCTCCCGGCGAAGCGTACACCCGGCGCTCAGCGTTACTATGACGAGTCCGATGTCAGGAAGGCACTCGGTATCGAGCCGCCAGACGAGGAGAAACTCACGGTTGTCTATTGCCGTGTATCCTCGAAAAAGCAAGCCGACGACCTCAAGCGTTCACTGTTTTTCTTCTCGTCTCTATGGATTGCGTAGCTACAAGAAACAGATACAGATAAGGGAAGCCGCCGAGGATGGCTAAAGTCACACGTATTGCCTACAGCAAGAATTTAACCCGCAGCAAATACAAACATCTTGAGGAGATCGCCGAGCGGTTAGGCCGGCTGCGTACTGAGATCTGGCAGCGCTACGGTTCTATTCAAGGGGTCGGATTGACCGCTCGAG
>JBHIAT010000162.1:0-7933 GCA_046758705.1 Bipolaricaulia bacterium
TGAAGCGGAGTGCAACTCCCGGCGATGTAGCAAGGGGTGCAAAAGATGTGTTGAGCGCATCTTCAGGGAGTATTGAGTCCGATCAATGTCTGCTTTCTGTAGATACTCTTTCAGGAGTTGCCACAGGCGGGACCGACTTATGGGTTGAGTCCGGTTGCGGCTCTTGGCGGAGCAAAACAGATAGTTGTTGGATGAGGACGAGATCCTTTCGCTCAGCCAAGCTCGCAGGCTCTCCTCCACCTCGGGAGTCAAATACACGACCCGATCGACCCCGCCTTTCCCGTGGTTGACACGAAGCGTGTGACGCTCGAAATCGACATCGCTCAGTTTTAGGTGTGCCACTTCACTGACCCGGAGGCCGCAGCACAAGGCCACCAGGAAGATCGCTCTGTCTCGAGAGCGCTCGACAACTGAAAAGAGCCTGTTGATGTCTGCGCGCTCCATGGGACGGGGTAAGCGCAAGGGAGACGGTAAGTAGTGCTGACGAGGCTTGACGGGGTTACGGTGGAGAGCGTCATCTTCCTGTTCCTGGAGGTAGCCGAAGCAATCATAGAGCGTGCTGAGATAGCCGTTGATCGTGGCGGGAGCATAGCCTTGATCCTGACCCCAATGGATGAAGGCGTCGATATCAGCGGGAGCGATATCAGCGAGGTTTTCTCGTTTGGATGGGGGGAGGAAGAGGAGGAACCGGCGCAACTGGCGCAGTTTGTTCAACCGAGTCAGGGGAGCGTTTTTACGTTGGAGATAGAGGTCATAGCGCACCAAAGCCTTTCGATCTTTTGCCGACAAGAAAGGGAACTCCTTTTGGATTGGGAAGTCTTTCATATTTCTCACTCCTTTGGGATAGGCAGAAAGAGTCTATCTCAGAGTGAGAAGGGAGGTCATTGTCGGCATAACAGCTATAGTGTTTCATAATGAGGCGTTGCCGAACAATTCAACAAGACCGAACACACTACATACTAAACGGCACCAGGAGCCTGGCAACCTCAAGCCACCAGGCTCCCGTCTACCTCAATCTCACAGAGTGGCTACAAAAGGTTACTCCTCGGGGTAGTCTGCCCAGATCGTAATGTCTGCGACCGACTTGAGAAGCTCACTGCTGTAGTCCGCGCCCAAGCGTACGTCGGTGAACGACCCGAGCTCATCGAGAAGGCGGGCCAGCTCCGCGTTTTCACCAGCGGCTGCAGCGAAGCGGTCCATGGCACCATAGCTGTCCAGGCGCCAGACGATTTTGTACCCCCCGCTGTGCTTCTCGGAGGAGAACATACTCGCATAGATCCCGACCAGCTCTATCCCCTGTGGCGCAGCTTTGGAGAGAGCTGCCAAATTGGCGCGTACCCATTCCTGGAACTCACGGCTCTTCCCAGATGGGACGTTGAAGCCGTTGATAGTGAGGAAGTCCATTTGGATATCCCTCCTTTGGCTTTTGTCTTAGGATAGACTCAGAGCACCTGGAATACAAGTGGATGGGATAGGTTAAGATGCTCATTCATGCGAAATAGGCGCTTAACCACCTTCTAACGCGAACGCGAGATCCTGGGGTCGAGCACGTCGCGCAGCCCGTCTCCCAGCAGATTGAAGCCCAGCACGGCCACGGCGATCGCCAATCCCGGGAAGATGGCCGGCCAGATGGTGCGGTTGATCAGGATCTGTGCCTCACGCAACATCGACCCCCAACTGGGGCTCGGGGGTTGGGTGCCCAGCCCCAGGTAGCTCAACGCGGCTTCGGCCAGGATGGCCACGGCGAAGCTGCTGGAGGCCTGTATCAACAGCGGCGAAATGCTGTTGGGAAAGATATGCTTCCAGATAATGCCCCAGCGCCGTCGCCCCAGCGCCCGGGCGGCGGTGACGAAATCGCGCGCTTTGAGCGCCAAAAAGCTTCCCCGCGTCAGCCGGGCGAACACCGGGATGTTGGCGATGCCGATGGCGATCATGCTGTTTTGGATGCCGGGGCTCAGGATCGCGGTAATCAAAATGGCCATCAATATCGCGGGAAACCCGTAAATCACATCCGAGATGCGCATCAGGATCTCGTCGAGCCAGCCCCCGAAGTACCCCGCGGTTATGCCCACCAGGATGCCGAAGAACAACCCGATGCTGACCGCGATCACCCCCACTAAAATCGAGTTCACCGAGCCCGTGATGACGCGGCTGAGGATGTCGCGGCCGAACTGGTCGGTGCCGAACCAGTGCGCGGCGGACGGCCCCTGCATCCGCTCACGGCCCATCTTGATCGGATCGTAGGGGGTGTAAAAGAAGCTCAACACGACCATAAAGATCACCAACCCCACTAGGCTCAGGCCGATCAACAGGTTCTTGTCGCGCAACAGGCGGCGCCATATGTGTCGTGTCTTCATGTTAGCTTCAGCTGAGGCCCTTACTAGTCATAGCGGATTCGCGGATCCAGGTACCCGTAGAGCAAGTCCACCAAGAAGTTGACGATCACGATGACGGCCGCAATGACCGGCACAATCCCTTGAATCACCGGCAAATCCCGCTGACCGATGGACAGCACTACCAGCCCCCCCATCCCGGGCAGGTGAAACACAGCCTCGATGATGATGGCCCCCGCCAGCAACTGGCCGGCCTGCAGCCCGATCACGGTGGCCACCGAGATGAACGCGTTCTTGAGCGCGTGTTTGTAGATCACGACGCGCTCGGCCAACCCTTTGCTGCGGGCCGTGGTGACGTAGTCCTCGTTCAGCACCTCCAGCATGGCCGAACGCGTCATGCGGGTGATGATGGCGGACTGCACTAGGCTCAACGACAGCGCCGGCAGGAACAGAGATCTGAGGCTCAACAACGGATCTTCAGCCCATCCGGCAAAACCACCGGATGGGAACCATTTCAAGTTCACGGCAAACAGGATGATCAACAGAATCCCGGCCCAAAAGGTGGGAACGGCCAACCCCAGTTGGGAAAACAGCATGATGCCGTAGTCGCCCAGACGACCGTGATGCGAGGCGGCATAAATGCCCAACGGCAAGGCGATCAACAGGGTCAACAGCAGGGCCAGGGCGGCCAGCGGCCCGGACACCGCCAGCTTGGTCAGAATCAGTTCGCCGACCGGCACATGGTAGTGAAACGACGATCCGAAGTCGCCGGTCACCACGCTCCGAATCCAATTGAAATAGCGCACCAGCGGTGGCTGGTTCAACCCCATCTGCTCACGCAGCCTGGCCAGCGTCTCCGGGTTGGCCTGTAGGCCCAACACCACCTGGGCCGGATCGCCGGGGACGATTTGCAGTACCAGAAATGTGAGCACCGAAACCAGCCATAGCGTGACGATCAAAGAGAAAAACCGGCGAACCAAATAGGACAGCATGGGTCAAGCAAAGGAGCGGCCCCAATCGAGGCCGCTCCCGCTTTTCTTTTTAGAGACTTGATCTATCTTGCAATCCACGCTTCGGTAGCATCCGCGTTGGGAAGTGGTTCGTTTTCCCACCAGCCCTGCACCTTGCTGCTCAGGATGAGCGCGTTGGACAGTTCATACAGCGGGAACGTGGCCACGTCCTCCGCGATCAAGTACTGCGCGATGGCGTACAGCTGTTCGCGAGTGGTCGGATCGGGCTCTGCGCGGGCGCGGCTCAGCGCCTCGCGGAACGCCTCGCTGTCGTAGCGGAAGTAGTACGTCGTCCGCGCATAAATGTCGATGTCAAACTCCTCCACGTGGGCGATGATCGACATCTGGTAGTCGTTCGGCGCGAAGAACACCTTTTCCAACCACTGGCCGGGAAACTCCACCAGCTCGATCTCAGCGCGGATCCCGACTTCGGCCAACTGCTGCTGGATCACCTGCGCGCTGTTGACGGCGTATTGCAGGTTGGAAGGAATGCTCATCACCACGTCAAAGCCATTAGAGAAGCCGGCTTCGGCCAGCAGCGCCTTGGCTTTTTCCACGTCCCGCGTATAGCGCCAGGTCGTGTCCACGTAGTTTTCGTTGAGCGGACTCATGTGGCTGCCCACCGGGATCCCGAAGCCGAACTGGGCGATGTCAATGATCTCCTGCCGATCCAGGGCGTAGGCCACGGCTTGGCGCACGCGCTTGTCGTTGAACGGTGCGCGGGCGTTGTTCATGGACAGAATGACCTCGCCTGTGCTGGCGCCGTTGAACACGGTAAAGCGCGAATCGCCCTGGGCGACCGGGGCGTTCTCCACATTGGAGCGCTCCAGCACGTCGATGTCGCCGGCCTGCAATGCTGCGAAGGCGGCGCTGGGATCGGGGATGAAGGTGAACACCACGCCGTCCAGATAGGGCAACTCCTCAATGTAGTAGGCGTCGAACTTCTCGAGCACGATGCGATCGCCAGGAACGCGTTCCTCGAACTTGAACGGCCCCGTGCCGTTGGGCTGAACGTTCAAATCGCCGGTGTAATCGCTGGCCAGGATGGCGGAGTCGCCGCGGGCCAAGTTAAACAGGAACAGTGAATCAAACTGTGACAGCGTGAAGCGCACGGTGTGGTCGTCCAACGCCTCCATCCTGGCGATGGTGTTGTAATATTCCGGATGTATGTTGGGCACATCCGGATTCTGGTTGCGCTGTATCGTGAAGATGACGTCTTCAGCGGTGAAATCGCTGCCATCGTGGAACTTCACGCCCCGGCGCAGATGGAACGTCCACACCAACCCGTCGGGTGAGAACTCCCAGCGCTCGGCCAAGCCGGGGACGATGCCCCCATCACGGTTCAGCTTCACCAGACCTTCGTAGACGTTGTTATAAAGAACTCGGTCGACGGCAGCGGCGGTGTTGGTGGTGGGATCCAGGCCTTGAGGCTCCACAGACTGGGCAATTCTCAATGTGCCGCCACGCTGAGGCTCCTGGGCTTGCACGCTCACGCTAGTGAGTCCGAACGAGCTGACCAGCATCATCACGAGGATGAGCATCCCGATTGAGACAAAATCAATCTCTTTCGTCTTCATCAAAATGACCTCCTTAAATTGCTTTTTGGTTGGATGGCTTGACAAACAAACCTTAAGAAATAACACCTCCTCTGTTTGACATCAAACACCAAGCGTAGACAGGCGCTTGATCCTTTTGAGCATGTTCGGATGGGTGGTGAACAGCTCCATCAATTTATCGGCCCTGCCGAGCTGCACTTTCTTCTGGCGCAGAGACAGCAGCTCACCTTGGTCAATCGTCCCACTCATGTCCTGGTCGATCTGAGCTAGCTCCTTCACCTCATACAACGCCCGGGTGGGATCGTTGACAAAGAAGGCCTTAACCCCCTCAACGCGCCTCAGCTCCTCCCTGCCGCGGAAACGTGCATTCCCATGGACCAGCTTATAGAGGGCGGAAGCCAGGTGGTGTGGCCGATTCCCAAACTGGACGCTGCCCTGGTCGGCATAGTACTCCCGTATCCTGGAGCCGTAGAGCACCAAAAGGTTGGTAATGAAGTAGAGGACGAAGGCACCCAGCCCGATGAGCGCCGAATAGCCACCACTCTGTCGGCGACTCCGGAACATCCCGCTCCACATCATACTCCATGCAATCCAGTACAAGATCAGCGGAACCGCCGAAAGCAAGGTGATAATCGCCATATCACGGTGTTTGATGTGAGCCAGCTCGTGCCCTAGCACCGCCTTCAGTTCATCTTCGCTTAATAAGTTCATGATGCCTTGGGTCACGCAGACTCGCCCATCCCGCTGCGTCCGACCGAAAGCAAAGGCATTGGGTATGTTCAGCTGTGAAATGCCCACCTTGGGCTTAGGCAGGCGCGCCTTCTGAGCCAGCTCGGCAACCATTCGGTGTAAATCCGGCGCTTCTTCTTCCGATACCCACTTGATTCTCATCGTCCAGCTGACGATAGAAGGACCAATTAGATACTGGAAACCCAGGAAGGCCAGGGCAATGATAATGTACGTTACCGCGCTCCCCGTTCCTGACGCAACACCTAGGGCGGTGATCACACCGTAGAGAATGCCCAACAGAAGTGCGACTAACAACATCATTCTAGTTTGAAGCCACATGTCTACTCCCTCTGCAAATAGTAATTATATTATCCTTAATTTATATGGTACGACAAAATCCAGGGTTAGACAACAGCATTGAATGCCGAACAGAAGCTCACCGGAGAAGATTTCCCTGTTTCCTGCCTCCTGCTTCCTGTCTCCTCCTGAGCTGCCTTTCAGGTGCTTTGCGCATATACTGTCCGATATATACTCAATCAAAAATAGCACACAAAGGAGATGAAAGCTGTGAGTAAAGAATCTTTCGATCCAAACCAGTACAAGGCTGGGCAACGCCAAGAATGGGACGCTGCCGCCGTCGGCTGGAAGAAGTGGTGGGAGGTCATTGAACGGGGAGGACAACGAGCCACCGATCGCTTGCTGGAGTTGGCTCACATTGAACCCGGACATCGGGTGCTGGATATAGCCACTGGGATCGGCGAGCCAGCCGTAACAGCGGCTCGTCAAGTCGGCTCTAAAGGTCGCGTCGTGGCTACTGACCAATCTCCACAAATGCTTGCGATTGCCCGAGAGCGGGCAACCGAATTGGGATTACAGAACATAGAATTCCGCGAAATGGACGCGGAGGCACTGGATTTTCCCGAAAACAGTTTCGACGCTATCCTGTGCCGATTCGGACTTATGTTCTTTCCCAATCTTGACAGGGCCTTAGCCAGCATGCGAAATCTCTTAACTCCTGGTGGCCGATTGGTTGCATCCGTTTGGGATGCTCCAGATAAGGTTCCAATGGTCAGTCTCACTTTTGGCGTGACAGGGAAGATACTCCAGTTGCCACCGCCCCCAGAGGGGATACCCGGTCCATTCAGTTTGGCGGACTCGACAGGCTTGGAGCAGAAACTTCGGCAAGCTGGATTCACAGATGTACGTAGCGAATGGCAAACGTTCACATTGGAGTTGCCTTCGGCCGAGGCATATACGAACTTTATTCAGGACATTGCGGCTCCGGTCAATGCCCTGCTTGCCGACAGACCAGCAGAGTTACAACAAGAGATCTGGCAAGCAATTACGGATGCTGCGCAGGCGTACGCCGCGGCTGATGGCAGCATAAGTATGCCGAACGTGGCCATCTGTGTGGTTGGGCAACGGTAAGTGAAACGATAGCAATCTAAAATACCAGATCAGAAGGGCAACCCTTATAAACCACCCTTCAAGGAAGCAGGTGGGAGTCTGGTGGCTTGAGGTCGCCGGACTCCCTATTGCTTTTTTTAGTTCAGCATTGATCTGTTCAACGTCACAGAACGTCAAAGATGATTTCTAGTTTGCCTCGATGTCACACTTGTGGCTATCATGTCCTTTGTATAGATTGATTTGAGTCAATGACCTGCCCCCTCAAGGAGGCGGGCTTGCCATGGCGATAGCAACGTAAGCATTGACTAGGAGGAGTTTGCCATCCTAATGCAAAGCCAATGGCAAACTAAACGCATTGCAGGCTACAAGGACGGCGGAGTGCACGACCTGGCTCCGCCCGCTCCGGCAGAATCGCTTAATGCCACGTCTGTCCATCACAACCGTCAACACCGTCGACAGACTAAGCCTGCTTTGCCCCTCGAAGGTCACTCCACAGGTCCACGGGAGCCTGGCCGTATACCGGCACTCATTCCCGTGTTCCACCAGGACGGTACCCCGCTTACGCCTTGCAAACCGGCCAAGGCCCGCAAGTTGCTCCGGGGCGGTGTGGCTGAAAAGCGCTGGAATAAGCTCGGTCAATTCTACGTTCAGATGCGGGTCGAGACCGGCAAACAGATCCCGGAGATGTGGTTGGCGGACGACCCCGGCTCAAAGTTTGACGGGATCGCGGTCGCTTCTCATCAGCGGGTTCAAACAACAGTGATGCTCGAATTGCCCACCGGGATCGCCAAGAAGATGACCAACCGACGACAACTCAGACGGGCCCGGCGGTATCGCAAATGCCGCAGGCGACCGAAGCGATTTGACAATCGCCACCGACCGGAGGGTTGGACAGCTC
>JBHIAT010000163.1:0-7892 GCA_046758705.1 Bipolaricaulia bacterium
CGGAGCAGGGAGAATGGCTGGATCGGCTGGAGACGGAGCACGACAACCTGCGGGCCGCGCTGGTGCACTTTGAGGGGAGCGGGGAGGTGGAGGCGGAGTTGCGGTTGGGCGGGGCACTGTGGCGGTTCTGGCACATGCGAGGTTATCTGAGCGAGGGACGTAGGTGGCTGGAAGGGGCGCTGAAACGGGGCAGCGGTGCGTCGGCGTCGGTGCGGGCGAAGGCGCTCCATGGGGCGGGTGTGTTGACATACGAGCAGGGGGACTACGGGCGGGCGACGGAGCTGTTCGAGGAGAGCCTGACCCTGTCTCAGGAACTGGGGAACAAGCAGGGCATCGCGTACTCGCTCAATGGCTTAGGGGATGTGACACACTTTCAAGGGGACTACGAGCGGGCGGCGGAACTCTACGAGGAGGGTCTGGCCCTGTGCCGGGAGCTGGGGGACAAGCCGGGCATTGCGATGTCGATCAGCAACCTGGGAGAGGTGGCGCAACATCGGGGTGACTGGGAGCGGGCGACCGCGCTGTTTGAGCAGAGCCTGACCCTGTGGCAAGACCTGGGGGACAAGCTGGGCATCGCGGCCTCGCTCAGCGGCCTGGGGGAGGTGGCGCGCCACCAGGGGGACTTGGGGCGAGCGGTGAAACTCTACGAGGAGAGCCTGACCCTGTGGCAAGACCTGGGGCACAGGTGGGGCATCGCCGAGTGTCTGGAGGAATTGGCGGGGATGGCCGGCGCAAACGAGCAACCGGAGCGGGCAGCGCGATTGTTTGGGGCGGCGGAGGCCTTGTGCGAAGCCATCGGCGTTCCCCTGGTGCCTGCCGACCGCGCCGATTATGACCGCGACGTGGCCGCCGTACGCGCCGGGCTGGACGAGGAAGCGTTTGAGACGGCGTGGGTCGAGGGACGAACGATGACGTTGGAGCAAGCTATCGCATACGCATTAAAGAAAACCGCCAATGGCTGAAATATCCTCTCGAAGATCTATCCAGATCGATTACCAGCCACGCTTTCCCGCCCACTACAGCCCGGGTATCGGCATCATAGGCTGCGGTGACATTGTCAAGGAGGCTCATCTCAAGGCCTATAACAAGTACGGGGTGAACGTTGTGGGAGTGTATGATATCTCACCCGAAGCCACACGGGGTGTCAAAGAGCAGTTCAATGTTCAGCGCATCTCCAGCAGCCTGGACGAACTGCTTGCTCACCCGGACATCGAAGTGGTCGATATCGCAACCCATCCGGATCAGCGTGTCCCATTGATGCGTCAGGCATTAGAAGCCGGCAAACACATCCTGGCCCAGAAACCTCTGGCCCTCGATGTAGATGCAGCGCGTGAGGTTGTGGAACAGGCACAGCGGCGTGATCTGAAACTGGCGGTCAACCAGAATGGACGCTGGGCGCCACCCTGGCGCATTGCCACGTTGTTGATCCAGCGGGGCATCATTGGCGATGTGTTGGCGATCACCCATCTCTACGATATGAAGTTCGACTGGATCCCTGGCACCCGGTTTGATGAGCTCAAGCATTTTGCTATCTACGATTACTCCATTCACTGGATCGATATTATCCGATGTTGGATGGAAAACAAAACAGTCGACCGTGTGCGGGCACGTGACTATCGAACTCCGAATCAACCACCGAAGGGAAAAACGCCCTGGGGCATGTGGGTTGAGATTACATATGCCGATGGTTCAAACGCCATGATCCGCGGGGTGGGCTGTGCGGAGACCAGAAAAAGAGGGCATCCATTCTGGATTCATGGAACGGAAGGCACGGTTCGCGGCAGTGTTGGCGCCGATTTTGTGGAACTTGAAAAAGATGGTATTTTCCACCGCTACGCATTGGAAGACAGATGGTTTCCCGACGGCTTTGCGGCCACGATGGGAGAGTTACTGTTGGCCATTGCCGAGGATCGTGAACCCTACAACTCAGCTCACCATAATCTCCTCTCACTACAGATGACGCTGGCTGCCTGTCGGTCCGCCGACGAGGATGGGCGACCTGTTGCGCTTGATGAGGTTCTATAGAGGTTGTGATGCGGTTAGGGGCTGCGGAATACCTGACCCGAGGCGCTGTCGGCCCATCCAAGATGAATTATGAGAAAAGCGCACGTCCGCTGAAGAAACCGACCGACTGAGCGGAAAACCATCCGACCTCCGATTGTATTATTCCACAGAAACCCATATAATTCTGGTTTGGGTGAGAAAAAATATGTTGGGGATTGGCATCATCGGTGCCGGTGATATCGCCCGAAGGCACGCCCAAGGGTATCTGAAAAACCGGGATCGCGCTCGGATCGTGGCGATCGCCGATATCGATCCCGAGACCACCGAAGACCGGGCAGTCCAGTGGGGGGTGAAAACCTACTACACCGACTACCAAGAGTTGCTCGACCGGGACGATATCGACGCCGTCAGCATCTGTACCCCCAACCGACTCCACGCCGAGATGACCATCGCCGCCGCCGAGTCCGGTAAGCACGTCCTGTGCGAAAAACCGATCGCCATCTGCCTGGATGATGCCGACCGTATGATCGCCGCCTGTGAAAAACGCCGGGTCAAGCTCCAGATTGGCCACCATTTCAGGTTCCATCCGTACTTCCTTAAGGTGAAGGAGCTTATCGACGCGCGGAGGTTGGGTCGGATCCTGTCGATCAAAGCCCGCAAATTCAAGAACGGTGTCTTGGGAGAGTTGGAGGCATCGTGGACCGACCGCCGGGGCTGGGATAGCCGGCTGTTCGTTTACGGCACGAAGGGCGTAATTGAGTGCATTGACAACATCGACGAGGGAGAGATCCGCTGGTACACCCGACCGAAGGATCGGGTGGCCCGCGGCTGGATGGACGTCAATGTAACCCGGTTGAAGACCTTCGGTGAGAATGCCTATGTGGCGGAGATCACCGATTTCCTAACGGCGATCGAGGAGGATCGGGAGCCGTCGTGCACCGGCTGGGATGGGAGGAGCTCTCTGGAGGCGGTGTTGGCTGCTTACCGATCCGCCGGTGAGGGAAAGTCGATCAAACTTTCACTGTCATGAGTGAGGAGGTCGCTAAGGATCTGTTAGAAACCCGGTCGGTCTATGTGAACCTCAAACAGCCGTTCACCTTGACCTCCGGGCGACGCTCGCCGGTCTATGTCGATTGTCGCCGGTTGATTTCCTACCCCAAGATACGTTATCGGATCGTGATACGGTTCGCCGAGATCGTGGCGGCGAAGATCGGTGTCAAAGAGGTCGATGTGATCGCCGGCGGAGAGACCGCCGGCATCCCGTACGCGGCGTTCCTGGCGGTGAAGCTGAACAAACCGATGGTCTATGTCAGAAAAACGCCGAAGGGGCACGGCCGGAGTGCCCAGATCGAAGGCGTATTGAACCAGGGCGACCGAGTTCTGCTGGTGGAAGACCTGGTCACCGATGGTGAGAGCAAGCTGCAGTTCAAGGCGGGCATCGAAACGGCCGGGGGGAGGATGACCGACTGCCTGTGCGTCTTCGAGTATCGTTGCGATCGACTCGGCCTCCAGGAGGCGCGAGAGAATCTGGCCCGACACGACATCCGGCTTCACAGCCTGGCCACCTGGGATGATGTGCTCAGCGTGATGGAGATCGAGGGTCGGTTCAGTGCCGAACAGCGCGACGAGCTATTGCGATTCCTAAAGGACCCGGAAGGATGGGAGGGGGAGGGTGGTGATGATCCCCGTCGAGCGCAGTCTGATCCCGGCCTGTGACGTTCCGACGCTCGAGGTGTTGGAACGGATCGTCCGGGCGACCCATCCACTTGAGGGAATCGGGGGATATAAGGTTGGCTTTGAGCTTGGGCTCCGCTACGGCCTGCCGCAGGTCGTAGCGGCGATCCGATCGTTCACCGACAAACCGATCCTCTACGACCATCAGAAAGCGGGAACCGATGTCCCGTTTACCGGAGAGCGGTTCGCTCAGGTCTGTCGCCAGGCCGGCGTTGACGCCGTGATCCTGTTCCCCCAGGCCGGACCCGAAACCCAAGCGCACTGGATCGCCGCGGTGCAACACGTGGGGCTTACCCCGATCGTCGGCGGTTGGATGACCCATCATCGATACACCGTTTCGGAGGGCGGCTACCTGGAGGACGGGGCGCCACTGCGCATCTACCTGGAGGCGGCCAGACACAGCGTGCGGGAGTTCGTCGTTCCAGGGAATCGGCCGGAGATCGCCCGAGAGATTCGCGGCCGGTTGGAACAGTCCATCAAAGATCCGATCTTTTACGCACCCGGCTTGATCGTTCAGGGAGGAGCGATCGAAGCGATGACCGAGGCCCTGGGGCGAAGGTGGCATGCAATCATCGGCCGGGCGATCACCGAAGCTCGCGAGCCCGAGGCCGCTGCCCGGGAGCTTATCGATAAGATTGCCGGCGAACGTTGAGCGATCATCGGCACCGGTTCTCTGTTTTGTATCCCGTAAGATCCTGTTATACTATCATGAGTAATCCTGTTCAGAGTGGGAACTGAAGGAGACTCCATATGACCGAGGAGCGCCGTTCGATCCTCGAGGTGAAGAACCTGCAGGTTTACTACCACACCAGCCGCGGCCCCGTCCGGGCGGTGGACGACGTCAGCTTCACCGTCTACCCGGGGGAGCGCTTCGGGATCGTCGGAGAGTCGGGGTGCGGGAAGTCGACGATGGCCATGGCCCTGCTGGGGCTCCTCTCCCCTCCTGGGGCCATCGAGGGGGGGCAGATCCTCCTCGATGGAGTTGATCTACGCTCCCTCGATGATGAAGCGATGCGTCAAGTGCGCTGGAAGAGAATCTCACTGGTTCCCCAGGGTGCCATGAACTCCCTCAATCCGGTGATGAGGATCGGTGCCCAGATCGCCGATGCGATCACCACCCATGAGGGCGATCAGCCGAAGGAGGTTCTAAAGCAGCGTATCGAGGAGCTCCTCACCATGGTCGGCCTGCCCCGGCGGGTTTACCGGATGTACTCCCACGAGCTCTCCGGAGGGATGAAGCAGCGCGTCTGCATCGCCATGGCCATCGTCCTGGAGCCGGAGGTGATCATCGCCGATGAGCCCACCAGTGCCCTGGATGTGGTCGTCCAGCGGGTCGTCACCCAAACTCTCATGGACGTTCAGGAACGGCTCGGGGCAGCTCTGATCCTCATCGGCCACGATATGGGACTCCAAGCCCAGATCATCAATCGGCAGGCGGTCATGTACGCCGGCAAGATCGCCGAGATCGGCGGGGTGGAGGCGATGTACAACGATCCCCTCCACCCCTACACTCAGCTCCTGATTCAGTCGCTTCCCACCCTCCAGGAGCGTGGCGACTTCCATGGGCGGATTACCGGGCTCCCTCCCTCCCTGCTCGATCCCCCGTCGGGGTGCATCTTCAATCCCCGCTGTCCCTACGTGATGGAGCACTGCCGGGAGGTGGAGCCGGAGCTCCTAGAGATCCGGCCGGGTCACTACGCCGCCTGCTATCTCTACCCGGAGGCCGCCGTCGAGCTGACCGAGAGTCGGGAGGAGAAGCGGGAGCGAGAGCGAGAGTCGATATGAACGGCCAACGACAGGCACAGGCAGAGGCATCGGCCGAGACCTCGACCCGGGATCGAACGCCCCTGCTGAAGGTCCGCAATGTCACCAAAATCTTCGGCGGTGAGCTGTTCCGCCGGGATCAGACGATCGCTTTAGAGGATTTCTCCCTGACCATCGAAGAGAGCCCACCGACGATCACGGCAATCGCCGGAGAGAGCGGGAGCGGAAAGACGACCCTGGCCCGTCTCATCCTGGGATTCATCGAGCCGACCGATGGAGGGGTCTACTATCGGGGGCGAGAACTCAGGCAGATGGATGGAACCACCAGACGAACCTTCCGACGGGAGGTTCAGGCCGTGTTTCAAGATCCTTACGGAGCCTACAACCCGTTCTATCGGGTCGATCACATCTTCGAGATCGCGATCCGGAAGTTCCGACTGGCCGAGAGCCGGGAGGCAGCCCGGCACATGATGGAAGAGGCCCTGGAGGGGGTGGGACTCCGTCCCGACGAGATCCTGGGCAAATACCCCCATCAACTCTCCGGGGGACAGCGCCAGCGGCTCATGGTCGGCCGCGCCTACCTGCTCAAACCCCGATTGATCATCGCCGATGAGCCGGTCTCAATGGTCGACGCTTCACTGCGGGCGGCGATTCTGGAGGTGATGATGAAGTTAAAGAAAGAACTTGGAATCTCGTTCCTGTACATCACCCACGATCTGTCGACCGCCTTCCAGATCGGCGATCAGATCGTCATCCTCTACGAGGGGTCGATCGCTGAGGTGGGGGATGTCGAGACGATCGTCCGGGATCCGAAGCACCCGTACACCCAGCTCCTGGTGGGATCGATTCCTATACCGGATCCCAACCGAAAGTGGGCAGGACGTGTCGAGCTCCCGCCGGAGGAGGAGCTGGGGGAGGGGGAGGTAGCCATCGTCGGATGCAAGTTCTCCCCACGCTGTCCTCACACGATGGAGATTTGCAACCGTCGCCCGCCGCCTCTGTACCGGATCGGCTCGGCCCAGGAGGTATCTTGCTACCTCTACCGGACCGACGAGGGAGAAGGTGAGGAGGAGGAAGAGGAAGAGGAAGAGGAAGAGGAAGAGGAAGAGGCCCCATGATCCCACTCGGTATCCTGACCGATGAGATCTCTCAGGATGTTGCCCACGCCCTGGACGTCGCCGTCGAGCTCGGTTTTTCCTACGTCGAGCTGCGCAGCTTCTGGGAAAAAAACATCATCGATCTCTCCGATTCCGAGGTCGTCCAAGTCAAAAGGCTCATCACCGACCGCGGGCTTCAAGTCTGCGCCATCGCCTCCCCGTTCTTCAAGTGTGATCTCGACCTTGTGCCATCCGAGGGTGAAACCGAAACCCCACGCGGCGATCTCTTCTACGCCCGGGGCGGCAACTACACCGAGCAGATAGAGATGTTGGAGCGCTCCATTGAGCTGGCCCAGACGTTCGGAACACGATTGGTGCGCAGCTTCTCCTTCTGGAAACGGAATGAGCCCGCCTGGGAGCGGGACGAGGTCATGGAGATCTGGGAGACGATGATCAACCGGTTTCGAGAGCCGCTACGTCTCGCCGAGGAGGCCGATGTCATCCTGGCTCTGGAGAACGAACACGACTGCAACATCGCAACGAGCGATGAGATCGTGCGACTCTTCCAGGAGGTGCGATCGGATCACTTGGGCCTGATCTGGGATCCCGGAAACGCTTTCTGTGCCGGAGAGATTCGGCCGTATCCCGATGGCTACGAACGCGTCAAGCCCTATATCTGCCACGTCCACGTCAAGGACGTCCACCGTGACCCGGGAACCGGCGAGTGTGAGTGGCGGCCGATCGGTGGCGGGGCGATCGACTACCCAGGCCAGTTCCAGGCGCTCCGCGCTGATGGCTACGCCGGGGTCATCACCCTGGAGACCCACTACCGTCCTCCGGAAGGGAGCCCGGAGGCGGGAACACGGGAGTCGTTCGCCGGGTTGCGGCGGATCCTGGAGGAGTTGGAGCAGAAGGACTGAATCAGGGATAGGGATATGGAAAAAATCCGGTTTGGGATCGTCGGCTACGGCGCGATTGGCCCGATCCACGCCCACGTCCTGACCCAGATTGGGGGAGTCGAGCTGATCGCGATCTGTTCCCCTTCAGAAGCACATCGGCACAGAGTAGCAGACGAGTTTCCGCAGGTCGCTCTGTTCCAGGATTACGATGAGATGCTTGTCCAGAGTGACCTTGATGCCGTCTCGATCTGCACTCCGAGCGGACTCCATGCCGATCAGGGGGGCGCCGCGGCCCGCGCCGGAGTCCACGTGCTGGTGGAGAAGCCGATCGATATCTCCCTGGAGCGAGCTGATGCCCTGATCGCCGCCTGCCGGGAGGCTGGGCTGAGACTCG
>JBHIAT010000164.1:0-7887 GCA_046758705.1 Bipolaricaulia bacterium
GCGTCGATCAGCGCAGGCACCGCGTCTCGGGCGGCGGGGCCAACCCACCCTAGCGCCTGGGCAGCATGATTGCGCACGTCCAAGCTCTCATCCCGCAGCGCCTCGATCAGCGCAGGCACAGCAGCCCGGGCGTCCGAGCCGATCTCCCCCAGCGCAAAGGCGGCTTGCGAGCGCACGCCCGCGTACCGATCCCCCAGCGCTTCGATCAGGGCAGGGACTGTGTCTCGGGCATCAGGACCTATCCACCCTAGCGCACCGGCCGCCCCCTGGCGCACGCGCCAGTCCTCATCCTGCAGTGCGTCGATCAAGGTAGGGACCGCATCCGAGCCGATCCCTCCCAGCGCAAAGGCGGCAAGCGAGTTCACACCCGGGTACTGATCCCCTAGCGCTTCGATCAAGACAGGCATCGCAGCGAGGCCGAACTCCCCCAGCGCTTCGGCGGCTGCCTGGCGCACAAACCTATCCCTATCCTTCAGCACCTCAGCCAGGGCGGGGACGGTGGTCCGGGCGTCAGGATCCATCTTCCCAAGCGACGCGGCGGCGACTTGGCGCACTAACGCGTCCTCATCCCGTAGCGCCTCGATCAGGGCAGGGGCAGCGGCCCGGGCGTCCGAGCCGATCTCCCTCAGCACAAAGGCGGCGACCTGGCGCACTAACACGTCCTCATCCCCCAGCGCTTTGATCAAGGCAGGGACCGCGTGTGCCTGTGACCCTGGGATGGCCAACAACTCCCCTATGCGTAGGGACCTGGGATTTCCTACATTGATCCCATTGGCTTCAGCGATCGCCGTCCACTTCTTACCATCCCCGTAGAACTGCTCCGCAATCTTCCACAGAGAATCTCCCGGTTGCACCTGGTACGCCGCCAGGTAGATGAGTTTGTCGATGTCTTGACCCTGGACTGTACGTGCAGCCACTGCGCCTGTCAATACGACGAACCCCACCAGCATCCAAGCAAGCACCGTTCTCTTCATCGAAGTCCCCCTCAGGGCCGTGCCTTTGCCCTCATGATAAACCCTTCAGCCCTGGCATCGCAAAGCGAACCGGACGAAGTAGAGCTGGCATTCTACGGGGAAACTTTTGACTCAACCGGGGGAGTATGTCACAATAGAGCAATAATCAGGTGATCTCGTTTGGCAGACTACCAATCTCTCTACCGCAAATGGCGGCCGCGACAGTTCGCCGAGGTCGTGGACCAGGCCCACACCGTTGAGACGCTCAAGAACTCCATCCTCCTCGACGAGGTCGCCCATGCATACCTGTTCGCCGGCCCACGCGGAATCGGAAAGACCAGCCTCGCCCGGATCTTCGCCAAAGCGGTCAACTGTCCCGAGCGCCACGGGGCCGAGCCCTGCGGGACCTGCCCCACGTGCACGGAGATCGACCGGGGGACGACCCTCGACATCGTCGAGATCGACGGCGCTTCCAACCGTGGGATCGATCAGGTACGCGCGCTCCGCGAGGAGGTTCAGTTCGTCCCGGCCGCAACCCACTACAAGGTCTACGTGATCGATGAGGTTCACATGCTGACCAAGGAAGCGTTTAACGCGCTCCTCAAAACGATCGAGGAGCCACCCGCGCGCGTGATCTTCATCTTTGCGACGACCGAGCCTCATAAGGTGCCGCCGACGGTCCTCTCCCGATGTCAGGTGTTCGAGTTCAAGAACATCGAGGCCGAGGAGATCGCACGTCGGTTGGAGCAGGTCGCCCGTGCCGAGAAGATCGAGATCGCCCCGAACGCGCTGCGGGCGGTGGCGCGACGGGCCGAGGGGTCGATGCGGGACGCGCTTGTGCTCCTGGAACAGCTCACCACCTACAAAGGCGATGGAAAGATCTCCGAGACCGACCTCCTGGAGATGCTCGGTCTCGTTGAGGAGGAGGTCATTGCCGAGTTCCTGGAGACGATCTTCGCAGGCGATCGAAACCGGATCCTGACGATCATTGACGAGCTCGTCGAGCGGGGGAAGGATGTGGAGTTGTTCCTCGACAGCCTGATCGACTTTGTCCGGGCTCGGCTCGCTGAGCGTCCGGAGGATCGGCTCATCGAGGTTGCAAACAGGCTGCTGCAGCTGAAACGCGAACTGAGGACGTCACTCGACCGGCGGGTGACGCTCGAAGTCGGGACGCTGGCGTTGACGCTCGGCCGGGAATCGGGGGAGGAATCCGTCAAAGAATCCGTCGAGCCACAGCGTCTCAAGCAGATTCAAAAGCGTGTCACCCCAGAAACCCGGGTAGAGGCCAAGGCTGAGGTCGAGACCGAAGCTGAAACTGAAGCTGAAACTGAAGCTGAAGCACCGATGGAGTCGGAGCCGAACCGATGGACGGCGATGGCCGAGGAGATCAAGCGGGAGCGGATCGCCGTCTCCGCGTTCCTGGCAGAGGGACAAGTGAGCGAAGCACCCAACCAGACGAAGTTGATCGTCTCATTCGATCCCCGGTTCAGCTTCCACAAGGAGAGTCTGGAGCGGTCTGAGAATCGGGACTACCTGGCCGACAAGGTTAAGCAGTTCTATGGGCCGGAGTGGCGGATAGAGATCCAGTTCCGTTCCCCGACCGGCGAGAGCGGGAAGGCCGATTCTGGGGCCGATCTTAATCCCACCTCCCAATTCGACCAGGCGGTCGAGCAGGTGTGCAAGGCGTTCGACGGCGAGATCGTCAATGGATAGATCGGTTTAGGCCTTTGATCGACCGCCTCCCTATCCCTATAATAGTAAGGAAAACCGCTTCCTTGGTGGTGACTCCCAGGGGGCGCGAGGGGGGATGCCAATGGTCCGCAGCATGGGGGGGAACCTCCGAGACTTAATGAAGCAGGCCCAGAAGATGACCGAAAAGCTGAAGGAGAAGCAGGAGGAGCTCGCCGGAATGGAGGTCGAGGCGACCGCCGGTGGCGGCATGGTGACGGTGAAGGCCAACGGCCGGCAGGAGATCACCAACATCAACATCGAACCGGAGGTCGTCGACCCGGAGGATGTTGAGATGCTCGAAGATCTGATTCTGGCAGCGATCCGCGAGGCCCAGACAAAAGCCCGAGAGCTCGTCGAGGAGGAGATGGGCGGGCTAGCCAAGGGGCTGGGGTTGCCGAACCTGCCGATCTAGGGCCCGAATCCAACTTCAAACCCGTGGCAAGATACCCTGAATCTCTGGAGAGCTTGATCCGAGAGTTCAAGAAGTTGCCTGGCATCGGGCGGAAGACCGCCGAACGTCTGGCGCTCTATCTGTTGAGCCGGGAAGATCGCGTGGGTGAGATCGAAGCGTTGAGCGAGACGCTGCTCGCCGTCCGAGAACGGATCCGGTTCTGTGGACAGTGTTATAACCTCACCGAGGACGAGCTCTGCGAGATCTGTCGGGATAGCTCTCGAGATGAGCGCCTTCTGTGTGTGGTGAGCCATCCCCGGGAGCTGCTCAAGATCGAGAACACCCGTGAGTTCAATGGACTCTACCATGTGATCGGTGGGCTGATCTCCCCGATCGACGACGTCGGCCCGGAGGACCTGAAGATCAACGCGCTGATCGAGCGGCTCAATCAGGAAAAGGTGGAAGAGGTGATCTTCGCCTTCAACCCCAAGGTCGAGGGTGAGGCGACGGCGATGTACCTGGCGAAGCTGATCAAACCGATCGGCGTCCGGATCTCGCAGATCGCTCACGGCGTGCCGGTCGGCCGCGACCTGGAGTTCGCCGATGAGGTGACACTCAGCCGCGCGCTGCGCGGCCGGCGGGCGTTCGAATGATGGTCCTTCCTTGATGCCTTGACAACCCCCCTCGTACTGTGATAAACTGTTCCTGGTAAGGTAATGGGGAGCTCGACGAATCGGGCTGAGAAGGTGCAATGGGCACCGACCCTCTGAACCTGATCCGGGTAATGCCGGCGTAGGAAACCTTAATTGAGATAAGCTGTGTTGAAACCCATAACCTGGATCAGGTTGTGGGTTTTCGCTTTTATGGGAGGTGAGCATCATGCAGAGGTGGACGATGGGAATGGTCTTTCTGATCATCCTATTGATCGGTCTGACCGGATTGGCGAAGGGACGGGAGTTGGTCGTCTACACCTACGACAGCTTCGTGTCTTGGGGACCGGCGAAGTACATTGAGGAGCGGTTCGAGGCGATATACGGTGTCGACATCGTGTTCGTCGCCACCGGTGACAGCGGTGAGATGCTCTCCAAGCTCATCGCCGAACGAGACGCCGGTGGGACGCCAGCGGATATATTCATCGGGATCGGAAGCACCGATCTGCCGCGGGTGAAACGGCACAACCTGTTCACCCCGCTCACCGAGGACGATGTCCCTCAGTTGTATCGGATCCCGAACGATCTGCGGGTGGATGAGACAGGAAGCGTCATCCCCTACGAGCACGGGTTCATCACCCTGGTCTACGACAGCGAGGTGGTAAGCGAGAGTGAGGTACCGCGTACCTTCGAGGAGCTGACCCAGCCTAGATATCGCGACATGTTGGCAGTGCAGGATCCGCGCCAGTCGATCGTCGGCCACGACTTCCTGATGTGGACGATCGCCGAATACGGAGAGAACTATCGCGATTACTGGGAGCGACTGGACTCGACGATTCTGACCATCACCGGCGGCTGGAGCGAAGCCTACTCCCTGTTCTTAGAGGGCGAGGTGCCGATGGTGGTCAGCTACTCGACCGACACGGCGTACAGCGTGATCGCCAACGAGAGCACCCGATATCGGGTGTTGTTGCTCAACGATCAGGGCTATCGCCAGATCTTGGGGATGGGCATCGTCAACGGGACGGACGATTTTGGGTTGGCTCGGGCATTCCTGGACTTCGTGTTGTCGCCAGAGGTCCAGGGGCAGATCCCGACCACCGAGTGGATGTTCCCCGCTAATCCGAGCGCCGAACTTCCCGACCAGTTCCGCCAGTTTGCGGTCGTGCCCGCCGATCCGGTCGTCCTGCCGATCGAGTTGATCGCCGAGAACGACGATCGCTGGCTCCGCGAATGGAGCCGTCAGATCCTCCGCTGACGACACGAGGAGGGAAAGTAAGAAAGTTAAGAGAGTAAGGCCGAGTGACCGCTGTGACCGTTAACCGCCGGGCTAAGTTCACCCGGATTGCGCTGGTGGTATTTCCACTGGCCTTCCTGGTTGCCTTCTTTTACTACCCGTTGACGGCGATCTTCCGCGACGGGGTCATCGACCACTCCGGGTTTACGTTGCGCTACCTGGGGGAGATCGCCGCTGACCCCTACTTCAGAGATCTGATCGGTTTCACGATCAAGCAGGCTCTGTTGAGCACGCTGGTGAGCATCGCTTTAGGATTCCCTGCCGCCTACATCCTGACGCGCTATGACTTTCCGTTCAAGAACGCCATCCGCTCGCTGACGATCGTGCCGTTCGTCCTGCCGGCGATCACCGTCGCCTTGGGGTTCATCATCGCGTTCGGAAACAACGGGTTCCTCAACCGCACGTTGATGGACCTGTTTGGGGTGCGGGTCCGCATCTTGTACTCGCTGCAGGGAATCGTTCTCGCCCATGCGTTCTACAACGCCCCGATCATCACCCGCACGGTCCATGCCGCCTGGGAGCGAATCGATCCGAGCTACGAAGAGAGCGCCCGGGCGCTCGGAGCCAGTCGGTTTGCGGTCTTTCGCGACGTGACGTTGCGCATGTTGATGCCGGGCCTGATGAGCGGGGCGCTGTTGGCGTTCATCTTCTCGTTTCTGAGCTTTCCCATCGTACTCGCTCTGGGCGGTGCTCGGTACTCCACCTTGGAGGTCGAGATCTACATCCAGGTGCGGACGATGCTCAATTACAACCTCGGTGCGGCGCTGGCGATTGTCGAGACGTTTGTCTCACTGGGGTTCGCCTACCTGTACATCAAAGCCGAGGATCGGTTTTCGCTCTCCTTTCCATCGACCCGGAGGCGACGCACCGAACCGCTATTCGCCTTCAGCCCGGGGCGGATCCTGGTGTTTGCGTTCATCGCGCTCAACGCCGTCATCTTTTTGGGCCCGATCTTCAGCGTCGTTTACGATTCGGTGACTCGGGATCTCGCCGGCGAGCGCATATACACCCTCTATTGGTACTCGTTCATTTTCAGCCCGGACTACGACGCGATCATCGGAGATCCTCCCCTGCGGTCGGTCCTTAACAGCCTGTCGTTCGCCGCGATGACCGCTCTGATCGCCGTCCCCCTCGGGGTGGCGATCTCCGTGATCGTCCGCAAACGGGGACGCCGGCAAACGGGTCTGGGGGCCGTGGAGACCCTGGTGATGGCTCCGCTGGCGATCTCCTCGGTGGCGCTGGGACTGGGACTGCTGCGCGCCTTCAACCGACCGCCACTTGCCATCAGCGGGACGTGGGTGGTGATCGTGCTCGCGCACACGATCCTCGCTTATCCGTTCGTGATCCGGGTCGTGCGGCCGGTCCTGGAAAGCATCGATCGCAACCTGATCGAGGCGGGGAGAAGCCTGGGAGCGTCCCGCTGGCGGACGTTCTTCGATATCGAACTTCCCCTGATCACGGTCGCCGTCGGCGTGGGGGCGGTGTTTGCGTTCGCCATCAGCATCGCGGAGATGAGCGCGGCGATCATGCTCGCCCGGCCCGGCCTGAAGACGATGCCGGTCACCCTCTATCATCTGCTCGCCGCCCGCAACTTCGGCGCGGCGAGCGCAATGGGTGTCCTGTTGATCACCATCACCGGGATTGCCTTTGTCCTGATCGAGGGACTCGGAGCATCCCTGCTGAGGCGGGGAGCGAAGGCGGAACGATCATGATCACGGTGATGGTCAGTGCGGTGAGCAAGCGATTCGGGCAGGTCGAGGCCGTGCGCGACATCTCATTTGAGGTGGACGCGGGCGAGTTCCTTACGCTGGTGGGACCGAGCGGTTGCGGGAAAACGACGATTCTGCGGTTAATCGCCGGGTTCGAGCGGCCGGATGGGGGCGATATTCGCTTCGATGGGGCCAGCGTCCTGGGCCTTCCACCCGAATCGAGACGGATCGGCATCGTCTTCCAGAACTACGCTCTGTTCCTCCACATGGACGTAAACAGGAACGTCGGCTACGGGCTCAAATTCGTCGACTCGGGCCTCAGCAAAGGACAGAAGCAAAAGCGGGTCGACGAACTGCTCGCGCTCGTCGGTTTAGAGGGGCTTGGGGATCGGCGGCCCGATCAGCTGTCAGCGGGGCAACAGCAGCGCGTCGCCATCGCCCGCGCACTCGCCCCTGAACCCCAGATTCTGCTGCTCGATGAGCCACTGAGCGCCCTGGATGCGAAGCTCCGTGTGCATCTGCGCCTGGAGATCCGACGCATCCAGCGGGAGCTTGGCATCACGATGATCTATGTCACCCATGACCAGGAGGAAGCCCTGGCGATCTCCGACCGGGTCGCGGTCATGCGTTCGAATCCGGGACGGATCGAGCAGATCGGATCCCCATGGGAGATCTACCGGAGGCCGAAGACGGCGTTCGTCGCTTCGTTCATCGGCGAGGCCAATCGGTTCTTCGGCCGAGTGGTCGAGGTTCAGGAGGGTCGTTTGATCGTCGATATTGGGGGCGACCGACGGAAACCTGTGCTCATCGACGGAGCCGGGACACTGGGGGATGAGATCACGTTCCTGGTGAGACCGGAGCAGATGCGGTTGGATGGCGCGGGCCCGAACACCCTCAAGGGAGCGGTGCGGGAGGTGGAATTCCTCGGGGATGCCGGTCGCATCTATATTGACTGTGAGATAGGAACGCTGATCGTGAAGGTCAGCGAAGATCGGTTGGGCGATCTGGCCCGACTCCCGGGGAGTCGGATCTCGGTGAGTTTCCCCCCCGAGGACGGACACATTCTGGAGCGGGGCGACGACCGCTCCTGCCTCTGATCGATTTCCTATCAAGTTCTGTTCATAAGAAGAGCAACTTGTATCATGATTATAGCTAA
>JBHIAT010000165.1:0-7877 GCA_046758705.1 Bipolaricaulia bacterium
CCTGCTTCATGACGTAGCCCCTCGCCCCCGCTCGCAGCACACGCTCCACATACAGAGACTCATCATGCATCGAAAGGACAAGGATCGGTATCTTTTCATAACGCCGCTGGATGAGCTTGATCAACTCGATCCCGTTGATCCCCTTGAGAGAAATATCAACAATCACCAAATCGGGACGCAATGTGTCGACGGCCACTAACGCGGTCTGGGCATCCTCGGCCTCGCCACACACCACGAGGTCCGTCTGCTGATTGACGATCGTGGCGAGCCCTTCACGCACGATCGGATGGTCATCAACGATCAGGATCCTCTGCTTCTGGCCCTCTCGCGGATTCTCCACCGCCATGGTTGCGTTCTCCTCTTCTTGATCTCGTCCCGTCCGTTTCAAACGGATTGGTCCCCGGGCAAGTTCCGCCCCCGCTTGCACCGAGGACAGACCCAAACCACCGTTGTGCGGGAAGGCTTGCCGAAAACCAGGTAGGTCCGCCGGCATTTTGGGCACTTCGTGAGAATGGGCACCCCGGCCACCTTCTCTCTTCTCGTAATCCTTTTCCTTTGCTTTCGTTTACTTGGCGTATCTCTGCAACGCAGATTCCACGACGGTATTGCACCAGGATCGTGAAGCCTGCTGTGAGAGGTCCTCGCCAACGCCGATCCCGATCATCACACCGACCCAGATGGCCGCCATAAAGACAGTGAAGAGGCACACGGCCGCCGGAAATCTCTTCCGCAGCATCGCCTGCTCAGTGCGAGGTTTGGGACTGTTCTCCACCATGCGTGTCATTTCGCTCCCTCCTAGGCCTTGCCATCACCCGAAACTCTTGCCTCATACAAACACAAACGCTTTCGCCTGTAAATCAGGGTGGCCCCTGTTTATTTCATCGTGGAAAGTACCATGATTTGCATCGGGGATTTCCCCGATGCCGCCACACCAGAACAATGGAATCACAAGGAGGACAAGCGGGGCAACTATCGAGAAACAGCGGGAGGACATTACGGGGAGGGTCTTACGGAAGCATCACAGAATTGGGAACAATATTCCCTCTTCTCAGGCTGTCGTCTCGCTTTGGGCCCATTGAATGGCGTGCTGGAGCAGCTCGGCCGAATTTTTGAAATTCATTTTTTGCTTGATGTGCTCACGATAGGTCTCGACCGTTTTCACACTCACGTGGAGCGTATCGGCGATCTGGCGCGGTTTGTACCCCTGGCCGATCAAGCGAAACACTTCTAATTCACGATCACTGAGCCGCTCGACCGAGGGACCCTTTGGGTCACGTCCTCTCCCGCGGAATGCACTCAGCAATTTCTTCCCCATCGCATCACTCACGCAGATCTCACCGGCCAGGATCCTGTGGATCGCCGTCACCACCTTTTCCGTCCCTTCCTGCTTCATGACGTAGCCCCTCGCCCCCGCTCGCAGCACACGCTCCACATACAGGGACTCATCATGCATGGAAAGAACCAGGATCGGTACCTTTTTATCTCGCTTCTGGATCTGCTTGATCAATTCGATGCCGTTGATACCCTTGAGAGAAATATCAATTATCACCAAAGCAGGGTCCAATTTCGAGACGGCCTCCAGCGCGGCCTGAGCGTCCTCGGCGCCTCCGCACACCATGAGGTCTGCTTGCTGATTGATAATCGTGGTGAGCCCTTCACGCACAATGGCATGGTCATCAACAACCAGGACCTTGTGTTTCTGAGTTGCCCGTCGCGCCTTAGCCGCCATGACGCCCTCGCCCTTTCCCCTCGGCTTCATCCGTTTTAAACGAGCAGGCAACGACGGTCCCTCCTGCAGGATCCCGGTGCACCCCCAGGGAGGCGCCAAC
The DNA here is from genome assembly GCA_046758705.1 of Bipolaricaulia bacterium. Classification (GTDB taxonomy): domain Bacteria; phylum Bipolaricaulota; class Bipolaricaulia; order JBHIAT01; family JBHIAT01; genus JBHIAT01. Next base: position 1,830 of record JBHIAT010000165.1, read on the forward strand.
CATGCGTGCGCGATGGTTCATGGTGTGTAACCCCATCCCCTTGGTCCTTTCCACCTCCTCGGGCAAGCCGATCCCGTCGTCTTTCACCGTCAGGATCACCCGGTCTTTCACCCTGTCCAGCCCGATGACGACAGCCTGCGCTTTCGCATGCTTGATCGCGTTATTGACAGCCTCCCGAGCGATGTAGTAGAGGTGTGTCGCTTTGGTGTTGTCACGGACGAGAATCGAGTCGTCCCTCTGGAACCGGCACGAAATCTTGAAGATGCTTGCGACCTGGTCGGCTAACTCCTGGAGCGCCGCCACCAGGCCGGTCGCCTCGAGGCTCACCGGATAGAGCCCACGCGCCAGATCACGGGTCTGGACGATGGCCTGGTTGATCAGGTGGGCGATCTTTGCCGCCTCCCCGGCTTCCCTCTTTGACTTCGCATCCAGCTTATGCGCCAACCCCTTGCTCAGAAACGCGACACCGGTCAGATGTTGGGAGAGGCCATCGTGGAGATCCTGCCCAATCCGCCGTTGTTCCCGTTCGCTGGCTTCCAGGATTGCCTTCTCTAAGCGTTTCCGCTCGATCACCCGACCGAGCTGGGTGCCAACGTGGTCCATGACGTCTAATAATCGCTGGTCGGGTTCGACAGGCTCCGTGGAAAAAAACTCCAAGACCGCCACCACGTCTTTCCCAACCAGTACCGGGCAAGCAAAACCAGTTTTGACCTCGATGTTCTCTGCCACCCTGGCCTGAGGAAAATTCGGATCCCTGTCGACATTGACAATCCACGCGGCCTTGCCACTGTCCAAAACACGGCCAGGCAACCCGATGCCAGGCTTGAATCGAGTCCCCTCGGTCACCCGACGAAAGGTCTCAAACTGTTGGGGACGATCCAGATGCCAGAGTTTCTTGGAAACGAGTTCGCCCGAGCCATCACCGGCAAGCACGTATGCGTGGCCGACCGGCCATCGCGTCAAGGCGCAGACCTCGTCGAGACAGACCTGGATCGCCTTATCGACAAACACCGCCTCGTTGGCGGCCACAGTAATTCTCTGGAGCAAACGGATATGCTCGGTTTGCTCCAGCAGTGCCTTCTCCACCTGCTTACGATCGGTGATGTCGGTGGCCGAGCCGAGAACCTGGTTCGCAATACTATCCCCCTCCATAATGGGGCGCTTCACGGTTTGCATCCAGCGCACGTTCCCTTGTGCGTCGGTGATAGCTTCTTCTGGGATGAATTTCTCTCGCAAGGTATCCATCACTTCCAGGTCCATGCGCCGGAAAAATTCGACCTCGTCGACCTTGGGGTTGAAATCCGCATCGGTCTTGCCGATGAGGTCCTCAACCGTCGTGCCGTAGGCATCTGCCACCGCTTGGTTGACCAGGGTGAACCGCCCCTCACGGTCTTTGGCAAAAATAAAGTTTGGATTGATGTCGATGACCTGTCTGAGGAACTTGCGGTGTTTGTCTACGGCCTCCTCCGCCATTTTCTGCTCGGTGACGTCACTGATGAGGGCGTAAAAGCCCAGCACATTACCATTCGTAACAATATGAGGTACGAAGATCGCCCGAATATGCCGCGGCCCGCCATGCTTGTAAGGGAGCTCGGCTTCGAAAGTCACATGCCGGCCCGAAAGAGCAGCGTCGACATAATCGCGGATTGACTCGTACGCTGCCTCACCGATGACCTCCTTGATGAGTCGTCCTTTGATCGCCTGACGCGAAATCCCGAACCATGTTTCGTATGCGGCATTATTGAACTGATACCGTCGATCCGCGTCGACGTACGTAATAAGCACCGGCAGCGAATCCGTGATCAGGCTTATCTGCTCCTCGCTTTCGTGGAGTGCCTGCTTCGCCTGCTTCCACGGGGTGATGTCGATCATGAAACCCCGAAGTGTTTCGGGCACACCGTCCACAGACACAACATTGACAATGTCATGAATCCAGAGAACACGTCCATCTGCCGCGATCATGCGGTATTCAAATTCGTAATCTTGGTAACGCCTGGAGCTTTCTTGGCAGAATTCGACCGCGTGCTCCCGGTCTTCCGGGTGAATGGTGGCGACCCAGAAATCCTTTTCATACCATTGCTCGACCCGATAGCCCACAAGCTTGAATGCCTGAGGGCCAACATAGGTAAACTGCCAGGTCTTGGCGTCCGCCTCCCAAGGAATGGCATTGGTTGATTCCACCAATACCCGCAGGCGTTCCTCGTTTTGCCGTATCGTCTCCTCCGCCTGCTCGCGCTGGACGATTTGAGTCTCAAGATCTCGATTGGTTTCTGCGATCTCCCGGGTCCGTAACGCAACCTTTTGGCGAAGAACCTCCGGCTGTCTCATAAGAGCATAGGTGATGGCCGCAAGCAGCGAACTGACCAGTACCACCAATACGATCTCTGCCGGGAGCGAGGATGAAGTCGGCCATCCGGTCCGTGGCGCGATGGCCAAAGCCCATCTTCCATTTGGAACTTGGATCTCAAAAGAGATTGCATTGGAAAGATCTACCTCGGCTGACCGCGCGAACACGACTCGCGCGCCGCTCTCCGGATGGATACGCGAAAGTTCGTAATCGTAGCCCTGCTCACCCAGCCGGTTCATGGCGCTCACCTCGAACAAGGTGGGCAATCGAACCACACCGATGGTGAACCCCCAGAATCGCTCCCCTCGATCCTCGTCGGGGACGAAAACGGGCAACCGACCGATGACACCCTGTCCACCCTGAATCAAAGGGAAAGGGCCGGCTACCGTCAACTGGCGCGATGCGATCGCCTTCAGGGCCTCGGTTCGGCGCCGCGGATCGTTCAACAGGTCATGACCGATCGCCGCCTCATTGCCTGCCAACGGGTATATCTGTGTGACCACGCCATTGGGCGCCAGCTGTAGGCTGTCAATGCCCCCATAACTCTTGATGATCTCGGCAGCGAGGGCATCGAAATTCTTAATTTTCCCGCTCTGATGCAAGATCGATGCAAGGGCAAAGGTCGAAGAGAGCGACCGATCGAGTTGCCGTTCAAGCAAACGAGCCTGGGAGACGGCGATCTCGCCGACCATCCTGCGGTGTTCTTCGGCGTGTCGGCGCTGGACAAGCGTGATGAAAGCGCCGCCAATTGCGAGAGCCACGAAAAATGTGATCACCGGTACAAATAACTGGTGTAATTGCCTCATGGTACCGTCACGTGAAATCGCGGGTTGGAGTTCTTCGTGCTTCTTTGCCGGCATTGGACGTAGGCCCGCAGCCTACGGTCCACCCGGATGTGTGGCATGGCGTGAAAATCCCTCAGTAGACGATCCCTGCGTCTGCTGGGCGAACCGTAAGTATGCCGTAGCGGGGAATGAGTGTCAAGCCTTTACTAACGTGGTTTTATAAAGGCGACCGTCATCGCAAACGGGGGATTCCCCGATGGAAACCATCGCAGTTTCCCTGACGAAATAAACAGGAATATCCCCGATTTACAAGCGCGGATCATCCAGATAAAAGATAGATGGCTCAATTCCCCTTACAACCTGTCACGGGCGGAAGAAGTAGCATGAGACTATCTACTATGAGTCTTCTTTTCCTGCTTGTCCTCACGAGCATGGCGCTGGTTTCGTGTCATTCGAGGGGTGTGTCGCCCACGGCGCAACAGAACTCCGAAATCATCGGTGTGGTATGGAGGTTGAGGGAAATTCAGAGAACAAATGGTCAGACCGTGGTTGTCGATGAGCCTGACAAATACACGCTGGAGCTATTACCGAACGGCCAGGTGCGCATCCGGGCAGATTGCAACAGGGGCTTTGGCAGCTACACGATGAAGGGCAGTGAAATTTCCTTTCACAAGACTGCCTACACCATGGCCGCCTGTCCGCCTGGTTCGCTGTTTGACGAATTTACACGTAATCTTCACGAAGCCAACTCCTATGTGGTAAAAGATGGAAACTTGTATATCGCCTATGGCATCGACGCCGGGACCATGAAGTTCGCCAAATAAGATTCGAAGAATCGAGTGGAGGGTCTCGAGATGAAGCGAATTGTGGAGTTTATCAAGACGAGCGTGATCGGCGGATTCTTCGTGATATTGCCGGTCGCGCTCATCCTGTTCTTGTTGGTCGAACTGGCCGACATAGTGATCCTGATCACCGAACCGGTGACTGAGTACCTGCCGATTGAAACACTGGGTGGGATCGAGGTCGCGACGGTGGTCGCCATCTTGTTGATCCTGGCAGCCTGCTTCGTCACCGGTCTCGCGATGAGAACGCAAATCGGGCTTTGCTTCGGCGAACTGGTAGAGCGCTTCGGCCTCAATCGCGTACCAGGGTATACCCTACTGAAAAGCTTGACCCAAAGTTTCTCCGGTGTTCAGGAAGGCTCCGCGTTTGCGGTCGCCGTGGCCACTATCTATGACTCGGACGTACTGGGCTTCATCATCGAGGAGCACGACAACGGCGACTTCACGGTCTTTGTACCCGCAGCCCCTACTCCGACCATCGGCACGGTCTACTACCTGAAACCAGAAAAAGTGCGCAAACTCGATGTGCCGATGGGCAAGGCCGCCGAATGTATCATGCACTGGGGCATCGGATCCAAGGCCTTGTTCGCGCAGCCTTCCTAGCTCGCTTGGGACCGGGTGGAGAAAGTCCTGGACGAGGACGTGGTCGGCGTGTTCGAGATACGATTCCGGCTGGCCTTCTAGGCGTCACCACAACCCCCCCCATATCGTTGGTTTCTGTGCCTGGATTTGCTGAGGGCTCTCGAAGTAGGAAGTCCTTGACACCTCCATCCCCTTTGGAACATACTGAGGCCCCCTCGAGAAGTATCGAAAGATTGTTTACGGCATAGGGGGTTCCCCCGATGCAAACCATAGCAATTTCCCTGATAAAAAAAACGGGTCCAGCCCTGATTTACAGGCGAAGCCTCTTTAAGTATTGTCGGTGAGTGTTGCCGGGGACCAGTTCGGATTTCTCGTCTTCGGGGCATGCACCCCGTTGTAAGAACACCCGGGGACATTCAATCCTACCCTGATCAGGAGTCACAATATGAGCCAACGTGGCAAGGGGTATTTACGACGTAGAGGGTTCGTCGTCGGCCTGCTGACCCTGGGGCTGCTGTACGTTCCCGTGATCGTGGTCGGAACGCAAGAGGCGGTCGTTGTGAACTTCAGTCAGGAAAAGGACCCGGTCCCAGATGGATGGGAACTGTCCGAAAATGACGGAAAGGCGAACCTGGCCCTCGTGCCTGACGGGGGGACCCAGGCGCTCAAGCTCCGGAGCAACTCGTCCTCCTTTTCTCTGAACAAAGAGCTGGGAATAGACCTCACCAAGACCCCCTACTTGGAGTGGCAGTGGAAGGTCACCGAGCTCCCCAAAGGGGGGGATTTCCGCAAGAGCGCCACCGACGACCAGGCGGCTCAACTCTATGTGGTTCTTTATTGGGGCACTTTCAAGAAACAGGTGATTGCCTACATCTGGGACACCACCGCGCCCGTGGGGACCACTGAGAAGATCTCCCCCCCGATTCCGTTCGTGACCGTCCACGCGGTGGTGGTCCGATCCGGAGAGAGAGAGATGGGGAAGTGGTTCACCGAGACGCGGAACGTGGTGGAGGATTACAAAAAGCTCTTTGGGAGCAACGTGAAAGAGGTCCAGGGCATCAGGATACAAATCAACAGCCAGCACACCAAATCGGAGGCCGAGTCGCACTGGAGGTCTGTACGGTTCAAGGCACAGCCCTGATAGTGCCGGCAACGGGGACAGAGGACCACTGCCGTTTTGGAGGGCACGGACGAGAGACTGAATACGGAGGGCAACCATGAAGAGACCAGGGATGATCGCCGTCATGATCGCAATGATACTCGCAACCAGCGTATCTGGGTGTGGCGGCGGCGGGGCGAAGTCACAGACCCAAACTGACGTTCGCACGACCACCACCGGACAAGAGCTTTTGGATTTACAGAAAGCGTATGAAGCCGGTGCAATATCGAAAAGCCAATACGAAAAGCAGAAAAAGAGAATACTGCAACGAAAATAGCAATGCTTCTCTCAACCATGCCCTATTCATTGGACCTTCCAACCGGATCTGCCTGG
>JBHIAT010000166.1:0-7859 GCA_046758705.1 Bipolaricaulia bacterium
ACAGATACGCATTGAGATCCATCTTCACCCTCGTTTACCTTGGGAAGTAATGCCGGCGTATTATAGCAGCTTGGATTTGCTCGTTCGAGCAGAGCTGCTATCTCGGTCTTTCGACCTCAGTCGTTACGGGGTCAAGGCTCTTAACGAGCCCGACTTCCCACGGTATTACCCTCTCTTTAACACGGATCCTTGTAACCGCAACAAGATTGGGTTTCACCGTTATAAGCCGGTACGGGCAACTACATTACCCGACAAGGAATTTCGCTCAGTGCTGTTACTTTCGGGTCTTTAACCCTACTGACCTGCATTGTGCAGGCGGGTGGGACTTTCGCCCCACCTCCTCCGGTCGCCCGGAGGCTCGGACTGTCTCTTCACCCCTTAGGGTGCCCGGCGTACAGTCTCTGAGGAAGCTGAAGATCGAGAACGAACGTTCAATCCACAGCCTTTCCTGCTGATTGTCCGCACCCATCGCATTGTCACCTTCGCATTGTAGCACAAAGGTAGCGTGGGATACTAACCGGAGTTTCCAGCATATGGCCGGGTTTTACTAAGGCAACTCGGTCACCTTAGGACGGTTATAGTTACCGCCGCCCTTCACCGGGGCTTCAGTTCGGAGCTTGCACCCCTCCCCTTGACCTTCCGGCAGTGGGCAGGTCTCAGTCCCTATACATCCTCTTTCGAGTTGGCAGGGACCTGTGTTTTTGGTAAACAGTCGCCCAGGCCTGTTCGCTGCGGCCTCCCTCAGCCCTCTGTAACCAGAGGACCTACACGGAGGCACCCCTTCTTCCAAAGTTACGGGGTTATTTTGCCGAGTTCCTTAACGAGAGTTCGCTCGTCCCCCTTAGGATCCTCTCCCAGCCTGCCTGTGTCGGTCTACGGTACGGACCCTCTCCGACCTCGCTAGAGGCTTTTCTTGGCCACAGATCCCGTCTCCTTCGTCCCCGTAGGGACTCCCCATCACACCTCGACGTTTGGAATGGGACGGTGGATTTGCCTGCCATCCCCGCCTCGGTGCTTGGACAGGCATGTCCGTCAGCCTGCGAGAAGCACCCATAGCGTCCCCCCTTCGCTCAAACGGTGGGGAGGGGGGCCGGAATGTTAACCGGCTGTCCATCGCCTAACCCTTTCGGGTTCAGCTTAGGCCCGCCTAACCCTGGGGAGATCAGCTTTACCCAGGAACCCTTAGGCATTCGGGGGCCGAGATTCTCACTCAGCTCGCGCTACTCATGCCGGCGTTCTCTCTTCCGCATCGTCCACCGGACCTTACGACCCGACTTCAACCTACCGCGGAATGCTCCCCTACCGAAGACGGCCAAAAAGGTGACAAGTGGCAAGTCAAAGACTTGCAACTTGGTCACGATAAACCGTCTTCCCGCAGCTTCGGTGCCAGGCTTAAGCCCCGTTAAATTTTCGGCGCACGGCCGCTAGACTGGTGTGCTATTACGCACTCTTTAAAGGATGGCTGCTTCTAAGCCAACCTCCCAGCTGTCTAAGCAATCATACAACCTTTCCCACTTAGCCTGGACTTGGGGACCTTAGCTGGCGGTCTGGGCTGTTCCCCTCGCGAGCGCGGAGTTTATCCCCCGCGTTCTGACTCCACTGAATCCACCAACGGTATTCGAAGTTTGATTGGGATTGGTAGCGCTATGGCCCCGCACCCATCCAGTGCTCTACCCCCGTCGGCTTCGAACAGAAGGCTAGCCCTAAAGCTATTTCGGGGAGAACCAGATATCACTGAGCTCGATTGGTTTTTCGCCGCTACCCACAGCTCATCCCCTGGGTTTTCAACCCCAGTGGGTTCGGGCCTCCACACACGATCAAATGTGCTTCACCCTGGCCATAGGTAGATCGCTCAGCTTCGGGTCTACCCCGTGTGACTAATATGCGCTGTTCACACTCGCTTTCGCTACGGCTTCACCTCACGGCTTAACCTCGCCACACAGGGTAACTCGCCGGCTCATACTGCAAAAGGCATGCGGTCAGGTCTGTCCAAGGACAGACCCTCCCACTGTCTGTAAGCAGACGGTTTCAGGTTCTATTTCACTCCCCTCATCGGGGTGCTTTTCACCGTTCCCTCACGGTACTGGTCCACTATCGGTCAGCTGGTAGTATTGAGCCTTGGGAGGTGGTCCTCCCCGCTTCGCGCCGGATTTCTCGTGTCCGACACTACTCAGGTACGATCCCCGGAGGGAGAGCGGCCTTTCGCCTACGGGACTATCACCCTCTCTGGTCGCCCATTCCAGCGGCTTTGCCGGCCGTTCGGCTAGACCCTCTCTTGGTAACCTCCGCCTGTCGCTGCATCAACGGGTCGGGATCGACCTCCTACCCCACACCGGCAACGGATGCAGCCTTATAAACCGATGTGGTTTGGGCTGTTCCCGGTTCGCTCGCCGCTACTAAGGGAATCGCCAGGTGTGCCCTTCGGCACACCCGCCCGAAGCGTCCGAAGACACCTCGGGTTTGCTTTCTTTTCCTTCGGGTACTGAGATGTTTCACTTCCCCAAGTTCACCTCCGCCGCCTACTCAGTTCGGCGACGGATGCTCGGGGTCTTCCCGAGCGGGTTACCCCATTAGGAAATCCTCGGATCATAGCCTGCTTGGCGGCTCCCCGAGGCTTATCGCAGCCTACCACGTCCGTCATCGCCTCCAGCTACCTAGGCATCCACCGTCTGCCCTTACTGAACTTGCAGGAACCTCACTCTATTCACTTTTCAATGACCAAATCGTACCTTTCCCATGTGTCCCTATGTACGCAACAAAGTATATCACAATCTCGAAAGGTTGTCAAGAACCTGAATCATAGGGCTTTTCCGCCCCTCGCCCGGTGTTTGATCCAGGGGCACTCTTTTACTTATTTAGAGGTACTCTTTATATTGAGAAGATGCCCGATAGATCAGGATCCACGCTCGCATTACAGACGGTGAAACGGGACAACCTCAGGGGGGATCAGATCGCGCTCTGCCGCGTAGCGCAGCAGGCGCTTCAACCCCCCTTGGAAGTTGTAGGCCTGATAGCCGGCATCGCGCATCAACTCAGCCAGGTGCGTGCTCTTCAGTCCCCACTCGCAGTAGAGGATGTAGGTCTTGCCACGTTCGAACGCCGTGTAACTGCGGAGTACCTCAGTGAAGTCCATATGTACCGCTTCGGGATAGTGCCACGTTTCATAGGACTGCCGATTGCGAAGGTCTATGATCTGCGCCCCCTCCGGGATCTCTGAGATCTCCAACGCGGGGATCTCCAAGTCCGCTGAGGTCAGCGACCGCAGATCGAGGACCCGTCGTTCGGCGATGAGCGGATCGAGTAACGAGAGGTCAAGCTTCTCCTCTTGGCGATCTACAACCGCTCGCCTGGCACGAGTGGCTGGATGGTGGGGCACGATGGCGCAGTACTCCTTGACGGTCGCGGACAGCTCATAGGTTCCGATCCGGCGAGCATAGGCCATAATCTCGTTCTTGTCGAAACCGAGCAGAGGCCGGAGGATCGGCAATTCGACGATCCCAGAGAGCGCATGAAGGTTGGCCAGTGTCTGGGAGGAGACCTGCCCGACCGCCTCACCGGTGATGATCGCGACCGTTCGGTTCCGGTTCGCGATCCGCTCAGCGACCCGGTACATCAACCGCTTGAGGATCAGTTGCCAGTAGCGAGGCTGAACCTGGCTCTGGATCGCTTCCAGGACCGGATCGAACGTCACTAAGTGGATCTGCGGGCGGTATCCATAGCTCCACCGGTCGGCCAGCACCTTCATGACCTGCAGCACCCCGTGCTCGTGAGCCACCCCGCCCAGGTTGCAGAAGACATAATCGAGGAGGACCCCTCGCTTGAGCATCATCCACGAGGCGACCGCCGAATCGAAGCCACCAGAGACGAGTGCGACCGCCCGATCTTCGACCCCGATCGGCAGCCCTCCGAACCCCGCGATCCGATCGGTGAAGAAGTAGGCCCGGTCGCCCCGGATCTCGACCCGAACCGTCACCTGAGGGTCGTCGAGATCCACGCGGGCATAAGGGTTGAGCGCCGCACCCAGGCTCCGTTGGACATCCATCGACGAGAAGTCGTGTTCTCCGGTCCGCCGGGCACGGACCGCGAATCTCTTTCCGGCCACCTGGTCCTTAAACAGCTGTTCTCCGTCACGGACGATATCGTCCAGGCCGGTGACCGCTCGGACCTCCACGGGGGAGATCGACTGGACTCCGAAGACCCGAGGGATGAGCTCGAGCGCCCGCTCATCTGGAGCCTCCACGTAGAGACGGCTCCACGCCTTGCGCAGGGTATAGGCGATCCCCTCGGTCTTCAGGGCATCCTCAAGATTATGAACCAACCGGTCTTGAAACCGCCGCCGGGTCCCCTTGGCCTTGGTCGTCAAGTCGCCGCTCAATCGAATTAAGATGAGATCGGTTCGTGCACGATCCATTGTTCTGAACCCTGATCAAGATAACAGTTCAACCGGTCCCGCCGGTCCTCATGCTGCTGATCGCTACGATGACCATCAGGATAATCCCGATGATCGGCCACAGGTCGTCTCCGGTCACGATGACTTCCCCCCTCGATGCTGAAGTCTTTGGATGGCACCGGGATTCTTCGCCTTAGACAGCGCATCCTCGAAGCGGATCATCCCGCTCATATACAGGTCCTGGAGAGAACGGTCCATGGAGATCATCCCCGCGCCGGCGCTGGTCTCAATGACGTGAAGCAGCTGTTCAGTCTTGGCCACCCGAATCAGATTGCGGATCGCCGGGGTAGCCACCAGGATCTCACAGGCAATCACCCGCCCCTGGCCATCGGCCTGCGGGATGAGCAACTGCGAGATGATCCCCTGGATAGCGCTGGTGAGCTGGATGCGGACCTGCTGCTGCTGATGGGCCGGGAAGACGTCGATGATGCGGTCGATCGTCTGGGCGGTGTCGGGCGTATGCAACGTGGTGAGCACCAAATGACCCGTCTCAGCGGCGGTGAGGGCGGTAGAGATCGTCTCTAAATCCCGCATCTCCCCGACCATGATCACGTCCGGATCCTGACGCAGTACGTGCTTGAGTGCGCTGCTGAACGAACGGGTGTCGAAACCGACCTCACGTTGCTTGATGACCGCCCGTTGGGGTTTGTAGAGGTATTCGATCGGATCCTCGATCGTGATGATCATACAGCGCCGCTCTCGGTTGATCAGATCGATCATGGCGGCCAACGTCGTCGACTTTCCCACCCCCGTCGGCCCGGTCACCAACACCAGGCCGTTCGGCCGCATCGCCAGCTTATCGACGATCGGGGGCAGTCCCAACTCCTCCCGGGATCGGATCACCAGGGGCACGATCCGGAATGCCGCTTCCACGTTGCCCCGCTGCAGGTGGGTGTTAACGCGGAATCGACCGATCCCGTCCACCGCCAGTGAGAAGTCCAGTTCCAGTTGCTCCTCGAACCGCACCTTCTGATGGTCATGCATCACGCTGTAGACCAACGCCTTGGTCTCTTCCGGGCTGAGAGGCCCAAGATCGCTGCGGATCAACTCCCCGTTCACCCGGAACAGCGGTGGCAGGCCTGCAGTGAGATGCACGTCCGAGGCCCCCTGCCCTACAGCGAGCTGGAACACCTGCCGGATGTCGACGCTCACATCGATCACCTGCCTTCCCTCTCCGGTGTTTCAGACCCAGATCGATCTGCGTCCTCTGTATTTCCATGGGGCTGCCCCGGGGCCCTGACCCGACTCGACGCCGAGCCGGTGGTGATGCCCCGGGCCATCAGCTTGAACTCATCGGGGCTGTCACAGGCACCGAGCGCCGTTTCCAGGGTCACCCGCCCGTCCCGATAGAGCTCCAACAGGGACTGATTGAAGGTGCACATGCCGAAATGTTCTCCCGATCGCATCACCGAGCTCAGCTCCTGGCTATGCCCCTCCAGGATCAGCTTGCGCACCGTCGGGGTCGATCGCAGGATCGCAACAGCGGGCACCCGCCCACGACCGGAGGCGCAGGGCAGCAATCGCAACGAGACGACTCCTCTCAGGATCTGGGAGAGCTGTAATCGGATCTCGGGGTGTTGATACAGCGGGAAGAAGTTGATGATCCGCTCGATCGTGTGGGACGGATCGAGCGAGTGGAGGGTGCTGAGCACCAGATGGCCTGTCTCTGCCGAGATCAGGGCCGCATGGATCGTCTCTCGGTCCCGCATCTCCCCGATCAGCATCACGTCCGGGCTCTGCCGCACGATGTGCTTGAGTGCCTCGGCGAACGAACGGGTATCCAGACCGATCTCCCGCTGATCGACGATCCCGATCCGATCCTCGTGCCAGAACTCGATCGGGTCCTCCACGGTCACGACGTGAACCCGTCGGTGGCGGACGATCTGGTCGATCATCGCCGCCAACGTCGTCGATTTCCCGCTGCCCGCCGTCCCGGTGACCAGCACGAGCCCCCGGGGTTCCAGCGCCAGTTCCTTGAGAACGTCCGCCGGCAGGTTCAACTCCTCGAATGACGGAATCTCCCGCCTGACCCGTCTTAACGCCAGAGCGACCTCCCCCCGCTGCCAATAGATGTTGACACGGAACCGATCCTCCAGGTGTGGGAACTCATAGGCGAGATCCAGCTCGGCACGCGCCTCAAACTGGCCGTACTGATCTTCGGTCATCATCCCGCGGGCGAGATCTTCGACCCGCTCCGGCGCCAGCGCCTCCTCCACGACCGGGATCACCTCCCCGTCGACTCGAACGCATGGCGGTCTCCCCGAGCCCAGCAACAGGTCCGACGCGTTTCGCTCGATCATCAATTGCAGTAACCGCTCCAACTCCTGTCCCATCCGGCCCTCCCCGAAGCTGCGCCCGTGCCCATGAGCACCTCAAACCTCAAATGGCTTAACTCTAAACTCTAACTCATACCCCGGGCGTCTCAGGACTACAGACTATACTATTATACCTGCAATGCTTTGACAACCCCGGACCTCTCTGCAAACTGTAGAGATCCAGGATTCGGTGGCATCGACTCCGATGATCTTACTGCGGATGAAACCTCGGTTTTTGGGGTATAATAGCTAACGAAGTCCAAGGACATGTCCAATCAAGGCCGAGAAGCCGGAGCCGGAGAAGGATCTACTTGGGAATTTCGATCTCGATTTCCTTGTCGTTAAAACGATGGAGTTTCCCAAGACACTGCTTAATACAGAGGCTGGCCCTTTGCTGCCCGTCGATGGACCCAAGGAAGAGTGAGAGAAGATGCCCCAGCGGAAGCGCAGACTCGGCGATCTCCTGATCGAGATGGGGGTATTGACCGAGGAGGAGTTGCTCCGCGCGATCGACATCCAGGCAAACAGTGAGCGGAGTCAAAAGCTTGGAGAGATCTTGATCGATGAGAAGGTCATCGATACCCAGACGCTCGGGAAGGCGCTCTCCATGCAGTCCGGCTACGAGTATGTCTCTCTGGAGGGATGGATGATCGAACCCTGGGTGCTCGGGCTGATCGATAAGGACTTCGCCCAGAAGAACCACCTCATCCCCCTCTCCCAGGAGGACCACCGGTTGATCATCGCGATCGCCAACCCGAACGATGTGGTCACCATCGATGACCTCGAACTCCAGACGGGCCTGGAGATCGAGACCAAGATCTCGACCGACATCGAAATCCAGCAGGCGCTCCGTGAGAACTACGGGGTTTCCTATGCCAAGTTCCAGGAGATCACCGAGGATGTGGAAGACGAACTTCAGCTCGAGTTCGCTCAGAAGGAGGTTGAGGATCTCGACACCATCTCGCTCGAGGAGGCGCTCGAGGAGGCGCCGCTCGTCAAGCTGGTCAACGTCATCCTCGCCAACGCCTTCAAACAGGACGCCAGCGATATCCACATCGAACCGCTCGCCGAGCGGCTCCGGGTGCGCTATCGCA
>JBHIAT010000167.1:0-7793 GCA_046758705.1 Bipolaricaulia bacterium
CGGGCGCTGATGAAGGGCTGGGAGTTGATCACGCAGTTGCGGCTGCCCGGGGGAGCGGATCCGGAACCCGCCCGGGCGTCGAAGATGGGGGGAACAGGGCCGCCCCAACTGAGTTTCTCTTCGGTGGAGGTAACCCACTATGCTTGGGGGGTGAGGTGAGTTTTGTCAATCAACCAGGTGGTCCCCCTATAAGGACCTCCGGCAGCAATGATGTTAAAAGGTACGGTAAGGATTTTAGCGCTCCTGCAAACGGCGTTGTGAATTGACGAAGCTCAACTTCTTCGAAGTTGTGGGGCCAGCTGACAAATGATTGGCATTGCTCAAGTACACAGCGAACATCCCTAACCAGTCAAAACAATTTTATTGACTGGTATAGTAGCGCTGCTTTTAGGAACAGATCAGGGTTTTGAAGCTATCCACGACCTATGGATTTTCACTGTAAAGTCTGGTAAGCCTGACTTGTTTCTAACTGACTTGCCCCCAACCGTACCTTTTCGCACGCTCGCTGCCGGAGGTCCAAAATGCCGCCTATCCCTTTGCAGATGGGATATTTGAGGGGTGCGCTTTATACACCATAATTCTCCAGATTCAGGGGGGGAGGGGGGGAGCAGCGGGAGATAGTTCGGCCGGAGAGGGTGCTAATCGGGATCTGGAACGGGTTTGATGAGGATGGGTATAAGGAGATACTTGACAATAGTATAACGAGGTTATACTATTAACTATGCAGATAACGGTATTAGATATCCCTGATCATATTGCAGACCATATTGTACGACATGGGGTTGTCCCCGATGAGGTGGAAGAGGTCTTCTTTGAAGATGTGCCTTACTTCTGTCATGCCCGAGAAGGCCGATACTACGCCTACGGGCAAACAGGCGCCGGGCGCTATCTCGTCGTAATATTCGAGATGGTGGGGAATCAACGCGCCCAGGCGGTGAGTGCATGGGACATGAAACAGTCAGAACGCAGGATGTATCTAAAAAAGCGAAAGAGGTGATCCAGATGGCACGGGTGAAAAAGAAGGAGCAAGCACAGATGAAAAAGAAAGAGCGGTTGCCTGATATGAGCGACTGGTCCCCAGACCAGATCCATGAGTTCTGGGCCACCCGCAGTACGGTGGATTACCTGGATGAGATGGAGGAGGTCGATATCCAAGTAGAGCGTCGCCCCCTCCGAGCGGTGGGTGTTAAGCTCACCGAAAAGGATATTGATACTCTCAAAGCCATTGCTAGTAAGGAAGGTATTGGCTATTCCACATTGATTCGTATGTGGATCAAGGAAAAATTACATGAGCGCCAACGCGCATCTCTCGCTCGTTCTATCTCGCTTGAGGAGCCTGAGACTTCAACAATGGCCCCACTGACTACACTTTGGAATACGGTAAAAGAGAATCTTGGTGCCGTTGCCCTTTCCGAGAAAGAACTTTTCGACAAAGAATTTTTCGACACGGTTCTTGAGGCTCAGACAGAGTTTCTCAAAGTAGTTGCTGAAGTGGCTGTTGTGGTTTTAAACTCTGCATTCGAAGGGGTTCGACAACAACTAGATAAATTAGGCCCAGAAGAACTAAAAAAGCCAGATGAATTATTGGTACCGACATTCAAACTTTCATCTGAACCAGTCGAGATCAAGGTAGAAGCTAAAAGTGCTGAATGACGATCCGGACTTTGGATCGAGGTCCGCGCCCGTTTGTAGCTGATGCCCAATCGCTTCAGAAGCTGGGACAGCCCACCCAAAGTCGTGATGCGCAGCCAGTCACAGACCTGACTCAGGCGTTCCAATGTCCAGCGACTCTGGAGAAAGCCAAACTGCGTCGGTTCACGACGGACGATGTGCAAGATCGCTTCGCGGGCCGACTTCGCTTCCTCGTGCTGAGAGGGAAAACGCGGGCTTGCGCCCGCGACCCGGCTTGAGCAAGAGCCCGTGGAGTCCTTCGGCCCGCCAGCGCTGCACCCATTCGTAGACGGTGTCCGGTTGGCGTCGCTTGAGCAGTCCATGATGAGCCACCTGCCGACCCGACCAGTCATCGGCGATCTTGAGGATCGCAGCGGCCCGTTCTCGCACATAGGGCTTCTCATGGGAATCACGAACGACTTCCAGTTCACGGCGTTGCTCCTTCGTGAGGGTGATTTCCAGGGGTTTGGGCATGAGATTGTTCCTCCTCTCTCGACCCGCGGATTTCACCCTTTATGTTACCTATTTATTTTGTTAAATCTCAAAAACCCCACAGCTTGCGGCGGCGCGATTTATGTCAAATAGAGAGCCGCGAACCGTTTGCATCTTGGGTGGCAACGGAGTAAAGTAAACGAGAAATCGCATCAAACTCGTTGTTCTCTGTTCTGCGAGGTTGAAATGATCGAGAAACGGTTGTTTGGCCGCACAGGCCATCGGAGCACGGTGACCCTGTTCGGCGCTGCTGCGCTGAGCGATGTGACCCAAACCGAGGCCGATCGCACGCTGGAACTGCTGCTGGAATATGGGGTCAACCACATCGATACAGCAGCCAGCTATGGCGATGCGGAACTGCACATTGGCCGCTGGATGGACCGTCACCGCCAGGATTTCTTCCTGGCCACCAAGACGTTGGAGCGCACCTACGAGAAAGCCCGGGACGAGTTTCACCGTTCGCTGGATCGGCTACAGGTAGATCAGGTGGACCTGTTACAGTTGCACAATCTGGTGGATCCCGAGGAGTGGGAGATGGCACTGGGACCTGGTGGCGCGCTGGAGGCAGCCGTCGAAGCTCGAGAGCAAGGACTGGTACGCTTCATTGGCGTGACCGGCCACGGCACAACCGTGGCGGTCATGCATCAGCGCAGTCTGGAACGCTTCGACTTCGATTCGGTGTTGCTGCCCTACAACTATGTAATGATAAACAACCCACAATATGCCGTCGATTTCGCCGCTCTGATGGTCCTGTGTCAGGAGCGCAACGTGGCAGTACAAACGATCAAGTCCATCACTCGGGGGCCGTGGGGCGACAAACCGAAGACGCGCGCCACCTGGTACGAACCCCTGGAAGATCAGATCGACATTGACATGGCAGTTCACTGGGTGTTGAGTCGACCCGACATCTTCCTGAACACCGCGGGAGATATCGATCTGCTGCCCCGGGTGTTGGATGCCGCCAGCCGTTTCCAGACGCCGCCATCTGAGGAAGAGATGAAAGAGGTAGCGGCAAGGTTGGAGATAAGATCGATCTTTGTGTGACCACAGGTAGATATCAGATAACTCACTTTATTTCTCAATTTCTCATTCGACTTGTATCTAGTCGTACAAGATTACACCGCGGTGGATGAAAGAACAGGAGGAACACCTATGAGCGATCAGGTAGCTTTTCTGCTAAAGGGGCTGGAAAATAGTCAGAGGCTCCTGATGGTTTTTGGATGAGCTGAGCAGGCGTGAAACGGCAGAATCGATCTAGAGGAGATCCATCATGCCTAAACTTCCAGAACCGACCGCCGGTGATACCCGTTGGTTTATCCACGACCGTTTCGGTTTGTTCATCCACTTCGGCATCTACGCTCTGCCCGCACGGCACGAGTGGGTGAAGAGCCGCGAGCGCATCCGCGATGAGGACTACCAGAAGTATTTCGATCACTTTGCCCCCGACCTTTACGACCCGACCGTGTGGGCACACGAGGCGAAGTATGCGGGGATGAAGTACGTCGTTATCACCACCAAGCACCACGACGGCTTCTGCCTGTGGGATTCGGCACTGACCGATTACAAAGCCACGAACACACCATGGGGGAAAGACCTG
Source organism: Bipolaricaulia bacterium (assembly GCA_046758705.1). Classification (GTDB taxonomy): domain Bacteria; phylum Bipolaricaulota; class Bipolaricaulia; order JBHIAT01; family JBHIAT01; genus JBHIAT01. Next base: position 3,761 of record JBHIAT010000167.1, read on the forward strand.
CTAAAGCCCATGGTGGAAGCGTTCCGCGCAGCAGGTTTCAAAATTGGGTTCTATCATTCCTTGCTTGACTGGCACCATCCTGAATTCCCCATCGATGGACTGCATCCGATGCGCGACGATGTCGCGTTCCGCGAGGCGCAAAAGCATCGCGATATGCGCAAATACGTCGAATATCTGCACGGTCAGGTCCGAGAGTTGATGACACAGTTCGGCAAGATCGACATCATGTGGTTCGATTTCTCCTACTCAGAGTGAGACTGGGGTTGGTCCAAGGGCAAAGGCAAAGACGATTGGCGATCGGAAGAACTGATGACCATGGTACGCGAACTGCAACCGCATATCATCTTCAACGACCGCATGGGACTCCGTGGCAACTTTAAAACGCCCGAACAGTATCAGCCACGCGACTGGATGGAGGTGGACGGGAAACCGGTCTTGTGGGAGGCATGCCAAACGCTCACCGGAAGTTGGGGCTACGATCGCGACAACCTCGATTGGAAGTCGGTGGACATGCTCGTGCGGATGCTTATCGACACGGTGTCGAAGGGCGGCAACTTGCTGCTCAACGTCGGATCGAGCGCACGCGGTGAGTTCGAGTCGAAAGCGATCGAACGGCTGCGCGGCATCGGTGAGTGGATGCATCTGCACAGCCGCTCGATCTACGGTTGCACCGCCAGCGACTTCATCCCGCCGCCCGATTGCCGCTACACACAGAACGGCAACCGCTTGTACTTACACCTCTTCTCATGGCCGTTCCGTCATGTCCACCTCGATGGCTTGGCAGACCGAGTCGAATACGCGCAACTGCTCAACGACGCCTCCGAAATCAAAATGCACGTCATCAATCTGAACCAGCAAGCGCAGACTACAACGATGCGCGGCACGCCGGGCACGCTGACGCTGGAACTGCCGGTCCAGAAGCCTGACGTGACCGTGCCGGTGATCGAACTGTTTTTGAAGAAGGAGTAAGCGTTCATCGTAGAGCATCCAGAGAGCATCGAGTGGAGGAATTGACTGACTTGAAAGGATGGTCAAAATATACTAAAATATTTGACCGATAGATATCGAAAGGAGGGCTCCATGGTGAGCATACCCGGAAAATTCGGAGCGTTTCATCCTCATCACATCCGTAGAGGTTCCCTCCTGATCTCCTCTATTAACCTACTGTCGATTATTGTGCCCCATTAGGGGCACTCACAACTCACACATTTTCTAACTATCCTAATCCTTTTACAAGTGAGGTAGAACCATGAAACGTGAAACGATGTACCCGGTAGAGGGCAATCCAGATTTTGTTACACTAGAGCACAGAATCTTAGATTTCTGGAAAAAACATCGATGTTTTGACAAGCTGCAGGAGAAAAACAGGGAAGGACCGATCTTTAGATTTCTTGACGGTCCGATCACTGCGAACAACCCCATGGGAGTTCATCACGCCTGGGGGCGCACGCTAAAGGATGTGTTTCTTCGCTATAAAGCGATGCACGGGTTTACCTCCCACTGGCAAAACGGTTTCGACAGCCAGGGTCTTTGGGTTGAGGTTGAAGTCGAGCGCGAGCTGGGTTTTAACAACAAGAGAGAGATCGAAAAGTTCGGTGTTGAGAACTTCATTCGTATGTGTAAGGAGAGAGTCGAGAACTACTCACGAATTCAAACCGCTCAGTCCATCCGGTTAGGCCAGTGGATGGATTGGGGAAATTCATACTATACCCACACTGACGCCAATATCGAGGGTATCTGGCACTTCTTGAAAAAATGTCATGCCAATGGATGGATTTACCAAGACTATCGTCTGTTGCCCTGGTGCCCTCGATGTGGAACCAGTCTCTCAGAACACGAGATGGCGGGCTCATATCGAGACATCGAGCATCTCGCTGTCTTCGCCAAGCTACCTGTCCTCGAAAGTGAAAGTCACGCTCGTATTCTGGTTTGGACGACCACACCGTGGACACTGGCTGCCAATGTCGCACTGGCTGTCAGATCTGACATTGACTATTGCGAAGTGCGGGTGGAAGACGAGAACGATCTGCTCATTCTGGCTCGGGATTCCGTAGGTGTACTCAAGGATCGTCGTCCAAGGATCGAGCGCGTATTCAAAGGAACAGAACTGGTTGGGCTCCGTTACGAAACTTGTTTTCCCGATTTGCTTGCTCAACAGGACGGGGAACATCGCATTCTCCCATGGGAGATGGTTGATCCTCAGGAGGGTACCGGGGTCGTCCATATTGCTCCTGGGTGCGGTGCCGAAGACTTTGAGCTTGCCCAAGTCCATGAGCTTCCTGTTATCCAGCCTGTAGACGAATCCGGTGTCTATGTCGAAGGGTTTGACTGGTTGACCGGGAAGAATGCACAGGATGTAGCTGAACTGGTCGTGGATCACCTTCAAACCTCAGGTAAGCTGTTCAAAAGCTACTTACATAAGCACAGTTATCCTGTCTGTTGGCGGTGTAAAACGGAAACCATCTTCCGTCCGGTCAACGAATGGTTTATTCGCTGCAACGACATACGACATCGCCTACTGGAAACCGCTCGAACGGTCTTATGGCAACCCGAACACATTGGGAGACACATGGAAGATTGGCTCAACAATATGGGAGACTGGAACATCTCGCGTAAGCGGTTCTACGGATTGCCTTTGCCCTTTTATCCCTGCGAAAGCTGTGGTGAACTCACTGTCGTGGGTTCTAAGGACGAACTGCGACGTCTCGGTGGATCTGAGGTGGACAAGCTTCCAGAGCTGCACCGACCTTGGATTGACAAAGTGAGGATTACCTGTCCTCAGTGTGGGGCTCGCGTTTCTCGTGTACCTGAAGTTGGCGACGTCTGGCTGGATGCCGGGATCGTTCCCTACACAACCCTCGGGTATTTTGACGATCGGGAACGTTGGCAAAAGTATTGCCCGGCCGAGTGGATCACAGAGATGCGAGAACAGGTTCGTCTCTGGTTCTATTCGATGTTATTCATGAGTGTTACGTTGCATGATCGGGCACCTTATGAGAGAGTTTTAGCGCACGAAAGCGTGGTTGCGGAGGACGGGACGAGATTCTCAAAAACGGGCCACATGATCCACTTCGACGACGCTGCAGAGCAGATGGGCGTCGATGTTATGCGTTATCTTTTCTGTGGCGCAAGTCCGGCCAATCCATTGCGATTTGGATATGGATTAGGGAATGAAGCTCGCCGTCGTCTGTTATCTCTCTGGAATGTGTACAACTTTTTTGTGATCTACGCCCGCTTGGATCTTCCAGAGGTTACCGGTTTCATACCTGAAGCCGAAAATCTCACTGTGACGGACCGATGGTTGCTCGCCAGGACCCATGCGTTCTTGCAAACAGTCACAGATTCGATGAATGCATATTCCACACCTGAAGTGATTCAGGAATTTGAAGCTTATGTGGATGATCTGTCCAATTGGTACGTCCGGGTGAATCGGAGACGTTTCTGGAAGAGCGAAGATTCCCAGGACAAAAGAGTTGCTTACTGGTGCTTTTACACCGCATTGTGTGCGGCAACTCAAGTGATGACCCCCATCATTCCCTTCATGACTGAAGAGATATGGCAAAATGCAATTCGTCCGCTCAACCCCGACGCGCCTATATCTGTCCATCTGAGTGACTGGCCTGAGCCGTTTCTTGGATGGAGCGATGATAGCCTGCTGGAACAGACAGACATAGTCCGAAAAGTCATCGGTCTAGCTCATCGCCTGCGCACTCAGAAACAGCTCAAAGTGCGACAGCCTCTCCTCTGCCTCTACATTATTACTGATAAAAGAAAACGAACAGCCATCGAGACGATGAGCAGTATTGTTGCTGGAGCGGTGAACGTCAAGTCTATCCGCTTTCTTGAGAACCAGGAAGAAGTACAATCAAAAGACGGAATTGTGATGGCGTCTGAGGATAGTATGACGATCGCACTGGACACAAACTTGACAGAATCGCTCATTCTTGAGGGTTTAGCACGTGACCTTGTACGTCATATACAGGTTCTACGCAAGGATGCTGGATTGCGTGTCGAGGAGCACATCGTACTTTGT
>JBHIAT010000168.1:0-7505 GCA_046758705.1 Bipolaricaulia bacterium
CGCTAGGGTGGGTTGGCCCCGCCGCCCGAGACGCGGTGCCTGCGCTGATCGACGCGCTGCAGGATCAGGATGGGTTTGTGCGCCAGGCAGCCGCCGAGGCACTGGAGAAGATCAGGGGCGAGGGTGAATAAGGCGGCCCGGCTCGTGCCTCGGGTGATGCAATGGGCTTTTAAGGTCATCCGTCTTCAACAACTCAACTATTGACATTCGCGGGCACTTGTGTTATTGTATATACAACCTATTGAGATATCAAGTTCAGGGAGAAAGATGACCCTGATCAACAAGAACAGTCCGATTCCACTCTATTACCAACTCAAAGAACTTCTCAGGGAAAAGATAGAGAATGGCGAGATGAACCCCCATGAACGTGTTCCCTCCGAGACGGAGCTGACCCAGATGTTCAATATCAGCCGGATGACGAGCAGGCATGCCCTTATCGAGTTGGAGAACGATGGTCTCGTTTACAGAGAGCAGGGGAAAGGGACCTTTGTCGCTGAGCCGAAGCTCAGACAAAAACTTCCGAAATTGACCGGCTTCACGGAGGATATGAGAGTTAGAGGGTTGAAAGCCGGGGCTAAAGTGTTGGATGTACAGGTGATCTTGGGGGATAAGGACTTGGCTATCAAACTCGGAGCTTCATCGGATGAAGAGTTTGTAAAGATCCAGCGAGTGCGCTTTGCTGATGATGTGGCGATGGCGGTGGAGACCGTGTTCCTCAGGCGCAAATTCTGCGAGGGGATCGAGAAAATAGACTTGAACAATAGATCTCTCTATGAAACTTTGCGAACAGAGTATGGCATCCGCCTAGGCCGGGCGGAGCAGATTTTGGAACCCACGCTTGCTGACGAGTACGAAGCCGAAATTTTAGGGATCGATGTGGGTAAGCCCTTGCTGTTCATTGAGGGCACTGCTTTTCTAGAGGATGGTTTAACCGCTATAGAATACACATGCTCTGCCTACCGGGGCGATCGATATCGCTTCTATGTGGAGCTTGAGAAGTAACGAACGGAGGTCGTGCAGCATGGAATATGCCGGCATCGGCGTGATCGGAACAGGCCTTATGGGATCCGTTCATGCGAAGGTCTATGCCCAGCTCCCGAATGCCCATCTTGTTGCCATCGCTGACGTCAATCAGGAACGACTCGAGCGCGTCAGTGAAGCATTGGGAGTTCAAGGCTTTACCGATTATAACGAGCTTCTAGAAAGGAAGGACATCGATGCGGTCAGCATCTGTGTTCCCGATCATCTGCATCGAGATCCCACGATAGTGGCTGCCGATCAAGGGAAGCACATCTTATTGGAGAAACCCATTGCCACCAATCTTGAAGACGCCCAAGCCATCATTGCTGCATGTCAGCGAAATGGTGTGAAGTTGATGGTTGGACATCTCCTGCGATTTGATCCACGCTATGCAAACGTTAAAGAGGCCATCGACCGGGGTGATCTGGGGGAGATCATCCATATCTCTGCACATCGTAATAGCCCGGTTACAGAAGGCCCGGCTCGTTATGCTCCTGGTACTTCTTTGACGCTGCATGTCGTCGTTCATGATTTGGACCTGATTCACTGGTATGCGAACAGCCAACCGGTGCGAGTCTATGCAGAGCGCGTGAGGGAAATATTAAAAGAAAAAGAAATGGACGACGCAATATCAGCTCTCCTGAAATTTGAAAGCGGAATGGTGGCTAACCTCGAGTATTCTTGGGCATTACCCGAAAAATTCCCGACGAAGCTGGACGCCAGAATGGAGATCATCGGGACGAAGGGAGCCGCTTACATCGGAGCCTATCCTGAGCAAGGGATGTTTATCGTAGACCATGAAGGCATCAGCTCACCGGACATCTACCATTGGCCGGAAGTTCGCGGGAAGCTCCAGGGTGATGTGCGGGAAGAATTAATCCAATTTACTGACTGCGTTTTAGCGGATCAGGACCCTCCCGTGACCGGTGAGGAAGCGCTCCAGGCGGTCAGGTTGGCCCTATCGATTGAGCAATCGATCGAAGCGGGAAAGCCCATTTCAATGTGAGGAGGTGATGGAGTATAGCGAAAGAAGGCCGTTGATTAACTTTAGTAGCTAACCTTAACAAGGAGGTTCTAAAAAATGTCCGGAAGGTTTCTGTCCACTGTGTTGGTCGCAGGCCTTTTAGTGGTGCTCACATTGGGAGGCTTGAGCGTTGCTGGAACAGCCCAAGGAGTGTTTAGAGCAGCGATGCAGACATCTCCCCCGACGCTGGATCCTCACATGACCACGACGACGGCGACACAACAGATCGCTGTTCACGTCTTCGAGACGTTGGTAACATTTGGAGAGGATTACAGCACAATACTCCCGGTGCTGGCCAAGTCTTGGGAGGTCAGCCCTAATAACCTGGTGTATACCTTCCGCTTGGAGGAAAAGGCAAAGTTCCACACTGGGAAATCCCTGACCGCCGGGGACGTTGCCGCCTCCTATCGAAGGATCAAGGAGTTCTCACCCATCGGTGGAGAGTTCGGAGCGGTGGAACGCATTGATGTACTCGGTACGCGGATCGTCCGGTTTGTTTTGAACCGACCGGTCGATCTGATTCGCGTCATGGCGGGTCCGGTCACGTGGCAGGCGATTATGCCACAGTCACTGGTCGAGGCCGCCGGTGCCGAAGAGCTCAAGATCCCTAATCTCATCGGGACCGGTCCCTATAAGCTGAAGGAGTGGCGTCCGGGTGTACATGTCCTGGTTGAAAAGTTCGAGGAGTACATCCCTTACACCAACGCACCCCGATCGGGGTTCGGAGGTCAGAAGATCGCTCACTTCGATGAGGTTCGTTTCATGCCGGTAACCGAAGTCGGCGCTCGTATTGCCGGTTTAGAAACGGGTACCTACGATTATGCCGAGGCGTTGCCGGTCGCAACGCTCAACAGATTGCAAGCCAATGCTAACATCACACCTCGGATCCAAAAGCCTTTGTGGGCACTCGTTTGGGAACTGAACCAAAGTGAACCGCCGATGGACAATGTCAAGTTCCGCCAGGCGGTGCTGGCCGCCCTGAATATGGAGGAGGTCAACAGAACTGTGGCCATGAACGACCCCGCTTTCTACAGGACTCAGCCCAGCTTCTGGTATCCCGAGCAGACCCTGCTCCACAACCGAGAGGGCGATGTATTCTATAACCAGAGTGACCCTGAGCGGGCGAGGCGGCTGTTGGAAGAGGCCGGCTACCAAGGTGAGGATATCATCCTCCTGTCCAATCGCGACTACGATTGGATGTATCGGCATACGCTCACCGCAGCCGCCCAACTCGAGAGGGCCGGCATCAAGATCAGGCTCGAGTTCTCCGACTGGCCTTCCCAGATCGGCAAAGCCCTGTCTATGAAAGGATGGCACATCAACCAGACCGGCTTTTCCTACTGGTTCGGTGTCGTTCATGCCCAGGGCTCGTTCATGTGCGATGCTCCCTATTCCTACGGATATTGCAACACCGAGATGGATGCGTTGCTTGGGCAAGCGGCGCTCAAGAAATCCGATGAAGAGTTGAGAGAGCTCGCGATGGAAATCCAACGCTTGGCCTATGAAGACGTCCCCTTGATCCGATTCGGCGATTACTTCGGTCTAGAAGCGGTCAGGGCCAATGTAACCGGCTTCGCATCTTGGTACGTGACGCCGAGGTTCTGGGGCGTGAGGAAGTAAGTCGGGTGGGTTAGGTTAGATCATGTACCGTGTCCCTGGATGGCCAGCTGTTTCAGCTGGCCATCCAGGATTCCCTTTACAGGCAGACCGATGAACGCAGATCTCGGAACCTGATATGGGAAGTTATATCATCAGGCGTCTGGTCAGTTTGATTCCGATCTGGTTGGTCGTCAGCTTCCTCACATTCTCCATTATGTACTTGGTCCCTGGAGATCCGGTTGTGATCATCATAGGCCCTGAGGCATCCCCAGAGGCTCGACAGAGATTTATCGAACGCTTGCACCTCGATGAACCTTTCCTCACGCGATACGTCAGTTGGCTGTCTGGAATCGTGTTGAGAGGGGACCTGGGAGAATCGATATTTCTCGACCGTCCCGTCACGCAAGGCTTACTCGAGCGAGCTCCGGTCACCGTTTCGTTAGGTATCGGTGCCATCTTGTTCGCCACGATGCTGGGAATCCCTACCGGAATCTTGGCGGCGCTTCGCCCAAATAGCGTATGGGATTCAAATATCATGATCATCTCCATGATCGGCCTGTCAATCCCGGAATTCCTTTTAGGTCTGTTCCTCATCCTCACCTTTGGCGTTTACTTGGGGTGGTTTCCCATAGGTGGGTACGTCAATCTCCTGGAGAACCCTGGGGAAAGCCTTAGGCATCTGCTGATGCCATGCTTTACCTTAGGCTTCATTTGGGCGGCTCTGGTGGCCAGAATGACCCGCGCGAATATGATCGAAATCCTCAACAATGACTATATCCGAACCGCTCGCTCAAAAGGATTGAAAGAGAGAGTGGTCGTATGGAAACATGCGCTCCGCGTGGCGATGATCCCGGTCGTGACCGTCATCGGTTTTACGGCGATATTGATCGTCGCCGGGGCGTTTATCACCGAGATTGTCTTTACCTTGCCGGGTATGGGAAACTTGGCGGTATCGTCGATTAAACATCGAGATTATCCCATGGTTCAGGGAATCATGCTGGTGATATCGACAGGCGTACTGCTGATCAATCTGCTGATCGATCTTTCTTATACGTTGCTGGACCCAAGAATCAGGTATCAATAGCCTATGTAGCGTGTAGACAGGGGGGATGCTCAATCGCTGCGGTGTCCTTGTGGGGTCAGCTGAGGGCCAAAATCATCAGGAAGGGCTCTATCGCAGAGAGAGCCCTGAAAAGGAGACCGTTCACGGTGGGGAGTGTCATCCTGGTCCCCATCGTGATCACTGTGATCATCGGTCCCTATCTCCTGCCCCACTCCCCGTTGGAGATGACGATCGACTTTCTCCAGCCACCCTCTGGAAAGCATCCGTTCGGAACCGATAGCTTCGGACGAGATGTGTTGGCTCGAGTCCTTCGTGGAGGTCGTGCATCCTTGGGTTTGGGCTTCTTGGCGATGATGACGACCGGTATACTCGGTGCGATAATCGGCCTGGTATCGATCGTTTCCGCGAAAGTCGATTACGTTACGATGCGGTTCATAGACGTCCTAATGGCCTTTCCCGACCTGCTTTTGGCCCTCGGGATTATGGCGATTCTGGGACAGAAGGCGGTCAATATACTCATTGCCTTGACGATCGTTTACACGTCAAGAACAGCCCGGGTGGTGAGAAGCGCCGCCCTGTCGATCAAAGAACAAGATTACGTGGAAGCGGCCAGAGCCCTCGGCATCCCGACCTGGCGCATCCTGGTTCGCCATGTCCTGCCGAATGCGCTGCCTCCCCTGGTCGTCCAGGGAACCTTCATCTTCGCCTGGTCTATCCTGATGGAGGCCGGATTGAGCTTCATCGGAATCGGTATCCAGCCGCCAGCACCTAGCTTGGGCAACATTGTCAGTGAAGCCCGAGTCATTGTCAGAGAGGCCCCGTGGCTGATCTTTATCCCGGGTTCGATCATCGTCTTGATCGTGCTGGCTATCAATCTGTTAGGAGATGGGTTGAGAGAAGCGGTGGATCCCAAGATGAAAATCATGTGATGGGGGGTAACGATTGTGCTCAGCGAAGATTATTATGATCAGATCGTGAATCTAACGGAGAGAATCCGAAAGACGCAGCGGGAGGCGATGCTCGAATCTGCATCCCTGATCGCAGAGTCCCTGTCCAAGGGTCACGTGCTTCACGCCTTTGGCAGTGGACATTCTTATATGATTGTCAAAGAGGTTGTGGGTCGGGCCGGCGGGCTTGTTCCGGTCAATGGGGTCTACGACCCGACCGAAGGCGTCGCAGAACGGATAGCCGGGTATGCAGCACCATTGCTCAAACGCTATGAATCCCGCTTCGGATTGAGACAGGGTGAGGTGATGATCATCATCTCCAACTCAGGGAGAAATCCTCTGCCGATCGAAATGGCCCTGGAGGCTCAAGCCCGAGGTCTTTCGACCATCGGTATCACCTCGTTAGCGTACTCGCAAAGCTCTAGCTCGAGACACGCTTCTGGAAAACGCCTCTATGAAATCGTTGACATCGTGCTTGATAACTGCGGTGAGATCGGCGATGCCCTCGTCGAGATCAAAGAACTCGGTCAGAGGGCAGGACCCGGCTCCACCATCGGGGGAGCGCTGCTCATTAACATGGTGATGCTCGAAACGATCGAGCGGCTCATCGAAACTGGGCACACGCCCCCGGTCTTGAAGAGTGCCAATCTGGACGGAGCGGATGAGTTCAATCAGAAGCTTATGGAACAGTATCGAGGCCGGCTGAGCTGGTTATAACCGAACGAACAGGAGATGATGTCACCTGTACGTGATAGGGGTCGACGGCGGAGCAACGGCAACCCAGTGTATCGTCGCCGATGAACGCGGTTTTATTCAGGGTCGGGGAGAAGGAGGCCCTTCGAACCACCTCCAAGAACCAGGCGGCAAAGAGCGACTCAAAGAGGCTTTAGAACGGTCGATCCTGCCTGCCGTTAACGACTTGAAAGGTGAGGAAAGACCATTCATTGAGAGTATGTGCCTGGGTATGACGGGAGCTGCCCAAAGAAACTATCGTAAGATCGTGGAAGGCTATGTGAGACAGATCATCGATTGCCGGTTTGTAAACGTCTATGGGGACATGAAGATCGCTTTGGAGGGAGCCTCCGTCTCCGGCATAGGGATCCTAATTTATGCAGGAACCGGTACCAACACGCTTGGAGTGAACGAACAGGGGAAAGCGGTATCTGTCGGGGGGTGGGGACATATTATTGACGATGAGGGCGGGAGCTATGACATCGGCAGGAGTGCTCTGAAGGCGGCGTTCAGAGCATACGACGGCAGGGGTGAACAGACGGCTTTAGCCGAAAAACTCAAAAAGCATTTTAACAAAGATCACCTGCTGGGAGTCCGAGAGGAAGTCTACCGCTATGGCGAGTCAGAGCGCCCCGCGATCGGCACCTTAGCTCCATTGGTCACCCAGGCAGCTGACGAAGGGGATGCCGTTGCCATCAATATTCTCAACCAGGCGGGTGAAACATTGGCCGATCTCGTCATCGAGACCATCCATCAACTCGATCAAAAGGACGCGGATGTCACCATATATCCAGCCGGGGGTGTGTTTCAAGCAGGGGATTGGATCATGACCCCATTTAAAGAAACGGTCAAGAGATTTGCCCCCAACGCCACGATGCAACCGCCGCGATTCCCTCCGGTCGTTGGGGCCACCCTGATTGCCATGAAGCAGATCCACATCGAGATCACCGAAGAGGTTCTCGCTAACCTCGAAGCGACTCTGCAGGAGCTTAAGGCACCATGAAGTTCGGCGCAAGTAAAATCGACATCACACCTCGTCGGAACCTCCCTATAGATGGGTATAGCGCTCGAGCCGAGATCTCTCAGGGCGTTCATGATCCCCTCTATTTGAGAACACTCT
>JBHIAT010000169.1:0-7371 GCA_046758705.1 Bipolaricaulia bacterium
GAGCATACAATGCCGTTCGCTTAAGATTGTCCGGTGCCGCTATGCAACAGACTGAAGCGCGATGCCAGGATGATAGTGACAGACTGAACCGTAGCACCGAGAATTGAGAGCGCACTCGGACAATCTCCCTGTAATAAGGAGGGTCTGAATGCGCTTTTTTGTTGTGGAATCCAAGCACCTATTTGGGGGCACCAAACGTGCGTGTTTGCGAATCTGTAGCGGGCGCGGGTTGAAAGAAGTACAGTAAGGTCGTGACATCTTTTTGAGAAAGGTAGAGCTCATGGGCACGAAATTCGAATGGGAGAGCCATTTAAGACAACATCTAATTTTTTCGAGCCTCAACGAGGAACAGTACAAGCAGTTGATCATGCAACTTCTCAGGGGTGGGGTGTCTAGCGAGAAAACATACCCTGAAGGCAGCGTTATCCTCAAGGAGGGGACGATGGGCGACACGATCTTCCTGATTGGAGTCGGATCAGTCCGAGTCACAACGCGAAAGGAAGATGACAGCAAGACCACCCTCTCTATCGTAAAAAAAGGAGACTTCTTCGGGGAGATGGCCCTCTTCGAGCAAAGACCGAGAGCAGCCACGGTGACGGCCAATGAAGACTGCACCTTGCTGGAGGTCGAAGGACAGGAGTTCCTCAAACTCCTGCACGAACATACTAATATTGCATTTGAGATTCTTTTAAAATTGAGTGAAAGGCTGAGACATACGAATGAGCAGGTCATGGGGGACAAGCTGAAGGACATCGATGAGAAACTCAACCTCTTCACCACCAAATTTGATACGGAGCTAAAAGTAGTTGACTCATCCCTGAGAGAAGCTCGAACCATGTTTGATCACATGAAGTCACGAGCTGATGACACTATCGACAGTGTCGAGAGAACCCGGACGTGGCTGACATGGATCGCGGGTATTATCGTCTTTATCATTACCATTGGAGGGGGAATCGGCGGATCAGCCGTGTATTGGTATGCTAAGGGCATTAAAGGCCTGCACGACCAGGCTAAGGAAGACGCCGCTGCCCTGGAAAATTGGAGAAAACAGAGCGAAAATCTCGGCCATCAGGTCTCGGTCGTATTTTACGAGAAGCTCTGGGAACGCAAACCTGACGACCCGATATTCACCTTGCGTCTTCTAAACGAGATCGAGCTGGTTCTTGCCTCCCAACCGGAATATAGCAGAGTTTATACCGGGCGCTTGCAGGAAATCAGCGGCAAGGCCGTCACGTTCAAAGAGAAGATTTACGCCTATTATGTCCTCTTGGCGAGTCAGATCTTAGCCGATCAGAAAGAAGATTTCACCAAAAGCCTTTCGGCTTTTGGGAAATATCTCAAAGAGCATAAAGACCAAAAGGGCGACATTGACTTTTCCGTGCTCGAAGCCCTTTTTGCCGAAGAAAATAAAGAAAAGCGAGAATCGTTCCAAGGTGTCAAAGATTTAATCGCCGCACGCTGAAGCATCTGCTATCAGCAACTTACATCCCACCATACGAGTCCACGTCGATCAAACACATTATCTCCATCTCTTTGTCTATTCAACCTCTGGCAATCCTTGAAATTCATTTCATTCCTATACCACGGTGCCCCATAAGAATCTCGTTGCATGCAACACCCGGTCACGGCTAGGAGCTGATTGTCCCCAGGAAGCATCACCGAGAACGCCACCGCGATCATCAAGAACACGAGAACCAGAAGCATCTTTTTCATCTCATTCCCCTCCGCCCTTTAACTATAGACCAAATGTTGCGAATACCTGGTGATCCGCATCTTACTGCATCTGCACTGAAAAGTGTAGGGCAAGAACATGAAGAGGTGTTGCGGTCAACACACAGTATCACGAGCGACGCTCGGACATGACGACCCTTCGTCTTCCGCTCTTTTTGCGAAATCTCCCTTTACCGGGGAACTCCCAACAGAGGTCCATTTATGCACCATACCTGGGAAAACTTGTCCGGCAAAGGACTTAACTGCTGGGAAGTACAGTACGTGAGCGTCCTGCACACAGGCTGAGCATTTTCAGTCCTTAAAAATCAAGGGTTGCTCCTTATCGAAGAAAAACTTGACCCCTTATAGCGTTGCGTATAGCATGTAGCTCACCCAAGATTGTCCGTCACCAAACCGCAGTAGGCTTGAGTACAAATACCGAAGCGGTTCCTGCAGACTGCGTTGCAGCCCTGGAAGAGGACAGCAGAATGAGAACTCGCCACGTCGACGGCATGAGGGCATTCCTACCACCCAGGAAACTGGGCTCCTGGCTTCCACTGGTGGGGCTCGCCTTACTTCTTATGTTCCTGGGAGCCTGTAATGGTGGAGGCGAGGAAGGCGAGGTCGCTCCGCCTCTCCCCACGGTGGCCGGTGATATCTCCCTGGCGGTTCGTGTGCCGATTGCCCTAGATTCGCTCACGCAGGCAGCTTCCGCCCCAGCCAGCCGGGGAGCTCAGGCTTCGGGGCCTTTCACTGGCACCCTTCGTGCCCTTGTGCTCTCGAGCGCCGGACCGGGTCATCACCCTTTCTAGTGTCCGCCTCCTCATGGCGAACGTCGAGCTTGAGAACGTGGCTGACGGCACGAGTGACTTCGAGGCAGGCCCCCCCCTGGTGGTGGATGTCAATCTCGAGGGCGGGCCCACCTTCGTGGCCGTCGGTGATATTCCGGAGGGGACTTACGACGAGTTTGAGTTTGAGGTCCGTGGGCTGGTAGGGAGCGAAGGCGAGGACGACCCGCAGTTTGCCGACTTCCAGGTGGACGAGCGACCCAGCATCATCATCGAGGGCACCTTCCAGGAGGGAACCGTGGCTCCCGTGCCCTTCACCCTCTTGATCACCGCGGGCTTCGACCAGAAACTCGACCTCACCCCGCCCCTGGAGGTGAGCCTGGCCAATGCTGTCTCTAACCTCACCCTCACCATCGACGTGGCAAACTGGTTCAACGATCCCCTCGGGGGGCTCCTCGATCCGACCGATGCGGCCAACCTCCCGCAAATCGAGGCCAACATCACGGGCTCCTACGAGGTCTTCGAGGACGAGGACGCGGACGGTGAACAGGACTTCGAGGATGAGGTGGCCTCCGTCGACGTCGCCAACAATCGCTTTACCCTTGAGAACGGCCTCGTCGTGGACGTCTCTGGCGCCGCCTTTGAGGGGGCCATCATCACCCTGCAAGAGGTGGCCGACCTCCTGGCCCTGGGCCAGGAGGTCGAGGCCGAGGGCGAGGGTACGATCCAGGATAGCATTTTCTTCGCCAGCGAGGTGGAGTTCGACGTCGAGGAGGAAGACGAAGAGGAGGACTTTGAGGGCATTGTTGCGTCCGTGGACGCCGGCGGTGGCTCCTTCACCCTGAACGGCCTGGTGATCCAGACTAACGCGGCGACCGAATTCGAGGGCGCCGCGCTCAACCTCACCGAGCTCGACGTCTTGCTCGGACAGGGAGTGGAAGTCAGCGCCGAGGGCGAGGGGACGGTCCAGACTGACGGCTCCATCCTGGCCTCCGAGGTCGAGTTCAAGACCAGCTTCGGCTTCCAAAACCTCGTTGACCTCATCGAGGCCAACCCCCCGGCCCGCTTGGAGATCGAGCTGATCTCTGGCACCGCGACGGCCGAAGAAGTGGCGCTTGAGGATCCCGAGGATCTCACCGACGATGAGGAGATCGAGAGCACCATCACGGCTATGAACATTGACTGTGATGACCTTGCGGCGTCCACCATCACGCTCTCTTTCGGTGGTGGTGATGGTCTCGTCATCGGCTTCAGCGAGGGGATCGAGTTTGAGGGGTCAGACGGCGACCTCACCTGCCAGGAGTTCACGGCCCTAGTCACTGTGGGGACTCGCGTTGAGGTAAGCCGTCCGGCTCCAGCCGTGCCCCAGGCCCTTGATGCCGTGAGCTTCGTCGCCGAGAAGATCGAGTTAGAGGACGACGATGAGTCCGACGACGGCGACGAGGAGATCGAGATCAACGTGGACGCCGATAACCTCACGGTGGACGCGACCGACCCCCGCAACGGGACCATCCAGATCCTCGGCATCGACATCGTCGTCAATGTGGCCGATGACGTAACGGAGATCGACGTCGAGGCCGATGATTAAGGAAGATGGTTAAGACACAGTCCCCCCAAATGGATCAATTGGTTAAATGCCGTTGGTGCATTCACAGGTTGGGTCGCTATGTATTACTTATGGAAGACAGGTATTAAGGATTTTGATATTAAGCATTTTATTGCGTTGATTATTGCTTTTGCAGGGATTACTGGATATTTACCCTCTGCAATTTCAAGGTGGCAACCCAAAGGGTAGCGAGAAAAACGGCAGTGAATGGGTTCATCCCAGCAACCGCGCCTCCGACGAAGAAAAGGAGGGGGCAAGCGGGTCGCGGCGGCAGCGTCTCGCTGAGGTGCCGTCTGGTAGGTCTTGCTCGGGCTGGAAGCCGTCACTCATTGCTCGACACGCCGCCGTCTGCGATCGATCTACGGTTTAACATCGACCGTGAGATCATAAACGCCTGAACCCGCACTAACCTCGTTGCTAACGATCAGGAGATAGGTTCCTCTGTCAAGTGGTTCGTCGAGGACAACAGGATCAGCCAGTCCATCCGGGTCAAAGAAGAAAACCTCGTTGCCGCGCTGGTCGATCAGTTGAAAGGCAAGGTCTGCGGCACCACTGATCTGCAGCGCGTCAAAGTCAACTCTTGATGGCGACGAGAGGGTGAAAGCGTATGATTGGGTATCGTCCCCAGCCGCCATGGAAATATCGCTCAGGGTGACAGCAACACCGATATCAAGAACTCCAAGGTCTGCACCCAGGGACCCAACGATGACGTTGAGTTCATAATCCCCAGCAACTGGTCCATCAAGACTAGACCACACGACGATAGTGTAATCACTAGCACGGAAATCGCCGACGATCAAAGAGTCGGTACCAACGCCACTGTCCTCATTGGCAGCGACTAAAAACCCGTCCTCATCGTAAAATTCGACAAAGGGATTCAATACATCCAAAGACTCAACGGAAATAATGACAAGAGAGTCATTCGCGAGCGTTAAGTTATAACCATCGGCATCGTCCAAGTCGATGATGGTTGCCTGATGAGTGGCTGCGTCGAAATGCTGAAGCAAGCCAAAGTCTGTTCCGCCGGGAGGCGTGTTGAAGAGAATGCCGTCTTCAATGTCATGATTGCCACCATCACAAGCGGCAATGATCAATGACAGTGACACAAGTGCGAAGAGACTCAGGTATCGCATGGTGACCTCCTGAGGGAATTCCCTATATACTCTAATAACCGGATACAGGGGTTATGCAAAAATCCCCAACATACCAACATAAGCGGGTGTGGTCGTAAACGCCATGGTTCTCGCATCAGCGTGGTATTCCTGGTGCTTCCCGCCGGCTCAGCGTCAGGTACAGCGTGCCACTCCCCTCCTGGTAGGTATGGCGCATCTCCTCCTCTGTCATCTTTGATGAGTCCCCGCCGTGCGGCTCAATAACGTACGCGGATGTCAGCTCCTCCAGCACCCGATCAAACCGCTCCCGCGACCAGCCGGGTTCTTCCCGCAGGCGATGAATCCGCACAAAACCTCTGCCTTCCCCCATCGCATCATACGCACGTCGCAACGCCGTGTGGTCGTCCAACGCAGACCGCCTCTCCCGTTTCCTCTGCGCTCTCTGGAGTAGTACCCGAATTTGCCTTACTTATCATGCTGACGGGTTGACGTCAGCAAGTTCACCCTGTACTGTGTCGTTACAGGTCCTCAGTCTCTCCCAGTTCATCGTAATGAAGTTCCCTGAGGCGACCCGAAACATCAAAAAAATGTATCGTATAACAGTTTGTTTCATGAGAGCATAAAAAAGTGCTCGACTTTTTTGCAACCTTCGCCCATGGTCGGGGGACTACCCAGATGGAAGCAGGAGTTATGACCGAAACATAAACTATGGAAGGTATATGTGTCACCCCAGCGAGAAAGGGGGCTTATCCATGAGACGGCTCCTGATCATAGGTTTGACCACGGGCCTGCTGCTGAGTCCTTGGTACGGATTCGCTGAAGATGCGTCGCAGGCCATCGAGGAGGGCGGTCAGGCCGTTCCCGTCGACACGGGGTCCAGCGACCCTCCTCCGATAGCGCAGCATCTGGTGCGCGAGAGCGCATTTGCCCAGAGGCTTCTTGAAGCGCTTCATTTAGGGACAGGGAAAACCGAAGCCGAGGCGCAGAACACGCTCGCGTCCGTGGGCATTGCGCCAAAGAACGGCTGGATATCGAATTATCCTGTGACGCCTGATATTCTCGGGGAACTGAAACTGGCCGTCGGCGAAGCGGCAGACGCGGGCCGGATCACGATGACCAGGGATGAGGCCGAACAGGCCCTCACGGATCTCGTAGATGCATTCGATCTGCCCATCAGGATGGTCTCTACCGATGTGGAACAGCCGAGGGAAGAGGACGCGGATACGCTGAAGAAGTCTGTGAAGGAGCGTGTGATCGAAGACTACTACGACGAGGAAGGACCCCCTGTCGTGACGTATTATCCGCCGCCGAGGCATTACGCCTATCTGTATGGATGGGTACCGTATCCGTTTTATTGGGACGACTATTCTTTCCCCGGCTACTTCATCCTTCACGACTTTCACGTCGTGTTGCGCTTCGGCCACCACCGGCACCATCGCCATCATCATGGGGGGCACCACGCACGTGTCGACAAGTTTGAGCGCCGCGTTGTCAGTAATCATTTTGTCGGCTCGAGAACGCGTAGGCTTTTGAGGGTGGACCCCGTGACACGACAAATCACCAGAACCTCAAGGGCCTCGGTCAGTGTGGCGCGTCACGACCGAGGTTTCCGATCCGTGGAATCCAGGCGATCCGCGTCGTCTATCCTCAGGCGGAACGTCGCACGACATTCTTCCGTTCAGTCCGCGAATACTGCCGGCGTGCGTAGCGTGCAGAGAAACGCGGTGGGCTCTGGGAGCCGCATTGGTTCTCGTCGCAGCGTGGTCGGAGACACGAGCCGTTCGCGTATGATGTCTCGAAGAAGCGGCGAAGGACGTACATTCAGCCGACAGAGAAAGTCGGGCAGCCGCGACACAGTTCGTATGAGCAGGAAATCCTCTGTTGGCCGCAGAGCGTTCAGGTTGCCGTCACGGTCTCTGTCGAAAGCATTCAGGGCCTCAACGCGCAACAGCGCAGAGCATTCAGTGCGCCGTCGCGGTCGATGAGCCGTTCATCCCGCCCGATAGCGCCACGACTCCTCATTTGCGAAAATGCCTCATGCAAAAGCGGCCCCACTCACTTAATGCCCAGGTAGACGATTCCACAGCGGTGTTGGAAGATGAAACCGTCAGTGCTATTCCCATCCGTGGAGAGGATATGATCGAGGCGGGCGAGG
>JBHIAT010000170.1:0-7261 GCA_046758705.1 Bipolaricaulia bacterium
GATGAGCGGGCCAGCCTCCCGATAAGGGGGTAACAACTCCGAAGTCTGCTCCTCCTCGAACGCTCGAATCAACCGGGCGCGCAGCAGCTCCGTTTCCCAGTTGCCCCCCAAATCCAAGGCCATAACCTTGCCCCAGACGACGCTGTCGATCGGCCGCCAGGGCTCCGGTTGGAAGCCAAGCAGCTTGAACTCTAACGGGAACCTGTCGCGATGGGTCTGGATGAAGGCCGTCACCCCGCGGGCGTAGGCGTCAAGGATGCGACGCGTTTCCTCATCTATGACCTCCAGATCGGCGGCGGCCGCCCGGCTGAGACCGATCGTCCTCAGGAACCGGTCGACATCGAGGGTCGCTTCCCCTAAGATCTCTGAGAGTCTGCTATGGCCGACACGCCGCTGGAACTCCATCTGCCACAGCCGATCCTGGGCGGTAACGTAACCCTGAGCGAAGAACAGGTCGTCGACGGAGTCGGCGTAGATGTGGGGGATCCCCCATGGGTCACGGTAGACCTCGACTCGGCTCTCGAGACCGGGGACGGCGACGGTGCCGTCAACAGCAACAGGAGTACAACACCGATCATGGTTTTAGAAAGAGTATAAGGGGCATCTCGCCCGCCGTGCAAATCTCACCAGGCTTAAAGCGGGATATTCCCGTGCTTCTTCGGTGGATTGGTATCCCGCTTTGTCTCGAGCATCGCTAACGATTGGATCAGGATCGGTCGGGTCTCAGCGGGCTCGATAATGTCGTCGATGTATCCCCGCTCGGCAGCGATATACGGGTTGGCGAACTGCTCCCGGTAACGACGGATCTGCCGCTCCAGGAACGCCTCTTTGTTCTTCGCCTGCTCCAACTCCCGCCTGTAGATGATCTCGACCGCTCCCTGCGGCCCCATGACCGCGATCTCGGCCGACGGCCAAGCGTAATTGAAGTCACCGCGGATGTGCTTACTGCTCATCACGTCGTAGGCACCCCCATAGGCTTTGCGGACGATCACCGTCACCTTAGGGACGGTGGCCTCTGCATAGGCATACAGGAGCTTGGCACCGTGTTTGATGATCCCTCGGAACTCTTGATCGGTACCGGGCAAGAATCCGGGAACATCAACGAAGGTGACGATCGGGATGTTGAAGGCGTCGCAGAAGCGAACAAACCGGGCGGCCTTCATCGAACTGTCGATGTCCAAGACGCCGGCCAACGCGTCGGGTTGATTGCCCACGATTCCGACCGGTCGACCACTCAGCCGAGCGAACCCAACGACGATGTTCTGAGCATAATCGCGATGAACCTCAAGGAATGCCCCTTGATCGACGACTCGCTCGATGATCCGCTTCATGTTGTACGGTTGATTCGGGTCGTCCGGGACAATCTCAGCAAGCTCCGGGTCGGTCCGATCGGATGGATCTTCCGATTCGATCCGGGGGGGATCGGACTCGTTGTTGGCAGGCAGGTAGCTCAACAGCATCCGCACCTGTCCCAGGACCTCAACATCGCTATCACCGATGAAGTGGGCAACGCCGCTCTTTTCGGCATGGACCTGTGCTCCACCGAGTTCCTCATGGGAAACCTGCTCTCGGGTGACCGTCTTGACAACCTTGGGACCGGTGACATACATGTAGCTGGTTCCGTTGACCATGAAGATGAAGTCGGTGATCGCCGGCGAGTAGACGGCCCCGCCCGCCGCCGGACCCATCACTACCGAAATCTGAGGGATGACCCCTGAGGCGAGCGTGTTCCTCAGGAAGATGTCAGCGTAGCCACCCAGACTGATGACGCCCTCCTGGATCCGCGCCCCACCGGAATCGTTCAACCCGATGATCGGGACCCCGATCTTCATTGCCAGATCTATCACCTTGCAGATCTTCTCAGCGTGGGCTTCCGAGAGCGATCCTCCGAAGACGGTGAAGTCCTGGGAGAAGACGCAGACCTTGCGACCATCGATCAACCCATAGCCGGTTACCACGCCGTCGCCTGGAATCTTCTCCATCTCAAACGCGGTCGTCCGCTGGATGACGAACGGGTCGAACTCGACGAAGCTTCCCTCATCGAGCAACAGATCCAGCCGCTCCCGGGCGGTGAGTTTGCCTTTCTCATGCTGAACTTTGATCCGCTCCTCTCCCCCACCGAGCCGGGCGCGTTCGCGCCGTTCGCGGAGCTCCCGCAGCCGATCTTGCTTCGCTGTCGCCATCTGTGATCCCCCTTCGGGTTTATCTTGACTCAAACTACCGAAAATCCCTCCCAGTTTAGCAGACCGCTTGCACAGCGCTCAACGTCATAGTATACTGAGTCCGTATCTCGCAGATGTACCGGGAGGCCAAGACCTATGGACTGTGCCGTCTGTGGGGGGGAGGTCGTCGAGCAGGAGATTATCCGGGAGCTTCGAATGGACAACGATCGGTATCTGGTCCCGGTCCGAGTGGGAATCTGCCAGGTCTGTTCGGAGATCCATTACCCGCAGGAAACCCAGGAGCGGCTGACCAAACTCCGAAACCAGATTAAGCACGGCGAAGTTGATCGTGAGGCGGTCGGTCAGGTTTATCGGATCGTTGAAGCGGGAACGGAAGCGGAGGGGATGACGAGCGAGCTGCTCACCCTCTATGAGAAGCGCAAGGGCGAAGGTTATATGAGCCTGGAGGCGTTCGTCAATCAGACGCTCGCCGGCCAGTTCGGGGACTTCTCCCGGGAGACGGTCCTCAATTTCCTGAGCCAGGTCGAGACAACGATGCTGAAGAACATCGAGCAAAAGGTCAAGGAGAGCCCTCACCTGGATCAGATGCAGGAGGGGATGATCACCGACGTCCGGGAGATGGTCAAACGGCTGATCGACAGGGTGAAAGGATCCGAAGAGAAAGAGGGGGTTTTGTAATTCCTCTTGACAAAGCCTCCTCACTTCAAATGATCTCCGAGGTGACCCTCACCGAGGGGATTAAAATACGCTTCTTGGAGATCGGTTAACCTATCACCATCCGAAGACAGCTACAGCAATTGAGGTCAAGCATAGTTGCAAGCTCTGTCCTTCAGGGCGGAGTAGTTGACCACGTCTTTGAATTTTTCAACCGGCAATGAGCGATTCGAACCGATCGATATCGGCTCGAATAACGCTCAGGCTGGAACGCCAAAAGTCAGAAGTTCGGATGTCGATACCAAACCGGGCGGCCAGATCGGCTGCCTCCCCTAGCCCCGTTGAGGAAAGCAGCTCATCGTAACCGACTTTGAATCTTTCAGGGTCGTCTTGATAATGTGCATACAGCCCCAATCCGAACAGCAATCCAAACATATAGGGAAAGTTGTAGAACGAGAAGCCGGCACTGTAGTAATGGGGCTTCACCGCCCACATGTATGGGTGAAGGGCGTCGGGATCTAGACCCTCTCCGTAGGTCTGGCGCTGTGCCTCCAACATCAGCTGGTTCAACTCTTCCGCAGACAGTTCTCTGTGTCGCCGTTTCTCGAAAACATTGTGCTCAAACAGGAAACGACTGGTGATATCGACCACCACCTGACAAGCCCCCTGCAAAGAGGCTTCCAGGATGGTGAGCTGATCTTGAGGGTCAGCCTGATCCAGGGCCGTCTGTTGAACGATCGTATCGCAGAAGATGCTGGCGGTTTCAGCCAGGGTCATGGGGGTTGCCCGCTGGAGCACGGTGCGTTGTGCCAGGTTCAGATTGTGGTAGGCGTGCCCCAGCTCGTGGGCCAGTGTGCTCACCGCCCCAAAGGTAGGCTTGTAGTTGGCGAGAATACGTGACTCATCCTTCCGCAACCTCATACAAAAGGCACCATCACGTTTGCCGGGCCGTGGTTCGGCGTCGATCCATCGCTCGTGGAACGCCCGCTCGGCTAACCCGCTAAGCTTCGCCGAATAGGTGCCGAACTGCTCGATAATGAATTGGGCAGCATCTTCGAATGACCACTCCCTGTCACCCTCTCCCACCGGGGCGAACAGGTCATACCAGGTAAGGGTGGATAGGCCCAGAACACGTGCCTTCGCCCGCAGGTAACGTCGGAAGTCGGGGAACGAGTCGTGGGCGGCCTCCATCATCGCGTCCAGCGTTCGGCGGTCGATATGGTTGTCGAACAGAGCGACCTCTAAAGGAGAGTCCCACCCCCGCCGTGTCGTCAGCGCGTTTACCTCACCTTTGATACTGTTGAAAGCAGCAGTGATGGGCACGGCCGAGCGCTCCCAAGTGTCGAGCTCCGCCTCGTACGCCCGACGTCGGACGTCTCGGTCAGGATCGTGAGCCAGATTCCGCACCGCGCTCATCGGGAGCTGTTGTGCCTTACCGTCCAGTTCGACGGTGACCATCAGTTGTGACGTGAACGTGCCGTACAATTTGGCCCAGGCGGTGCCTCCCGTCAAATTCAGTTCTGTTGCCAGCTCTTCTTCCGCCAGCGTCATCAGATGGGCAGCCCATTTTTTGGCTTTGCGAAGCATAAACGCATGCTCACCGGCAACGGAGGAGCGTTCGATCAACGCCCCAACGTCGAAGGAGCCGATCCACGCGGTAAAACGGGTACCAAGCATCGACAGTCGCACGGCCTGTTGCTGAAACTCACTCCACCTCGCCTGGGCAAGCTCGTTCCGCGAATCGGTGGTGATGAAACTCCTGATATAGGCGCTCAGGGTGTATATCTCCTCCAACACCGAATTGTAACGTTCCACCACCGTTTCGAAGACCTGTACCGTTGTTTCGTCGACAGAGGTCGGGGCCTGCTGGGAGATACCATGCCGATCGAATAGGTCGACCAGTTCACCAATCGATCGCACCACAGATCGAAAATCTTCCTCAAACTCTGCGGATTCGAGACCGGGATAGACCACGCTCATATCCCAGTGCGGCAACGTGCTCTCAGAACTACTCATCGATCCTCCTCTGGCTGAAGACTAAAAGGCTATTTCGGTCAGGACGCCGAAGTGATCCGAAGTGTATATCCCCCCGTCGACCCGATCGAATATCACACGGCTGTTTACGATCTCTTCCTCGGCGAAATGGCGGCTCAAGAAGATGTAGTCTATTCTCCGGGGAACCGCCTCGTATTGCGCCTCAAGAAGTTCCACTGGGTTTTTCTCTCCCTCCCCGGACTGCTCTGTGAGGTCGTCGCGTCGGGTATTGGGGTTCTCGACGGTATCCCACGTGTAGCCCGGGCTTTCCGGGTTAGCGACCCTGAATGAGTCAAGCAATCCACCCTGTTCCAAGACGACTTGGATCTCCTCGGAGGCCTCGGTCGCGTTGAAGTCTCCCAGCAGTATGACCGGGTTCTCCCCTTGGGTGGCCTGAGCGATGAAATCGAGGATAGAGAATATTTCTTTTCTTCTTCTTTCGGTATGACTTTTCACCTCATCCAACTTTTTCCGGTATTCCTCCTCCGATATCTCATTTCTTTCCCTTAATGCGAGGAGATCCACGAAGTAACTCTTCTCATTAGGAAACTCAGATCCGGCGTGGAGGTGGACGTTGAAGAGGTAGAGCGTCTTTCCTCGAACGGTGACCTTCCCCGCCAGGGCATATCGGTTCTCGGCCAGTTGAAACGAGATGAAGTCATTTTGGATACTGTACCACGGTCCGGAAAGGCGGCGGGCGCCCACCCGCTCCAGATTGAACTCCTTCTTTGCCAGGATCACCAACCCCTCCTTAATATTGGTGGGTATCCCCAAACCGCCAATCTTGATCCCGCCATTAGCCACCTGGTGGATCTCGTCATATCCCAGATCCCTTGCGGTCCTTCGGGCGTATGCCGGCAGGAGGTTCGCCTCCTGGAGTGCAACGATATCGGGTTGGAGTGCTAGCAGTGCTTCAACCAGCCTTTGGTAGCGGGCCTCCCTTTGCTCCGGGGTTTCGTATTCCCTCAGCTTAATGCTGCCGCTGCCCAGACCGTGCCAGACGTTAAAGTCCACAATTCTGAGGGTCTCGGTGTGGGAGATGGCAGCGGGGTACGCCGAAAGGGTCCAGAATAGAGCTCCCAGGATGAGCGTTGTCTTGCACACCAGTTTTCCTCCTTATCAAAGAAGCAAAGCCATGATCAGGTTATCAGTTTAGACCGATTGTTCGAGCATTTCAACCGGATCATCCAGGAGATCTTATCTGAAGTTGGAGAAGGTTTGTTGAAAGATCTGATGGAATTGATAAAGTCTCGTCCATACAACTATACTTAATATGAATCAATATGCGCGTAAGTAAGGAAGGAGACATGCAGGAAGCTTATATCGTCGCAGCGGCGCGGACTCCGATTGGCCGGTTTGGGGGGACTTTGAAGGATGTCTCCCCAGTGGACCTGGGAGCCCATATCATGAGGGCTACCCTCGAGCGGGCCGGGGCTACCGGGAAGGACCTGGACCTCTACATCTTCGGCAATGTTCTCCGGGCGGGGCACGGGCAACTGCTGCCCCGGCAGGCCGCCATCAAGGCCGGCATCCCCCAAGAGGTCGACGGATATGCAGTGGACATGGTCTGTTCTTCGGGAATGATGAGTGTGATGAATGCGGCCACCGCCATCCGGGCCGGCGAGGCCGACCTCATCCTCGCCGGAGGGATGGAGTCCATGTCCCAGGCTGGGTTCTATCTCTCCTATCGGGCGCGCTGGGGGTACAAGTTTCTATTGGGTTCACCGGAGGCACTCACAGACATCATGCTCTACGACGGGCTCACTGACCCCATGACCGGCGAGAGCATGGGTGAGGAGACCGAGCGCCTGGCCGCCGAGCACGGGGTGACACGGGAGGAGCTTGACGAGGTGGCCTTCTGCTCCCAGCGTCGGGCGGCCGAGGCGACCGAGAATGGATGGTTTAAGAAAGAGATCGTTCCCATTGAGATCAAAACGAAGAAGGGGCCGCAGTTCCTGGATCGAGACGAGGGGATCCGCCCTGAGACCACCATGGAGGTCCTTGCCACCCTACGACCGGCCTTTAAGAAAGACGGGGTGCTCACTGCCGGGAACTCCAGTCAGATCTCCGATGCAGCAGCCGCCCTGCTCCTGGCAAGCCATGAGGCGGTGGAACAGTACGACCTCAAACCCCTGGCCCGGGTGTTGGGAGGATCGTGGGCAGCCGGAGAGACCTGGCGCTTCCCGGAGGCTCCTACCCCGGCGGTCAAGAAGCTTCTGGATAGGCTGGGCATGAAGATCGAGGACTTCGACCTCTTCGAGAACAACGAGGCGTTCGCCATCAACAACGTGCTCTTCAATCGAATGCTAGGGGTGCCCTATGAGAAGCTTAACGTCTATGGGGGAGCTATCGCCCTGGGACATCCCATCGGGTGCACGGGGGCCCGTATC
>JBHIAT010000171.1:0-7213 GCA_046758705.1 Bipolaricaulia bacterium
CGACGAGCAAGGCAAGCGCCGTGTCACAAGACATCTGGCCTGGGTGAGTTCACAGTTCATGCCGAGGGGAGGTGAAATACAAGCCTAAGGGCTTGCAGTCAATTCCTCCGTCCCCCTGAAGGAGGACGGTCCCCTTGGCTGAATTCTATGGATGAGATCGCGGTGGTAGGCAGCAAGGATGTTAACCTAGGGTTCAAGGCGCTCGGCGTCACCGTGGTCGATGTCGCCACCCCGGAGCAAGCGGAACAGGCCGTGGAGGATCTGGCGAATCGAGGGTGTCAGATCATCCTCATTGCCGAGGCATTGGCTGAGCAGATCGGCCCGACGCTCGACCGGTTCCAGGAGCGACCGACGCCGGCGGTGGTCATGATCCCCGATCATCGGGGGAGCCGAGGGTACGCCCGGGAGCGTGTGCGCCGGCTCGTCGAGAAGGCGGTGGGGATCGATATTCTCAGCAGAGAATCGGATAGAACGGTGGGTGAATCATGACAGACCAAGATCAAGTACAGGGACAGAGCAATGGCGGCAGAATTGTCAAGGTTGCCGGCCCGCTCGTCGTCGCCGAGGGGCTGGCCGGCGTGAAGATGTACGACGTCGTGCGCGTTGGTGAAGAGCGTTTGGTGGGTGAGGTCATCGAGCTGGACAGGGCGCTAGCCTCGATCCAGGTCTATGAGGAGACGGCCGGGCTCGGTCCCGGGGATCCGGTGATGTCAACCGATGCGCCGCTCAGCGTTGAGCTGGGTCCCGGTCTGATCGAGTCCATCTACGACGGGGTTCAGCGTCCGCTGGAGCTCATCGAGGCGCACTCGGGTACGTTCTTTATCCACCGCGGTGCCGAGGTTCCGGCGCTGGATCGTGAGCGAAGATGGGCGTTCACCCCAGCGGTCGAGCCGGGTGAGGGGGTCGGCCCCGGTGACGTGATCGGGACCGTCCAGGAGACCAGCCTGGTAGAGCACCACATCATGGTCCCGCCCGGGGCCTCGGGAACCGTCGAGGCGATCGAGTCGGGCGACTTCACCGTCACCGAGACGGTCTGCATCCTGAAGGACGGGGACGATCAGCGGGAACTGACATTGATGCAGCGTTGGCCGGTACGTCGCGCCCGGCCCTACCAGGAGAAGCTGCCGACCCACAAGCCGCTGGTCACCGGGCAACGGGTCATCGACGCGCTGTTTCCGGTTTCCAAGGGTGGCACCGCCTGTGTTCCAGGTCCGTTTGGTTCGGGGAAGACGGTGATCCAGCACCAGCTATCCAGCTGGGCCGACGCCGACATCATCCTGTTCGTCGGCTGTGGTGAGCGCGGCAACGAGATGACCGACGTGTTGATGGAGTTTCCCGAGCTTGTGGATCCCCGTTCCGGCGATCCGCTGATGAGGCGCACCGTTTTGATCGCCAACACCTCAAACATGCCGGTCGCCGCCCGCGAAGCGTCGGTCTACACCGGGATCACCATCGCCGAGTACTTTCGCGATATGGGTTATGATGTGGCGCTGATGGCCGACTCCACCTCCCGGTGGGCGGAGGCGATGCGTGAGATCTCAGGAAGATTGGAGGAGATGCCCGGAGAGGAAGGCTATCCCGCCTATCTGGGCTCTCGCATCGCCGACTTCTACGCCCGGGCCGGGCGGGTCGTCTGCCTGGGCAAACCGGAAAGGCAAGCGAGCTTAAGCGCCATCGGCGCTGTCTCACCACCCGGTGGAGACCTGTCCGAGCCGGTGACCCAGAACACCCTGCGGTTGGTCAAGGTCTTCTGGGGTCTTGACGATCAGCTTGCCAACCGCCGTCACTTCCCGGCGATCAACTGGCTGACTAGCTACTCTCAGTACACCGATCAGCTCGATCCCTACCTCACCGCCGAGGTCGGTCAGGCGTGGGGAGGACTCCGCGACGAGTGTAGGCGACTGCTTCAGGTCGAGGCGGAGCTGGAGGAGATCGTGCGGTTGGTGGGGATCGAGGCGTTGTCTGCGGAAGACCGGTTGACGCTCGAGGTGGCTCGGTCAATCCGGGAGGATTTCCTGATGCAGAACGCTTTCGATGAGGTTGATACCTACACCTCTCTCGATAAACAGCTCCGAATGATGCAGATCATCATCCGGTTCCACCGCCTCGGTGAGGCGGCGCTCGAACGGAACGTCCCCATCGAGCGGATCATCGAGCTGCCGGTGCGTGAGCGGATCGCCCGGGCTAAGTTCATCCCCGAGGACAAGCTGAAGCAGTTCGAAGAGATCGAGTCAGCGCTGGAGACGGCGTTCGAGGCGCTGTCATAGTGTAAGTTATATAGGTATAGTTAAGGGAGAAGGAGGGAGAGGTCAACGTGCAAAAGGAATATATGACCGTCGCTGAGGTCGCCGGCCCGATCATGATAGTTGAGGACGTCTCCGACGTCACCTTCGAGGAGCTGGTGGAGATCGAGCTGTCCAGCGGCGAGACCCGACGCGGCCGGGTGCTGGAGATCGATCGAGATCGGGCGGTCGTTCAGCTGTTCGAGGGGACGGCCGGACTGAACCTGGAAGGGAGCCGGGTCCGGTTCCTCGGCCGGGTGCTGGAGATCGGTGTCTCACCCGACATGCTCGGACGGATCTTCGACGGCTCCGGTCGGCCCAAGGATGGGGGACCGGAGATCATCCCGGAGGCGAAGCGCAGCGTGGCTGGAGAGCCGATCAATCCCTACTCCCGGAATTACCCCAATGAGTTCATCCAGACCGGGATCTCGGTGATCGACGGATTGAACACCCTGGTGCGCGGCCAGAAGCTGCCGATCTTCTCCGGCGCCGGGCTCCCACACGCCCAGATCGCCGCCCAGATCGCCCGTCAGGCCCGGGTGCTCGGTAAGGAGGAGGAGTTTGCCGTCGTCTTCGGCGCGATGGGGATCACCTTCGAAGAGGCCGACTTCTTCATCTCGGATCTGCGCAACACCGGCGCGATCGAGCGGGCGGTGATGTTCGTCAACCTCGCTGACGAGCCGGTGATCGAGCGGATCGCGACCCCACGGCTGGTGCTGACCGCAGCCGAGTATCTCGCCTTCGAACAAGGGATGCATGTCCTGGTCATCCTCAGTGACATAACCAACTACGCTGAGGCGCTGCGGGAGGTCTCGGCAGCCCGCAAGGAGGTGCCCGGTCGACGGGGCTATCCGGGGTATATGTACACCGACCTGGCCACCATCTACGAGCGGGCTGGACGGATCAAGGGGAAGCCGGGCTCGATCACCCTGATGCCGATCCTCACCATGCCTCAGGACGATAAGACCCATCCAATCCCGGACCTCACCGGCTACATCACCGAGGGACAGCTGTTCCTGTCGCGGGAGATCCATAATAAGGGGATCTACCCGCCGTTCGACGCCCTCCCCTGCCTGTCCCGGTTGAAGGACAAGGGGATCGGTGAAGGAAAAACACGGGAGGATCACGCCGGCGTGCTGAACCAGCTCTATGCCGCCTACGCCCGGGGCATCGATGTCCGGGAGATGGCCGTGATCCTCGGAGCGGCAGCGCTGTCGCCACTCGATCGCATCTACCTTAAGTTCGCCGATGCGTTTGAGGAGCAGTTTGTCCAGCAGGGTGAGTACGAAGACCGATCGATCGAGGAGACGTTGAACATCGGCTGGGAACTGCTGGCGATGCTTCCCAGGGGCGAGTTGAAACGGATCCGGGACGAGATGATCGACAAGTACCTGCCGGTCGAGGAGGCCGAGGCTGAGACGGCGGTAGAAGCGCCCGTTGTTCCCAGGAGCGAATAGATGGAGGAGGATGGAGGGATGAACGGTGGCTGAGGCGCGCGTCAACGCCACCCGCATGGAGCTGTTGAAGCAGCGCAAACGGCTGCGGATGGCGGTGCGGGGACACAAGCTGCTCAAGGACAAGCGCGACGAGCTGATGCGCCGCTTCCTAGAGCTGGTTGAGGAAACCCGGGGAGTGCGGGAGCAGGTCGAGGAACGGTTGATTCGCGGCTTCCAAAGCTTCTTGGTCGCTCGAGCGGAAATGTCCCGGGAGTTTATGGAGGAGTCGTTGATGACCGGAGCGGGGGAAGATGGACGCCTCACGGTGGAGGCTGACATGGTCATGAACGTCCGGGTCCCGCACTTTAACCTCCACAACGGTCGTGATATTCACAGCTACGGATTCGCCTCCACCTCAGCCGAACTCGACCGTGCGCTGTCGATCCTTGACGAGGTGCTCCCCGACCTGATCAGACTCGCCAGCATCGAGAAATCTTTGGAGCTCCTGGCAGGCGAGATCGAGCGGACACGCAGACGGGTCAACGCGTTGGAACACATCTTTATCCCCCAACTGCAGGCCAACATCAAGCAGATCGAGATGGCGCTGGATGAGATGGAGCGCTCCACCCACGCCTCATTAATGCGCATCAAAGAGATCATCCGCGGGGAAGTCTAATAAGAGTCGAATGGGACCGGACCGCCGGCGGAGCGATGTCTGCCATCGATGAGCTGGCCGCCGAGATCGACGCCGACGATAAGGTCCTAGTTCTCGGCGGGGTTGATGTCGGCAAGACGACGCTGATCCGGGAGCTTGAGACTCGGGTCGACGGTGAGGTGATCGATGCCGATGTCGGCCAAAGCACCATCGGGCCGCCGACACTCATCTCTCGTGGCAGTTATGCGACCGGACAGATGGAAGACGGTTACTTCGTCGGGGATGTCTCACCCCGGGGGAATTTTCTGCAAGTGCTGACCGGCATCGAACGCATGGTCTCTGCAGCCAGGCGACCCTGCCTGATCGACAGCGATGGCTACATCGACGGGGACGCCGCCCGGGCATACAAATCGGAGATGATCAACCTGATCGAGCCGGACAAGCTGATCCTGCTCCAGCGGGCGGATGAGCTCGCCTACTACCCATTCAGGGGATCGATGAAGAGCGGGTGCAGTTGTTCACGCCGGTGACTTCGATCTCAGTGCTGCAGCTGGGTCGCATCCGACTGAACGAGCGCGGCGAGCCGTTATAGTAGGAGATCACCATGCCGGAGCCGGTCAGATCGCTGAAGCACCACATCTCCCACCTTCAGCTATGGTTCCTCCGCTGACTCCGGCGGTTCAGCATCTGGGTCTATGGCCGTAATGCTTGCCGACATACCTCCCCCCCCTGGCGTGCCATGCAATTGACAATAATAGGGGAAGAAGCCAACCTCATCAAATGTCACCGTAGCTTCACCGCCATTGCCAAGGAGACCGGTATCGAAACTGCCATCATCGGCCGTAGCTGAATGCAGGACCTGACCGGTGTTGACAAAGCGCACTTTCGTGCCTGCCGGGATAGTGAGCGACTCCAATGTATAGTCAAAGTCAAACATCTCAATGACAATCTCACCGGCAGCTGCCTGCGTAGACACTTCCAAGTCTACAATCGGCACGGGGTTTACTACAGCCCCCGCATCACCAGTCAAATGCCTATCGCGCCCATGTATTGGGCGTGCTGGTAGGCGATGAAGACACCACCCTCAATCAAGGCTAAAATGCCATTACCATCCTCGTCTTCACCCAGCAACAGCCGTTGACCTAATCTTTGTAGGGTTTTAACCTCATCACCAATATCGCCTACACTGTTGGTATCAAGGATGGCAAAAGCTGCCTCCCTGATAGCTTTGGCCGTTTCTAGGGCATTCTCGGTTGCAATTTCCACATGAATGGCGTGGGTCTGAATGGCTCTCGTTGCGTCATCAGCATTACCGGCATTAGCGGCCGTTTCCGCCATACGCTCGATATAAGGAATCAGGCCAAACCCATTTCCCGGATTTTGAACATCGTGCACCCCATCATGGTCACCATAAAACTCTCCTGTTTCCCCTTCAAGGATATTGATAATGTGCTCTGCGTGACGCTGGGCATCACCCAGATTGCCCAGTTCAAATGACAGTTGCACAAACGACGTATGGCGAATCAACTCCTCCGTCTGCAAGCGTGCGCCTATGCCATAACCACGGCCGTCCGGCGTATCCACCGCACTCACAATGATATTGCGGATTTCGCTGTAAGCAGCAGGTGACTGGCGGCCACTGTAAAGCACCTTGCCCGGCGTGACTACATTGGCACCTTGCGCTTCTGTGCTTATTTGCACCCCATCAAAACTCGCCATTAAATTTTGCCGCGTCGGGTCTCTATACACATAAAAAATCTTACCGCTCACATCCGGTTCCACCACGCCAATGTCCAAGACTTGACCGTCACGACTGGTTAGCCAGGCATGCAATTCCATCCCCTCCTCGGCCGGTGACACGCCACCCATAGATAACACCACCGAATCACTGACGCCTACATGATCACGGAAGCTCAAGATACCGGCGACTGAGGCTCTATCGGCAGCCTCCGCCGGCGGCTCAATAAGGGCAATGGGGGCGGGGGGCACAACGGGGGCGGGTGTAGGTGGTATGGGGACTGGCTCTGGCTGGGCCGCAATCTCCTCCGCCACTTCAGCGATGTTCTCTTCCGTCCGTTCAACCACTGTGACGACAGTGGACATACCGGTACCACCGGGATTGCCATGCAATGAGCAGTAGATACGGAAGGTGCCAGGTGTGTCAAAAGTCAACTCAAATGTCTCGCCTTGGAAGAAATTCTCGCTGGCCACGCTGCCATCATCAAAGGTCACGTTGTGAGGTGCGCCATCCTGGTTAAGCCATATAACGGCCTTCCACGACCGTCAATGCCTCGGGTGCAAAGGAAAAGTTTTGCAGTAATATGCGTCGGGGCGGTGGCACGCCTGGTTCCAAAGGTTCTTCAGTATCCGCGAATTCTTCAATGATTTCAGGGAATTCCGTTACTGCTTGGGCCTCAACCACATACCAACGATAGTACGTCCCCATGCCAACGGCAAAAGCCAGGGTCCACAGCACAAACGTCGCCCACATAAAGTAGCGTAGCGTCCCTATCTTGCGTGGTAAAATTTTGTGACCCGCCAACAGGCAATAAATCGCTAGGCCTTCGGCCAACGTGCCTAAGATGGCATGAATTCCAGGAATGTAAAAATGAGGGTCATCCGGTCGCTGGAGTAGTGTGCCAGCAATACTCTCCTCCCGAAATGAGGAGATCATGATAAAGAAGATGAGGAAGAGGTTTAAAACCACGACAGGGGTCTGAATCCAATCGTGCCACTTGTATTTCTTTTTGCGCTGGGCTACAACACCAATACAAAGAGCAATGTAAAGTGACGCTCCCCGCACTAAAGTACGGGGCTTCTCGTTTCACAGGCGGAACTTG
>JBHIAT010000172.1:0-7177 GCA_046758705.1 Bipolaricaulia bacterium
CCTCGCCGGATGGACCCCACTACCCCTTTTGTCATTTGCGTAAAGACTATCTACATTCTGTTTCACAACAAACGACATCCGCGAGAGATGGGGGCCTCAGAAATCGAGGCGTTTCTCACCTATTTAGCCGTGGATCAACAGGTCGCGGCGTCAACGCAAAACCAGGCCCTCAGCGCCTTGTTATTCTTATATCGCGACGTGCTCAGAAAAGAGCGGCTTCGCGTGAAGGACATTGACTTTGCCCAACATTACATTACTGTGCGGGATAGCAAAGGGATGAGAGATCGGGTAACAATACTTCCTAATGTACTCATTCCACCTCTGCAGGAACACTTGCGACATGTGAAACGGGTACACGATGACGACCTGGCCAAGGGATACGGAGGTGTCTATCTGCCCTTCGCTCTGGAACGCAAGTATCCAAACGCCAACCGCGAATGGATTTGGCAATATGTTTTTCCCGCCACCAAATTATCAAAAGACCCGCGTACGGGTATTGTACGTCGCCATCATGTACATGAGAGCAGCTTGCAGAAAGCCGTCAAGCAAGCCGCCCAACGGGCCGGGATCAACAAGCGCGTGACCTGCCACACCTTCCGCCACAGCTTTGCCACACATCTGCTGGAGGATGGTTACGACATTCGCACCGTGCAGGAACTGCTCGGACACAAAGACGTGAAAACAACGATGGTCTATACCCACGTCCTCAACCGCGGAGGGCTGGCGGTGCGCAGCCCTTTAGACGTGCCTGATAGCCGCTGAGCCTCAGCCCCCTGGGAATATCATCGACGTTCCACGACGGTGATCTTCTGATGGAGTTTGACGAACGAATTGGGCGGATAGTATCCGTAAAGAGAGGTGTTCGCCGTGCTCAGCGTGCGCTTCCCCAACAGTGTCCCCGGGTTGACCACCGAGTTACAGCCGATCTCCACCTCATCCCCCATGATGCAGCCGAACTTCCGCAACCCGGTCGGGTAGCGTTGGCCGTCGATATGGACGATCACCGGCGTGTGCGTCACCTTGAGGTTCGAGATCACCACCCCAGCGCCCAGATGTGCCCGCCACCCCAGAATGCTGTCGCCGACGTAGGCTAGGTGGGGGACATTCGCCTCGTCGTGAAGCAGGACGTTCTTCAATTCGCTGCCGTGCCCCACCACCGCCCGGTTCCCGACGATGGCGTTCCCCCGGATGTAGGCGCCATGGCGGATCTGGCAGTCCCGGCCGATGATCGTTGGCCCTCCGATGTAGGCCCCGGGCTCCACCACCGTCCCGTCGCCGATGTAGACGTCATCGGCCACGTAAGCGCCATCCCTGACCTCCCCGGCGATCCCCGGGACGAGCCGCTCCGCGATGAAGTCGGGAATCCGGCTCAGAGCCTCCCAAAGATACTCAACGCCGTCGTAGATCTCCACCCAGTCGGTCCGGCTCAAGTCGAAGAACTCCTCCGGGTTCGGGATCATCGGATGCTTAATCTTCCCCTTCTATCTTCTTCAACAACCGATTCAGATACTTGGCAGCGTGTGCAAGGCCGGTGGCTGGGTCCGGTTTGGGCAACGCCTCGATCGACAGGAAATCGGTGTAACCGATCTCCTGGAGCGCCCCGATGACCTCGGCGAAGTCGAGGTGGCCATATCCGGGTGGCCAGCGGTTGCTGTCGGCCAGGTGGACATGCCACAACCGCCCCCCGGTCTTGCGAACACTCCCCACCATGGAGGGTTCCTCGATGTTCGCGTGGAACGTGTCGAACAGGACGCCGATCGCTTCGCTATCGACCGCCTCGATCAACTTCAGTGCCTCCTCTACGTCGTTGATCAACGTCGTCTCGTAGCGGTTGATCGGTTCGATGACGAGCCGGATCCCATGATCCCGGGCGGTTGCCTCGCAGGTGCTGAGCGCGTCGGCGAGCAACTCGGATTCTCCGGCCTCGCCCCGGATCAGGCCGATGATGACCAGGGCGTCCAGCTCCTTGGCGAACGCGACATGCTCTTGGATCCTGGCAATCGCCCGCTGCCGGACGCCCTCGTCGGGATCGGTCCACGACAGCCCCTCCTCGACGTAGGCTTGGCCGGTGCCGATCGCTGGGACGGTCAGCCCGTACTTCCCGACCAACTGAGCGATCTCCGTCGGGTCGACCGAACTGGGTTCGCGGATGGCGAGGTCGACACCGTCGTACCCCCATCCCGCTACCCGCGCCAGCTCTGCTTCGAGGTCCTTCACTGGGGCGACCGCTTCGAACTTCGTCCGCTGCAGCGAGATGGTCGCACTGATCTTCATTTGATTGATTTAGAACTTGAGCCCCCTCAACGTGTAGATGCTCTTGCCCCCGTTCATCGGACCCTTGATGACCTCGCGCAGCTCCTCCTCGGTCCGCTCGCTGACCTCGTCGATCGGGGGCAGTTCCCCCGCCGGGAAGCTGGCCATGATGTCATTGTGGAGCTTGACCATGTAGTCGAGCAACGCCTCTACGCCCGGGATTGCCTTTTCAGCGTCGGCGAGCGTTGCCTTGCCCACCACGCCCTCCGGGGTCGCCGCGAGCTCGATCGGCCGGCAGCCGACCTGGCCGTACCAGGTGACCGGCTTGTGAAGCAGATTTCCTGCTTTGTCGATATGATCTCCATCGTTCTGGAGCAGGCTGTAGGGTTCGGTGTCGATGGCCGCGTCCTGGTCCATCAGCTCCGGAAACAGCGCCAGGCTCCATGAGGTCTCCACCTCATCGGCGTGGACGAAGTTCGTCTCGTAGGGTCCTCCTTCCGCTTTCGTCTTGAAGTGCTCCGGGATCGCATGGTACCAGTTGAGGTTGACGAACACGCCGGGGACCTGATACTCCTTGGCGAACTGATGGATGGCCGTCGGGATGACATACTCCTGGCCGTGGCCGTTCAGCAGGATCTGTTTCCGGAAGCCGGTGTTCCAGAAACCGGCCATCATCGCCTTGATGAATCCAATGAACGCTTCCTCCGGGATCGGGACCGTGCCGGGCATCCCCATGTGGTGATAGGGATGTGAGCCGAACCACAGAGGTTGAGAGACGGTGCAGCCGGTCTCCTGAGCCACCAGCTCCGCCATCCGTGTCACCAGGAAGATATCCTCTCCGATTGCGGCGTTGGGGCCGTGGTTCTCGGTCGCCCCGAGTGGAATGATGATCAGATCGTTCTGCTTGAGCCGCGCTTCGATCTGTTTCATCGTCATGTTCTGAAGGTAGATGCCATCGGCCTTGTCCATATGCCCACCTTCCGGTGGGAGTTTCCAATTGGCCATCTGTGTTTCCTCCTTACTTGGGTTTTAAGTTTATAGAGCTTACGGCTCGATGACGAACTTCAAGGCCGGGGCCCTCGGTTTTAGATAGGTTAAGGTTTGAGCATGATCTTGCCCTCATCCCGCGCCGCGCTCAACTTCTCGACCGCCTCGATCCCCTGATCGAGCGGATAGCGGGTGGTAATGAATTTTTCGTTATGGAGCAGCCCGGCGCCGATCATCCGGATGACCGACGGGAAGATCCCGTGGCCTGAATGGCCCTGAGCGCCATAGATCTGACCCCGGCGGATCTGCAAGATTTCCAGGAACATCGGGACACGCCGGGCGGCCCGGCCGACGACGGCGATCTTCCCGTTGATCGCCAGCGACTTCTCCATCTCCGGGATCGTCTTCTCCGGCGCGCCAGCGGCCTCGATGTGCATATCGGCGCCCTCTCCGTGGGTGTGCTCCAGGATGACTTCGTGGGGCCGGACGTCCCTGGGATCGTAGACCTCGTCGGCGCCCACCGCCTGAGCAAGCTGTCGGCGCCGTTCGGCGATCTCGAAGGCGATCACCCGCGATGCGCCCGCGGCCCGAGCCAAGCCGATCGCTGCCAACCCGATCGGACCGGCACCGTAGACGACGACGTAGGCACCAGGGCGGAACCCCTCGGCCCGCTCGAAGATCGTGTTGTAGGCAACCGAGGTCGGTTCGCAGGTCGCCGCCACCTCCCAGGCTGTCTCCTCATCGCTGTAGCGCTCGAAGATCGCATCAACCTTCCAGCACAACTTGGCCGGAACCACGATGAACTCGGCATCGGCCCCATCGATAGTGAAACCGATCTCCTCCAGGTTGACACAGTGGTTTGGAAATCCGTCACGACACGGTCGACAGGTGCCGCACCACACCATCTCCTCGACCGTCACCCGGTCCCCCACGGCAAAATCGGTTGCCTCATCTCCGACCTCGACGACCTCGCCGGCGAATTCGTGACCGATGGTCACCGGGAACTTGGTGAGCCCCGGGTAGAACATGTAGCCTTCGTCGTCGGTCTCGTAGAAGTGAACGTCCGAGCCGCAGATGCCGACGGCCCGCACCCGGAGCCGCAAGTCGCGGGGACCGAGCTTGGGCTCATTCACGTCTTTGAGGACGAGCCTTGGGTTCTTCCACACCTGGCTCCCCTCGACCGCCTTGCCCGTCTGCTTCTCGAACTCGCTCAGCTGATATCCCTGCCGGGGCTTTCGCTCCGCTTCCAGTACTAACGCCTTCATGAGGAGTCCCCCTTCCTTGATGTATACGGCTTTACAATTAGAATTATAAGGAGCAAGGGAAGGGAATGCAATGACCAGAATCATGGATGAGCACCGATCGACGGGCTTGTTCCCAGCTTGGGCAAACTGTATTATAAATGTTCGGGAGGCAAGATCTTGAGCGACTTCGTTCTGCTGGTGTTGGGTGCTATCGGCATCAGCCTGCTGGTGTTAGGTGCCATCGGTATTGTTGTTGGCAACACCGTGTGGGAGGGGACGGATCGGGCCGATATCGTCTCCGGCATGGGCCTGATCGGCATGATCGTGGGATCGCTGTTGGTGGCCGGAATCTTTATTCTCTGATCCGTGATTCGCTTAGCGCCGCTTGAGTTTGCGCTCTAGCTCGTCCAGTGGGTATTCGATGACGATCGGGCGGCCGTGAGGGCAGGTGGTCGGGTGCTCGGCCCGGCGCAGCTCCCCGACCAGGTGCTCCATCTCCTCGATGGAGAGGTGGGTGTGGATCTTGATCGCCGCCCGACAGGCCATCGCGGTGGCGATCTCGTTCATCAACGTCTTGGGGTCGGCCTCACCTTCGGCCTCGATCGCCTCGAGAACCGCCTCAATCGCGTCCTGAACTCCCCGCTTGTTCAGATCCTCCGACAGCACCTGGGGGTAGTCCCGCAGGATGAACGTCCCGCCGCCGAACCCCTCGATCCCGATCCCAAGTCGCTCCTCCAAGAAGTCCAGGTGTTCTTCGAGGATCGCCGCCTTGTCCGGGGGCAGCTCGATGGTGGTCGGGATCAACAGTCGCTGGCGTTTCACCTGTTCGTCACTGAGTTGCTTCAGGAACCGCTCATAGAGGACTCGCTCATGGGCAACGTGCTGATCGACAATCTCAAAACCCTGTTCCGTCTGAACGACGATATAGGAGTCGTGGATCTGGCCGACGATCCGGTAGTCTTTCACCGGTTCTTCGGCCGCTTCGGGTGTCTCTGCCTCTGCCTCTGCGGCCGGCGGCCTCGACTCATCTCCTCTGATCCTGGTCTTCAGGAGTTCAGTGCGCAGATCGAGCTCCCTTCGCCCTGCGACACCGATACCGGCAAAGGGTTCGGGACGGCGTCGAGACATTCGGCTTCTCGGTACCGCTTCCACCTCACCCTGGGGGAAGATGTGCTGAGAGGCCAACGCATCGGAGATCGCCCGTTTCAC
Organism: Bipolaricaulia bacterium; assembly: GCA_046758705.1. Taxonomy (GTDB): domain Bacteria; phylum Bipolaricaulota; class Bipolaricaulia; order JBHIAT01; family JBHIAT01; genus JBHIAT01. The sequence goes on from JBHIAT010000172.1 coordinate 5,694, forward strand.
CTCCCGGGTCACCAGGTTGTGGTTCGAGAACCGGACGGCTTCCTTCTTGGGATGGACGTTCACATCGACCATTTGGGGGTCGATCTCGATGAAGATGAACGCGATCGGGTAGCGGTTCTTGGGGATGGTCCCCTCATAAGCCTTCGTGATCGCGTAGTCGATCGAACCGTCCTTCACGAACCGTCCGTTGACGAAGGTAAACTGATCGTTGCGGTTGGCGCGGGTGAGTGAGGGTGGGCTGGCGGACCCGTGGACTCGCAAGGCACGACCCCCAGAGCCAACCTCGATCAGCGACCGGGCCGTCTCGGCGTCGTAGAGATCGGCGATCTTCTCCCGGAGGTCCGTGCCGGTCGGGGAGTCGATCAATCTCCTGGAGTCATGGAACAGCCGGAAGTGGATCTCAGGATGGGAGAGGATGAACCGTTTGACTATCCGGCTGATGTGATAGAACTCTGTCTGGTCCGTCCGGAGGTACTTACGCCGGGCGGGGGTGTTAAAGAAGAGTTTGTTGACCTCGACGGTCGTCCCCCGGCCTCGCGCTGCCGGTCGCATCGAAGCGACCTCCCCGCCGTTTACGGTCAGCTCGGTGGCCTCCAGATCCTCATCGCTCTTGGAGATGATCCGCGTCTTGGAGATCTCGACGATGCTCGCCAGCGCCTCTCCTCGGAAACCGAGGGTGTGGATCCGTTCCAGATCTGCCTCGTCGCTGATCTTGCTGGTGGTGTGGCGCTCGATCGCCAGGGTCAGGTCGTCACGGACCATCCCCTCACCGTCGTCGGAGACGCGGACGAGCGACTTGCCTCCCGTCTCGACGTGGAGATCAATCGCCTGGGCCCCGGCGTCGATGGAGTTCTCGACCAACTCCTTGACGACCGAGGCGGGTCGTTCGATCACCTCGCCGGCGGCGATCTTGTTGACCAGATGGCGATCAAGCTGTTTGACTTTCATCAGGATCACCCCTTAGAATAACAAACCGAACTGCACCTGAGCAAATCAGAGATCCAGAGGCGATCGCGATGGCCGAGATTGAAGCGTACTTGAAGCCGTGGCAGGTGGCGCGTTACCTGGGGTTTTCGGTCGATACGATCTACAAGATGCTCGAGCGGGGGGAGATCCCCGGCGAGAAGATCGGTGACCGTTGGCGGATCCGCAAGACCGCGCTCGAACGCTGGCTCGATGAGCAGGTCACCCCCGAGATGTTGATCGAGATGTCCAAGCAGATGCCAGAGATAAGTGACGAACGGATCGCCGAACTGCTCAACTACGATGTGGAGCAGGTGCGCCAGCTCCGCCAGGACAAGAGCGAGAAAAAAGAGGAAGAGAAAGAATAAGGAATAAAGCAACCCTCAAACGCCAGCAAGAGGAAGCCAGGCACCTGAAGATGCTGGCACTGCCTCGACAGACCTTTAAGAGCCGAAAGAGAAAGATTATCAGTACCTGAGAAAAGTCATGAACTGGTCGCAGCATAGGGTGCTACCGGCGTC
>JBHIAT010000173.1:0-7163 GCA_046758705.1 Bipolaricaulia bacterium
ATGCATTTGCTGTTGACGTTTAGCTGAAAGCTGAGAGCTGATCGCTGAGGGCTTATGCTGTTTTGCGATCTGGTGGGCGGGGTCTCTCTACGGACTCCTATCCGGACATGCTCAGAGCGAATTAGTACCCTGGTGAGGGTTTACTTCAGAGCTGCCGAAACCGGCCTTTACCTCGCTATGGGATTGATCGTTCTTTTGATGCTGGTGGAATGGGTGGATGAGCGAAGATCGATCTGGGAGCGGCTGCGCCCCAAGCCGGTGGTGGTGCGCTGGGCAGCCTACTATGCGTTGATATTCGCTCTGATCATCCTGGGGAAGTGGGGATTGGCTCAGTTTATCTACATGCAGTTTTAGCACGATGAAAGCCTTCTTCAAACGGACCGCAATCTTTGTGACAGTCGGTGTGATCCTTTACATCGCCGTGTATGCCGTTTCAGAGATGCTGGTCTACAACTATGCCAAAAGAAACAGGTTCCATAACGTAAAGACTGCCGCCGCTTCAACCTATGACTATGTGATCCTGGGCGCGTCTCATGCCCTGCCGTTTGATTTTGAGGACATGAACGATTGGCTTGAGGAGATGACCGGAACCCGGATCATCAACCTGTCCATCGCCGGGGGTGGGGTGGTGCCGATGCGCCTCATTCTAGATTATTTTCTAACGGAACACGACACCAGGAATGTCATCTTGTTCTTGGACTCGTTCTGCTTTTATTACCGGGACTGGAACGAGGACCGGCTCAAGGACAGTCGGCTGTTCCTGCGGGCCCCCTTCGATCTGACGCTGGCCAGACTGCTGCTGTCCTACGGTTTTCACCAGGGGATCGACTTGAGCATTGCGGCCGATTATATCCTGGGTTTTTCAAAGATCAACAATGCGGATCGGTTCAGCGAGGATATCTCAGAGGACGAAAGCCGACGATTTCATAGGACATACCGGCCCAGCACGAGACGGGAGAACCAACGGATCGATTATCTGTACCCGACTGACATCGATGAGGCATTATTTAAAAAATATCTGTCCGAGTTCGAAGAGATGATCGAGATGCTCAAATCACGGGGTATCAGGCTCATTGTGATCAAACCCCCCATACCGACACGATTCTATGAAAAGCTGCCCAACGAGGCGCAGTTCGATGCGCAGATCGGGGAGGTGTTGGCCAGAGAGGGTGTGCCATTCTACGATTTTTCTCTGGTCGACAACGACCTGAAGCTTTTTTACAACACCGACCACCTGAACCATGACGGGGTCGTCTACTTCTTTGACAACCATCTGAAGCAGGTACTGATACAGCATGGACCTAGTTCCCAAGGATAGGTCTTTTTCACCATCCACTACAAGCTGAGGAGGGAGGAGATGAGGATCGTCCTTATAGGTCAGGCAGCCTTTGGGGAGAGCGTCCTTCAGGAACTGGTGAACCGCGGGGAGGAGGTGGTCGCCGTTTATACCCCTCCCGATGCGCCCGGAAGATCCAATCCTTTAAAGGAGACCGCTCACAAGATGGGGATACCGGTGCGCCAGCCGAGCAGGATGCGAGACCCTGAGGTCTATGAGGAGTTCAACAAGTTTGAACCTGACCTCGGTGTCATGGCTTTTGTAACCGATATCGTGCCCAAGAGGATCCTGGACTGCCCCAGGCTGAGGACCATCCAATACCATCCCTCTCTCCTCCCCAAACACAGGGGTGGAAGCTCTATAAACTGGTCAGTGATCCAGGGAGAGACCAAGACCGGGCTCACCATCTTCTGGCCTGATGAGGGACTAGATACCGGACCTATCCTCCTTCAGAACGAGGTGGAGATATCCCCTGATGATACCGTAGGCTCCCTTTACTACAACAAGCTCTTCCCGTTGGGGGTGGAGGCTATGATGGAAGCCATTGACCTCATCAAGCAGGAGAATGCCCCCAAAATCCCCCAGGATGAATCCCAAGCCACCTATGAAGGCTTGTGTCGAGAGAAGGATGCCCTCATAGACTGGTCTCAACCGGTGAAACAGGTCTATGATCTGATCAGGGGGACCAATCCCCAGCCCGGAGCCACCACTCGCTTCAGGGGAAAGAAACTCAAGATATATGACTGCGAGCTGTTAAAGAAGCCTCAAGGCCGTCCCGGGGAGATCGTGGAGGTCAGGGATCATGGGTTTGTGGTGGCGGCGAACGGGGGTTCCATCCTGGTGAAACGGATTCAGCCCGAAGGGACAGCCAAAACCCCTGCCCCTGAGTTCATAAAATCCCAGAAGCTTAAGGTTGAGGAGAGGTTGGGCCAGGCTATTTAAGGAATGGCGGATTTTCCCTATTTCTCCTCTTCGACTTCGACCGTCGCTTCTAACTCCGGCTCCTGGCCGGTCTCTTCCTGCTCTTCTTGCTCTTCTTGCTCTTCCGTCTCTTCCCGTTCAGCCTCCAGCGCCCGGATCTCTCGGGTGCCCTGTCGGAAGCCCTTGATCGTCTCACCCAGGGCCTTTCCGATGGTAGGCAGCTTCTTGCCCCCGAAGATCACCAGGACGATCGCCAGGATGACTAGAAGCTCCGGCAACCCCAGCCCACTAAACATCGCTTTCACCTCTTATCCTAATCTGATCGTGTCTCAAGTTTACAGCTTTCAAGGGCGGATTGCAACATCGCCTGATTTGCCACCACCAGGCACGCCCCGGTAAACTGTGGATGATCGGGATAGCCATGATAAGGAGGCCAACGTGTGTGGTCGATTCACGTTGACGCGCGGTGATCGCGATATTGAAGCGGAGTTCGACGTCGCGATCCCGGCGGGTTACCGACCCCGCTATAACATCGCCCCGACCCAAGAGGTGCTGGCGCTGCTCGCCGACGGCTTCTACGAATGGCAAACGGCCGAGTCAGGCAAGATCCCTGTGTACATCCGACTGAAGTCGAGACTCCCGTTCGGATTCGCCGGCCTGTGGGAATCGTGGACCTCTCCCGACGATCAAGCCCTCAACACGTGCACGATCGTGACCACCGAGCCGAACGAGCTGATCCAGCCGATCCACAATCGGATGCCGGTCATCGTGCCCAAGCAGCTCCCCCAATAACGATCGGCCGGAATGCATAGAGCCCTTGAGGCATTGAATCACGCAGTGCCATCACCAGATCCTGAAACTCTTCCAGGCGATCGGTTTCGTAGGTCACCACGAACTCCTGATCATCAATGCCGAACGAATAGGCCAACACCCTGGTTTCTGCCGTACTTGTTTAGTGCTTCCAGATCGGCTATCATGACCCCTGTAGGAGCGCACAATGACTCGTCCGTCGAAATTGATGAACCGACATTTCCTCCTGATTTGGCAGGGCCAATCCGTTAGCCAGATGGGCTCACAGGCGTTCGCCATCGCCATGATGCTTTGGATCAAGCATGCCACAGACTCCGCAACCTTAATGGGAACGTTGATGATGGCGTCGAGCCTGCCGGCCGTGATCCTTGGACCGATCGGAGGAACCTTCGCCGATCGCCACTCCCGTCGTAAGATTGTCATCTTCAGTGACGTTTTGAGCGGAATCGCCGTTCTCTCCCTTGCTGGCCTGCTGTTCCTGGCTCCGGACACCCTGGAAATGTCCATCGTTTGGCTCTTCCTGGTAGCGGTTTCGTTAGCCGTGGTCAGTTCGTTCTTCAGACCTGCCATTGCCGCTGCCATTCCCGACCTGGTCCCTGAAGATAAAATTGCCGCCGCAAACTCGTTAAATCAATTTTCCATACAGTTCTCCATGTTTATCGGTCAGGGAACCGGCGGGGTGCTGTTTCGCCTCCTCGGCGCGCCGGTGATGTTCCTCATTGATGGTTTGACCTACCTATTTTCCGCTTTCAGCGAATCCTTCATCGATATTCCCCAGGTGATTCCGGAAAAAAGCAACCAATGGAGAGAGAAGTTTGCCGAGTTCAAGCAGGATACTGTAGAGGGGTTCCATTATATCTGGGGAAGAACCGGTCTGAAAATCCTGTTTCTAGCGGCAGCCTTTGTTAACTTTTTTAGTATACCGATCTCCGTCCTATTGCCCTTTTATGTCGAAGATTTCCTCAAAGTCAGCACCGATTGGTATGGGTTCTTGTTGGCGGCATTTGGGGTTGGAGCCGTCATTGGATACTTATTGGCCGGTTTGATCAAACTCCCTGGGAAATTGAGGAGTCACTTGATGATGATGGCGCTGCTCGGCGAATCGATCACATTGGGGTCACTGGGTGTCGTCAACCCGGCCCATATTCCGATCACGGTGATCCTGATCCTTATGATGGTGGTAGGAGCGATCAACGGCTTTCTGGCGATCAACTTTATTACGGTTTTACAAATCGCCATACCCAGCGAAATTCGCGGGCGAGTTTTCGGGCTTCTGGGCACACTCTCCGGCAGCATCTCTCCGATCGCCATGGGGCTGTCTGGTGTGGTCGCCGATTTGTTGAACCAAAATATCCCGCTGATCTATGCCATATGTGGAGGGTTCATGGCCCTGTTAACGATCATGGTATCGATAAGCCGTGAATTTCGCGATTTCTTAGCGTACGAGCCAGTGGATAAGCAGCCATCCGTCATTCCGGGGTAAGGTTCTCCGGCGTCTCGTCGAGCTCGACGACCGTCACCCCATCGCCCCCCTCGTTCGGCGGGGCGGAGCCATAACCCTTGACGTAGGGATGGGTATTGAGGTAATCTCGGATCGCCCGCCTCAACGTCCCGGTCCCCTTTCCGTGGAGGATATAGGCCTGCGGGATATCGGAGATCAGCAGCCGATCGAGGTAGCGGTCGACCTCGCGTAGCGCGTCGGAGATGGTCATCTCTCGGACGTTGAGCTCCAGGCCCACCATCTCGGAGCTGCGGACGAGCTTGTAGTCAGGGCGTTCTGGACGTTCTTGAGGCCGGTGCACCTCCGGCGGCGGCCAGCGCAGATCCGAGAGCCGGGTGGTGATCCGTAGCCCATCGATCCGTACCTCGATCCGATCCTTATCCAGGATTCGCTCGACGACGCCCACCTTCTTCACACTCCTGACGAACACCCGATCCTCCTCCTGGAGATCCCCGAGATCAAGTACCGCTGTCTCCCGCTCCTGTCGCTCCCTGAGCTGCCGCTGTCTTGCCTCCAGCTCCTCCTCCACCACGCGCAGTCTCCGGTGCTGCTCCCGGATCCGCTCCAGGTTTTCTACGTGTGCTTCTTGTTCCTTCATCCGGGCGAGCGCGGCCTCGATCGTAGCCTGCGCCTCCTTGAGAAACGTTCTGAGGTGCTTCAGCTCATCGTCCAGGGCCCGCTCCTCCTCGGCCCGCATCCGCTCGAGCTCCTGCTCATAGCGCTCCCTGGCCGCCCTCGCCTCCTGCAGTTCGACCTTCAGCTCGCGGTGCAGCCGTTCGAGTTCGCGCTGCTCATTCTGCAGATCCCGGATGATATCCTCAGACTTGACCTCCCCTCCCGATAGAAAACCTTTCGCCGCCACGATGATCCCCTCGCTTAAGCCGAGTCGCTCGGCGATGATTAACGCGTTGCTGCTCCCCGGGATCCCCTCCAGGATTCGGTAGGTCGGAGACAGGGTGTTGAGATCGAAATCGACGGAGGCGTTCTTCAGCAACGGATGCTTGTATGAAAACCGTTTCAACGGGCTGAAGTGGGTGGTGACGGCGATCCGAGCCCCGGAGCGGAGCAGGTGCTGGAGGATTCCCATCCCCAACGCCACGCCCTCCTGGGGGTCCGTCCCCGCCCCGATCTCGTCCACCAGGACCAGGGAGTCGCGATCCACCTGGGACAGGATCTCCACGATGTTGGTCATGTGGGACGAGAAGGTGCTCAGGTTCTGTTCAATGCTTTGCTCATCGCCGATATCGCTGAATACCTTGGGGAAGATGGCGATGCGGCTCTCGGTGGCGGCCGGGATCTGGAAGCCGGCCTGGACCATGAGCGTCAGCAGACCGATCGTCTTCAGGGCAACCGTCTTGCCCCCGGTGTTCGGACCGGTGAGGACGATCCCCTGATGATCCCTGCCGAAGCTGATCTCGATCGGGACGACCTCGACCTCACCCTTCTCTACATACAGCAACGGGTGGCGGGCTTGAATCAGATGGACATCACCCGCCTCGTTGAGCCTCGGCCTATGACAGTTCCGGGCGATCGCATAACGCGCCCGGGCGTACACGGAGTCGAACCAACCGACCGCCTCCAGGGTCGCCTCGATCGCGCCCCGTTCGACCCGTACGCTCGCCGTCAGTTCTCTGAGGATACGCAACCGCTCCTTGCGGATCTCCACTTCGAGCTCCCGGATCCGGTTGTTCTCCTCAACGACCGCCGCCGGCTCGACATACAGAGTCCGACCGCTGTTGGAACTGTCCTGGATGACACAATCCAGCGCCCCTCTGGCGTTGCTTTTGATCGGGATCACCAGTCGGCCGGCACGCCGTGTGATCACCGACTCAGCGATGATATCTGCGTAGCGTGGCGAACTGAGCATCCCTTGGAGTCGCTTCTGGACACGTCCTGCGACGGTGCGCCGCTCGTTTGTCATCCGACTTAGCCTCGCCGAGGCATCATCCTTCACCTGTCCTTCCTCGTCGATCGCCCCGCGCAACGCTGTCTCGAGCTCCGGGAACGTCTTGATCCGACCGACGAGCTTGCGCAGCTGGGGGTAATCCCCTTCGAGGTGACGAATCCGCTCCTTCATCCTCCGGGTGCTCTCCAACGTCCCGAGGATCTTCCACAGATCCTCGGCGGCAAGCGTCCCTATCTCATCGGTCTGCTCAAGGATGGGGTGCAGATCCTCCACAGACTCCATCACGAACACCTCGACGTCGAACAACTGCTTCAGCTCTTCGACTTGGTTGAGTTGCGTTTCGATGTGAGACCGGTCGGCAGTCGGTTGCAACCGATCGAGGTACTCCCGCCCCAACGCCGAGGTCGCATGCTCCGCCACCAACGCCTTGACCTTCTCGAATTCCAGATCGGATAACGTACGCGCCGTGGTGAGAAATCCGGTGCTTACGCCAGAGATAGGCTCCCGCCGTAACGTCACAGCCGCTCGTCCTCCCTTCTTCATCATGATAGCAAAAACCCCGTCGGATACCAACGTGAACTTCCTCTGAACTGATCGGTAGGATGTAGGGTCTGGTTCAAAGAGGCGGCTTATTTAGGTGGTCTCCCTGTTGAGTGTTTCTAGAAGATGAGATATACTTCTGTCACCAC
>JBHIAT010000174.1:0-6927 GCA_046758705.1 Bipolaricaulia bacterium
GGCTCGGAAAACCCACCGCGCAGATAAAGCGACCGGGTCAACGCCCACTCAGCCCCCAGCAGCAGGTTCAAACCTTGATCTACTTCTGCGCCTACCCATAACGTCCGCGAGATCAACTCCCAGTAACCGCCGACGCGATAACGACTGAAATCCAGGCGATCTCCGCTAATCTGTGGACGACCTTTCGCCCCCAACACCAGATAATCGCTCAGGGGAAGCAAAACGGACAGGTCGAGCTGGGCCTGGGGTGGCGGTGTGAGCGCGATCAAGTTCAGGTTTGCATTGACGCCAACGCCAACCGCCATGGAAGCCCACAGAGGATATCCCCAAGCGAGCGTTATCTCCATCGCCTCCGCCGCTTGATCCACACTCACTAAGACACCCAGGGTGCTGTTCGATCGGATCCTTTCTGGTTTGTTCGATCTCCGGTATTCAGCGGCGAACTGGTTGACCCGGTTCACGTGGCGTTGGGTGACCGAAAACGGAGGGATCCCACCATATCGGTTGACATTCGCTAATCCCGCGTTGTAGGCAGCGACAGCCAGATCATAAGCCCCCCCGACCTGGCCCAACAGGAACTTTAACAGCCTAGCTGCCCCTGCCACACTTTGCCGGGGGATCAGGCGATTGATCACCCTGTACTCTCGGGCGGTGTCATCCATGAATTGCATCATCCCGCGTTCGCCAGCGTTTCCCAGAGCCAGGGTGTAGAAACCGGATTCGGCTTTCATCATCCCCAACAGATAATAGGGGTCCACCCCATGCCTTCGTGCCACCCGGTGAATGAACCGGGTGGTTCCGATCGCGACCCGCCTGGGGAAGTAACCGGCTGCGCGGACGAAGCTCAAGTCATCGGAAACGGAGAGTTCGACCTGCCGCTTTTGGTTGTAAACTAACCCGGCGGCAAAGGTGGTGCTTCCCCCCTGATACAGGGTGGACATCAACTCCAGCCCCCCTAAGCTCTCGCTGCGGAGATCGCCCCCGTTCGCGTTCACCGGCCATCCCGGAGTGACCAGAAAACCAATCAAGGTCAGGGAGATAACTCCTGTCCAAATCCCAACTCTCTTCAATCTCATCCTGCTCCCTCCCTCAGTGATCCCTCCAAGAAGATTACCAGACACGGGTCGGCTTCGAACGAAAACAGTGTAACATGTTTAGCATTCGTTGGTCAAAACGACCTGTCGAGATAGTTGGTCAAGTTTGTCACGGTATCTCTGGCAATAGTAAAATGCCCTCAGGGAGGAGAGGTGTATGCGGTCATCTACGTGCAGGTGGGGAGCCCTTCTCATGGGAGCTCTGCTCATGCTGACGGCGGCACCTCACTCAGAGGTGGGAAGCACGATCGTGCCCTCCGAGGAACCTCTGCAACTGGCGCTTGTCTGGCACCAGCACCAACCGCTCTACAAGAACCGGATGACCGACTTCTACGAACTTCCCTGGACACGCGTCCACGCCGTTCAGGAGTACCTCGACAGTCCTAAGATCCTTCAGGAATTCCCTGTAATTCGGGTCACGTATAACCTCCAGCCCAGTCTGATCGAGCAACTGGAAGACTATGCCACGATCACGTCCGAGGAAGCCGACCGCGGCGGCGGCAACCCACACCCCGGGATCGCGCCCCTGATTTATGACTACCTGGCACCGTCCGGGGGCCCCTCCCAAGAAGAGATGCTCAGTCGCTATGACCCGCAGAGCAGCACGCTCGCGAAGCTTGCCCCGGTCGAGATTCCCTGCCGTTAACAATAATATGCAGTTTGACTTCCACCTCCAGACTGGAATAGACTCGAATTATGCGAGGGGAGGTGGGAGATGCGAAAGAACTTTTTAAGCACAAATCAAAAACACAAGTGGGGTGAAGCAACATGATGAAGCGTATGCTGATCGGACTGCTAATGCTCATGTTCCTGGGGCTTGTGGGGACCCAGCTGCAGGCACAGCCGAAGCTGCTCATCTGGGCCGATGATACCCGGTCACCGGTGTTGCGAGATGTGGGAACAACCTTTACCCAAGAGACGGGGGTTGTGGTAGAGGTCGTAGAGATTGCCTTCGCTGACCTCCGAGGTCAGTTCATCACGACGGCTCCGACAGGCGAAGGGCCGGACATCCTCATCGGTGCTCACGACTGGGTCGGCGAGCTGGTAGTAAACGGGTTGCTGGAGCCGATAGATCTGGGCGATAAGGCCAGTGCGTTCAACCCTGTGGCCTTGGAGGGTTTCTCCTACGGTGGAAAACTCTACGGCACGCCCTATGGGACAGAGAACGTGGCACTGATCTACAACAAGGACCTCGTCTCGCGGCCGCCGCAGACCTGGAGTGACCTTCTGAACATGGCGCGGGCCATGACTGACCCGGAGAAATCGATATATGGCTACATCGTCCAGAACCCAGATCCCTATCACTGGTTCCCGGTGCTCAGCGCCTGTGGTGGCTATATCTTCGGAACGAGGCCTGATGGCTCACTGGATCCTTCTGACATTGGCTTAGCTACCGAGGGAGCGATTCGCGGAGCCAGGCTCTTTGATAGCATGGTCGAGCAAGGACTCCTACCCGCCGGGGTCGATTGGGACACGATGACCGGGCTGTTCTTCGGCGGCAAGGCCGGAATGGTCATCTCCGGGCCGTGGCTCCTCGGTGGAGCCAAGAGCGCGGGGATCAACTATGGTGTCGCTGCTATTCCGTCGATCCAATGCCCGAATGGGGCTCACAGCGTGCCACGGCCGTTCATCGGCGTCCAAGGGTTCATGGTCAGTGCGTTCAGCCAGAATAAGACGCTGGCGTTCGACTTCCTACTCAACTATGTCGCCACCACGGAGACGATGCTTGAGCTCTTCAACCGAGATCCACGGCCGCCAGCCTACCTGCCGGCCTTTAGAGAGGTCGCTTCCGATCCTGACATCGCAGCCTTCGGTGGCCAGGCTACGGTAGGAATCCCTATGCCGAACATTCCTGAGATGGCCTCGGTCTGGGGTGCATGGGCCGATGCTCAGGACCTGATCGCCACCCAGCAGGCTGACCCTGCAGTGGCGTTGCGAAACGCGGTGGAGCAAATCAGAGCAGCGCTCGGACTATAAGGTAAAGACTGTCAGTGGAGGAGCGGGGCAGTCCCTCCAGGCTTTCCAGGACTGCCCCGCTCACCCATGATTTGGCGCGGCTTTCTCTCTAGCAGTTTAAAGATCGTCTTATTAGGCGTCCTGGATGTGATCAGCATCTGGACGGCCGTCTCCCTCTTTTCTCAGGGGAATTATGCTTTCTTGGCAGCGCTGGTGATCGGCGTCGGTCTGATCAACTATCTGTCTCTGTCCCAGAAGGCTTACCCGTTTCGCTATCTCTTCCCCGGCCTGGTCTTCCTGGCGGCCATGGTCGTCTACCCCCTGTTCTATACCGTCTATATCTCTACCACGAACCTGAGCACCGGCCATCTCCTCACCAAACAACAGGTGATCGAGCAGTTTGAGAGCCGCTACTTCCAGCCGCCGGACCCTCAAAGTTTCCGCTTCTGGACTTACCAAAACGACCAGGGGGATCTAAAGGTCATCCTGTCCAGCGAAGACGGCAGGACCTTCATCTCTCAACAGGATCACCTGCAAGCGATCGACCTCTCCGATCCCCGATTTGAACGGTCTGCCGATGGAACGGTGGAGCGCTTTGACGACTACCGCAGGCTCACTCTTCGCGAGCTATATCAGAATCTAAGCACTTTGGAGAAAATGGAGCTGAGGCACGAAGACAAACTGGTTCGCCTCGCCAATCTAAGGCCAGGCGAGTTTCGCACTTATAACAAGCAGTATCGTTACGTCGCTGAGGAGGACCAGCTGATCGACCTCCAAACCGGGATGGTTTACCATCCCGAGGAAGGCTATTTCACCGTTGAGGACGGGACTCGCCTTGAGCCCGGCTTCCGCACGTTCATCGGTTTGGGGAACTTCACTCAGCTTGCCACCAACACTCGCTATCGGCAGCCTTTCCTCCGGGTCTTCATCTGGACGATCGTCTGGGCGCTTGGCAGCGTCGTTTTTAGCTTTGCCCTCGGCCTGGGACTCGCCTGGCTTCTCAACGATCCTCAGATCAGGTTTCGGTTTCTCTATCGCTCATTGCTCATTATCCCTTACGCCATCCCGGTGTTCATCTCTGCCCTGGTCTGGAGAGGGATGTTCCACGCCGACGTCGGAGTCATCAACCGGGTGCTTCAAGACTTAGTCGGGCTGAAGATCCCTTGGCTCCTGGATCCCCTGTGGGCCAAGGTGACTTTGATCTTCATCAACGTCTGGCTCACTTATCCCTACATGATGATCATCACGCTCGGGGCGCTCCAGAGCATCCCTCAGGAGCTATACGAGGCGGCGTGGGTCGATGGGGCAAGCACCTGGCAGCGGTTCTCGAAGATCACCATGCCTCTGCTGATGATCACGGTGGCCCCCCTGTTGATCGGCTCGTTCGCTTTCACCTTCAACAACTTCACCATCATCTGGCTGGTCACCGCTGGTCGCCCGGCGGTCCCAGGCGCGGAGATCCCTGCTGGAGCCACGGACATCTTGATCTCCCTGACCTATCGCATCGCGTTTGAGGGCCAACGGGGGAACAATTGGGCCTTGGCTTCGGCTCTCTCCATCATTATCTTCATCATCATCGCCACGATCAGTGCGATCAACTTCCGCTACACGCGTGCCCTGGAGGAGGTGAGTGAAGGTGTATAACCGGCATCACCGGTTCGGCCTGCTCTGGCGCCACCTTCTGATCTGGGTGGGAATCGCTTTTGCCCTCCTCCCCGCCGTTTGGATCTTTTCCGCCTCGATCAATCCGAGCAACAGCTTGATTGGTCAGGGACTCATCCCGCCGAACGCCACGTTTGCGCACTACCGCGCCCTGTTTACCGATCCGGACTACCCGTTTATGCGCTGGCTTTGGAACACGATCAAAGTCGCAGGGGTCACGGCCATCTTGACCGTCTTCCTGTGTGCCTTAGGGGCGTACTCTTTCTCCAGATTCCGCTTCCGTGGCCGGCGGACTGGCCTCCTCTCACTGCTGCTGGTCCAGATGTTCCCTCAGATGCTGGCGATGGTCGCCATCTTTCTGTTGCTGCTTGAACTGGGGAAGCATATCCCGTGGCTGGGGATCAATAGCCATCCAGGGTTGATCATGGTCTACCTCGGCGGGGCCATGGGGTTCAACACCTGGTTCATGAAGGGATATTTTGATACGATTCCTCGCTCACTGGAGGAGTCCGCGATGGTTGATGGAGCGACCCCGTTCCGGGCGTTCAGCTGGATTATCCTTCCCCTAGCCCGCCCCATCCTGGCCGTCGTCCTCATCATCCAGTTCATTACCAGCTATTCCGAGTTTATCCTGGCGAGCATCCTCCTCAAGGGGACAGATCAATACACGCTAGCGGTAGGTCTGCGTTTCTTCACGCAACAGGCATTCACCAGGCGCTGGGGGACGTTCGCCGCCGCCTCAATCATCGGAGCGATCGTGATCCTGCTGATCTTCCTACCCCTGCAACGGATGATCATCTCCGGGTTGACCCGTGGGGCCGTGAAAGAGTGAGTCTATCTCCCGCGATCTCTAGAAGTCGAGAAGTATCCCCCCACGGTGACCATCAGAGCGGTCCCTCCCCCACCGAAGAGCGTGCCCCCGGCTTCGGCAAACAGGCTGTATGGATGTCCCAGGAATCTGTGGTTCATGTCGTAGCTGATGCCGATGGCCCCGTGGACAGTGGGCTGCGTGAAGGTGAACCCTGGGATGATGGTTATGGATAACCCGGCCCCGCCTTCGAGGTAGGGCATCACGTTCCCTGTCGATCTGAGATAGGATTTCAAGCCTGCATTGAGTAGAACGTTCGAGCTTCCTACATCCAGGCTGGTTCGCACCGCCAGGTTCCGGTCTATGGAGAACTCGCCGATTACGGTGGCAAGCGGGAATGCTCCGGGGAAGTCTAATGTAAGTCCCCCGCCGAACCGGAATCCCGTTTCAGGAACGGAGGGAGGAACCGGCCCCTGTCTGCCACACACGCCAGCCGTCTGAGCCACCTCGGTGATCGTCACGTCGCTCGCGGTGTTGTTGACGAACGCGATCTCGAGATTTCCCCCCAACAGTCGATCCATGAAGATCGCCTCGGAAACAGGGAAGAACAGACTGATCCCCTCACCTGGGATCAATCCGAGCACGTCATCCGCGTCCAGGTCAAAGGGTTGCTCCCCGAACGTCCTCAGGACCAGCGTGTCACGGTTTTGGGGCGTGATCTCCAGGCGGAAGTCATCGGGCGCAAAGAACGGCATGCGATCTCCGCTCGTCGTCCGATCAAGCTGGATGGGCGTAGCTGTGCCATCGTAGTCGAGGAAGATCGAGAATCCGGACACGTTGTACGGATTTACCAGGGCGTGTTGGATAACGGAGGCATCCTCCGCGAAGGGTTGAAAGGCGTCGGAAACGACCGATCTCGAGTTCCCGGGCACCGTGGTCGACCTGAGATCTGCTCTCGTCCCCTCGCCATGATCCCCGACGAACAGGATGAACTGTTCCTTGTCCGGATGTCCGGATCGTCGGATCGCGTTTCCTGCCTGACGAATGGCCGCCTCGAGTCCATCGAGATTTCCCGGATGGTCCCAGCCGTCCTGCCCGCTTCGCGGGTTATTGGGATCCGGCGGCCCGCCGACGGAGGTCACCGTGGTGTTCTGCTGGTTCTTGAAGTTGTTCTTGATGGCGTCTCGGCCACTGGCGTCACTGATATCTCTCCTGTCGCCGTCTGGTGTGGGGACGGTTTTCCCATTCCGGTCTTCAATACGCTCACGTCTGGTCTCCGGCCTGCCCATGTAGATCACCACGTGCCGGCTGCGCACCGCGCCAGTCGCGGAGGTGTTCTCCAGGGAGAAGTTTGTCACCTAATTTTTGCCCAAAATAGCGGGGGTTCCACTGTGAACTCAACTAAGT
>JBHIAT010000175.1:0-6828 GCA_046758705.1 Bipolaricaulia bacterium
GAGAACTGGCGCGTGCGCAAGACAGCCGCCTGGGCACTGGGGGAGATGGGTCCTGGCGCCCGCGACGCCGTCCCTGCTCTGATCAAGGCGTTGCAGGATGACGTGGACGACATGCGCTGGCACGCCGCCGTGGCGTTGGGGAAGATCGGCCCGGACGCCCGGGACGCTATCCCTGCCCTGACCGAGGCATTGCAGGACAAGGACCCGTACGTGCGCAAGAAAGCCGCCGACGCACTTGAGAAGATCCAGTCCCAAGTAGATTGACTTGATCGTATCCAGGTTCACCCAGAAGGTTCTACGCTCGCTCTTGGCATAATCATCCAATCTTCCTTCTAATCTAAATTACGAGTTAAATAGTTGACAAACAAGACAGGCCATGCTATACTGTCATCATTAACTAGTTTTCTAGTATTGGTTTTGTAGTTTCAAGCCGGAAAAAGGGGGTCCGATGAAGAGAAGGGCGATCTGTTGGGTATTGATGGTGTTGGTTGCTTCGACAGGCGTCGTGGCTGCACACGCAGCCCAAGATCAGGAGATCGGCAGACTTATCGAGGCACTACAGGATGAGAACTTTCGCGTGCGCTTTGCAGCTGCCAAGGCGCTGGGGGAGATGGGCCTCGACGCTCAGGATGCTATCCCCGCCTTGGTCGAAGCACTGGGGGATGAGGTCGTGTACGTACGCTATGGTGTCACAGTAGCATTGGGAGGGATCGGCTCCGCCGCCGTCCCTGCCCTGGCTAATGCGCTGCAGAATGAGGACAAACTTGTGCGCTTTCACGCCGCCGCGGCGCTTGTGATGATCGGGCCTGACGCCCGGGACGCCATCCCTTCCTTAACCGAAGCACTGCGAGATGAGAGTGAGGGTGTGCGCTTTACATCCGCCTTTGTGCTGGGGAAGATCGGCCCGGATGCCCACGACGCCGTCCCTGGCTTGATCGAAGTGCTGAGAGGGGATGTGGACTGGCGTGTACGCCTGCGGGCCGCCTGGGCCCTGGCAGAGATCGGTCCGGACGCAATGGGGCCTGACACTTGGGACACCGTCCTCCAGGACGCGATTCCTCCGTTGATCGAAGTGCTGGAGAACATGGCAGCGCCCGCCATCATGCGCCAGGATGCTGCCTTTGCTTTGGGGAAGATCGGCCCCGCCGCCAAGGACGCGATCCCTGCTTTGATCGAGGCGGTTCAGGATCCCGATGCAGAAGTGCGCTCAGCCGCCGTCGAGGCGCTTAAGAAGATCCGAGGAGAAAGCCAGCTCAACCATGACTGAAGGCAGCTCCCAGGCAAAGTCGCACCGTGGTAACAGCGGTTGACTTAGCTGACAAAGGGTGACAGGTCGCAGCATCTTATCACTCCTTAGGAATACGATGAGATACGACCTGTGGCCCTCTTGCTTTTTCTTCGTTCGAAAAACCCACCCTAGAACTTTTCGTGACACCAGGACTAAAAAAGCTTATCATTCATGTTGGCAAAAGTATAGCTCAGAGGGAGGAAAGCCGATGAGGAGAACGGCGCTTGCCTGGGTGCTGGTGGTGTTAGTCGTATTAACAAGCGTAGCGACTGCACACGCAGAAGGCGACATCGCCGAGCTCATCGAGGCACTGCGACATCCCTCTTGGACTACCCGCTGGAGAGCAGCAAAGGACCTTGGAGAGATGGGAGACGCATCTGTGGAAGCGATCCCTGCCCTGGTGATCGCATTGGGAGATCCGGTGTTCCATGTGCGCGAGGCGGCGGTAATTGCCCTGGGACAGATCGGCCCCGCTGCGGCCCTTACCCTGATCGAGGCGCTACAGGACGAGAATGAGATCGTGCGTATGGGAGCCGCTGGAGCGCTGGGGAGGATCGGTCCTGACGCCCGCGATGCCGTCCCTGCCCTGATCGAGGCGCTGCAGGATGAGAACGAGGACGTGCGCGAGACAGCCGCCCTTGCGCTGGGGAGGATCGGCTCCGATGCCGTCCCTGCCCTGGTCGAGGCGCTACAAGATGAGAACGAGGATGTGCGCCAGTGGGCCGCTCTAGCGCTTGCTGAGATCGGCTCCGATGCAGTCCCCGTCCTGATCAGAATCCTGATCGTATCACTGCGGAATGAGAACGATCAATTAGGCAAGTTAGCCGCCGAGGCGCTTATTGAGATCGGCCCCGCTGCGGTCCCTGCCTTGGGCGAAGCCCTGCAACATAAGGTCGAGAGCGTGCGCCGGACAGCTGCTCTTGCGCTGGGGAAGATCGGCTCTGCTGCAGTCCCCGTCCTGGTCACAGCGTTTCAGGATGAGAATCCGGACGTGCGCTTGTTAGCCGCCTTTGCGCTGAGAAAGATCGGCCCGGATGCCCGAGCCGCAGTTCCCACCCTGATCACAGCATTGCAGGATAAGGACCCGGACGTGCGCTTGTTAGCCGCCTTTGCGCTGAAAGAGATCGGCCCGGATGCCCAGGCCGCAGTTCCCACCCTGATCGCAGTGCTGCGGCGGGATAGGGACCTGGATGTGCGCAAGGCAGCCACCGAGGCACTGGGGGAGATCAGCCCGGACACCCTTGAGGAGGTCGCCCCTGATGCCGCCGCCCGCGTTACGATTGATAGCGCTGAGTACATACTAACCCAGGTCAGGATTGCAGAAGAGATAGTCTTGGCCATCGAGAGAGCCTATGCCTTTGATCCGCAGCCTGAACGGGGGCGGACGCTAAAGAACCTCTTCAGAGGGGAATCTGCTTTAGGAGAGCTCATCGATCCCTCCATCGCAGCGATCGCTTATCAATGGTGGGTACCGATGGCGCTGGATAGCTTCTTGATCAGTTGGGTCGCTCATTCAGGATCACAAGATTCCCGCGCTTACTGCTTCGGTTTTGTGATCTACAATAGCCAAGGTGCGCAAGTCGGTGTGGTGAAGCTCACTGAGATAGGATCGCAGACGGAGGTGGGCGCGACAACTGAAGTCAGCTGCCCGTAATCGGGGAGTGGATGCCTAGGGAAGTCGAGTCAGGTATTTGGGAAAGTCGCGACCCATGGGGCTTCCATAATCAACAATCTCACCAACAATTTTACAACCTCCACAGGATACACTTCCCCCAGCCGAATACAAAGGGTTGCAAACCTGTCCCGGGAACCGATAGATTGGGGCCGGGACCGAGGAGGAGACGACCATGAACGGTGAGAGTGATAGTGAGATAAGGTCCATCCGGGATATCCTAAGCCTGAGTGCAAAGCGATACGGAACCAGACCCGCGCTCCGTATGGCCTTGGTCAATGGAGATCACAGCCACACCTACCATGAACTGGATGAGTGGGCGACTCGGCTCTCCTCGGGTTTGATCAAGCTCGGGGTGGGCAAAGGGGATCGGGTTGTGATCCTTTCAGAGAATCGGCCTGAATGGGGGCTGGCCTACCTCGCAATCCTGGGTGTCGGTGCGGTCGCTGTGCCGCTCGATGTGAAATTGACCATGTCAGAGATCGAACGTCTGCTAGCTGACTGTGAGGCGAAGGTCCTATGCACCACCTCGCAGCTCCTGGAGACCGCTGTCTCATGCGTTGAAGCGTTGACATCGCTCGAAACGATCGTCCTGCTCGATCAGGAACCTGCCGATGAAAAACTTACTCACCGGGATCGGGTGCGGATCGTCCCGATGGCGGAGATCACCACTGCAGGCGTGGAAGCTCCCTCCCTCCCCAAGGTCGGCCGTGACGATCTGGCGGTGATCATCTACACATCGGGAACAACTGGGAGGCCTAAAGGGGTGATACTCTCGCACGGCAATATCGTCTCCAACGTGCTCGACGCTTATCGGATCTTCAGTGTCCATCCTGAAGACCGACTCCTCTCGATCCTACCGCTCAACCATACCTTCGAGGCGGTCGCCGGCTTACTCGTTCCGCTCCACTGCGGAGCGGCGATCAGCTACATTCCTGATCTCAAGCCTCAGACGCTCACCGAGGCGTTGCAGGAGACGAGGCCCACGATTTTGATCGCCGCACCGATCATCCTGCGCATGCTCCATCGCAACATCTGGCGGGCGGCGGAGCGCTACAGCCGTTACGATCTGTTCAACGCGCTGGTCAGGCTATCACGGCGGTTGGACCGCTGGGGAATTCACATCGGCAAGTGGCTGTTCTCCAAAGTCCACCGAGGGTTGGGTGGAGAGATCCGATTCCTGGCCGTCGGAGGGGCACCGATCGACCCAACACTGTTGGAGACATTTCAAGCTCTCGGATTGACCGTGCTGCAGGGTTATGGACTCACCGAGGCGTCCCCGATGTTGACGGCCAATACTTTGCGGGCGAACCAGATCGGCTCGGTGGGCCGACCCTTGCCGAGTGTGGAGCTGCGGATCGTCCCGTTGGCGGGGCAAGGAGAGATCGGAGAGATTGAGACCCGAGGGCCGAACATCATGTGCGGCTACTTCCGCGATGACGAAGGGACCGCCGAAGTTTTAGCGGACGGCTGGCTGAAGACTGGGGATCTCGGCCAGATCGACCGGGACGATTACCTGTTCATCCGGGGACGGAGCAAGAACGTCATCGTCACCGGCGGCGGCAAGAACGTCTACCCCGAGGAGGTCGAGGCGGCGCTGGAGCACAGTCCCTACATCGAAGAGGTCTGTGTCATCGGCCGATCTGGACGGGGAGGAGATGAAGCGGTGTGCGCCGTCATCGTCCCCGATTACGAGCGCATCCGGAACGACGAGCCCCGGCTCGCCCAAACGGGAGCGCGGCCCTCGATCACCGCGTTGATCGAAACAGAGATCGAACGGTGCTGTGCTGAACTGGCCGATTACAAACGGGTGACCGACTGCACAATCTGGGAGACGCTCCCCAAGACGTCGACGATGAAGGTGAAGCGACCGGAGGTGATCCGGATTCTCTCCGAAGCCCCGCAGGAGGCTCCGGTCGGAATCGCTCCAGAGGAGGCTGATTCGGAGAGCTTTCAGATGCCCTCTGAGTGGGTCGACCGGTTCAGGGAGATCGTCGCCGCGATCGCTGACGTACCGAAGGAGACGATCACGCCTGACTCCAATCTGTATCGGGATCTCGGTGTGGACTCGCTGATGAAGGTGGAGATCGTCGCGGAGGTCGGGGAGACGATCGGCGTCTCCATCCCCGATGAGGCAGCTTATGAGCTCGAGCGGTTCCAGGATCTGTTCGAGTTGGTCGAGCGCTACCAAGGTGCCGATCAACCACCTGCCGAACGCAAGCTGTCACCCGAGGATGAGTCGTATCTGGACCACCTGATGACATGGCGGAGCCTGCCGGTGAGGATGCTCCGGCCGATCCTGTATGCGTTCGCCCGGATGTTGTTCAAACTCTACTTTCGCCTGACCGCTCACGGCGTCGAGCACCTGCCGAAGCAGGGGTCGTTCATCATCGCCCCCAACCACAGCAGTCATCTCGATATCCCGTCGCTGATACTCGTCCTTCCGCATCGGCTCCGGGAGCAGATGTTCGCGGCGGCAGCCAGGGATTACTTCTTCACCCGGCCGCTACGCCGTGCCCTGGTCGAGTTTGCGCTCAACGTCTTCCCGTTTGAGCGAATGGGCAGCTTCCTGGAAGGGTTAAGGCTCTGTGAGTGTATTGTCGCCAAGGGTCGGTCGATCATCCTGTTCCCAGAGGGGACACGATCGGTCAGCGGCGTGCTCCAGTCGTTCAAGCCGGGCCTGGGCTCGTTGGCCTTCGAGCTCAATATCCCGATCGTCCCGACCTACATTCGGGGGAGCTATGAAGCGATGCCCAAAGGGAAACGACTTCCGAGGCCGCGACGGATCGATATCACCTTCGCCCGACCGATAGTGATGGATCGCTATCGAGAGATGAAGCAGGTGGAGGGACGATCGAATTATGAGATCTACCGACGAATCAGCGAGGACGTCCGGGAACGGGTTGGGGCGCTGTCGGAGCGGTCGCGCACCGCGTGATCCTTCGCAACCGATACGAGTCAGGGGTTGATCCAGGTATGGGGATCTACCAGCTGAAACCAGCGTTCAGAAAGCGGTTGCGGCCTCTATTGAAGCGGCTCCGAGGCGTGCACCCCGATTGGCTTACCGGGGCGGCACTGGCCGTGTCGCTGATCGCCGGGGCACTGATCTACGCAAGCCGCTATCCGGGATTCCTGTTCCTGCTGCTGCTGGTTCCACCGCTGCTGTTTGTGAGGCTGGCTCTCAATGCCCTCGACGGCATGTTGGCGACCGAGACCGGAACGGCCCGCCCGCAAGGGGAGATCCTCAACGAGCTGTTCGATCGGTTGGCCGATGTGGCTATCCTGCTGGGCGCCGTCTTCAGCGATCACTCGATCCGGTGGCTCGGGCTGCTGGCGATCGTTGCCGTCCTGCTGGTCAGCTATGCGGGCATTTTAGGGAAGGCGGCCGGCGCGTCCCGTCAGTACGGAGGGCCGCTGGGCAAGGCCGACCGGATGGTCTACCTGATGGTTGCCTGCGCCGCCCAGTTTGCCCTGTCGGCCAGCGGTCGGGAGACGGTGTTAATCTTCGATGCCCGATCGAGTGTCTTCGACTTGGTCTGGATTTGGTTCCTGCTGGGCGCGGTCTGGACCGTGCTGCAGCGGAGTTTTGATGCCTGGAAGGAGCTGGGCAACGATGGATGAGATCACCCGGAGGACCTTGATCATCCTGGGGACGATGTTCGTCGTCGCCTTCCTGGGGATCCTCGCCATCGAGTTAAGACGCCGACGATCGGAAGCGAAATCGGTACAGGTACCAGAGAAACGGCTGAACGAACTGTGGCTCCGCTATCTGAGTTGGGTGGTCATCGCACCGGTTTTCCTCATCCCTGCCCACTTCGGCAAGCCGCTGTTCAACATCCTGGTCATGTTGGTTGCTGCGTGGAACCTG
>JBHIAT010000176.1:0-6731 GCA_046758705.1 Bipolaricaulia bacterium
GGAGGCCAAGACGACCCGGGGCTGGCTGGCCACCATGGGCCTGTTCACCCTCGGGTTGGTTCTCCCCATGGCGGCTGTGGGCGCCCTTGTAGGCGGTCTCGGCTTTGGCCTGAGAGAGCTTTTCACCGAGAACGCCAAAGTCATCGCGGTGTCACTGTACTCTGCCGTGGGAGTCTTCGCACTGCTGTATGCGCTGGGCGAATTCGATCTGTTGCGCTTGCCGAGTCTAACGACTTCGGCAGTGCCGGGATTTATCTCGAAGCTATCGCATTACCGACGCAGCTTCATGCTCGGTCTGGTGATCGGCGGCGGGTTGGGCATCGGCTGTCCGTTCCCGACCTATCACGCGTTGCTCGGCTGGGCTGCTGCCGTGGGAAGTGTCTGGTACGGCGCCGCCCTGCTCAGCGTCAACGCCATCGGCAGAGTGCTGCCCCTGTTTGTCATCGGGCTGCTGTTCTTTAGTGGCATGCGGCCTCAGACGGTGACCCACTGGCTGGCGCAGAAGCGGCAGACGGTCAAGCTGGTGAACGGCATTGGGTTGACCATCCTGGGTGCCTTCCTGCTCATCTTTTGGGGCATTATAGTGGGCCTGGGCGTCGGCTCTTAAGCGTGAGGTGAGAAAATGTCCCAATCTTTGTACATCGGCGAACTGGCAAAGCGAGTCGATCTCAATCCTAAGACGATCCGCTATTACGAGGAGGTCGGGCTCCTCCCCCGGGCAAAGCGTACCGCATCGGGCTACCGCGTGTACCGTCCTGAAGATGCTGAACGGCTGAAGTTCATCCGCAAAGCTCAGCGGCTCGGCCTGTCCCTGGGTGAGATTCGGGAGATCATCGAGATCCGAGAGCGCGGTCAGCTCCCCTGCGGCCACGTGCGCCGGCTGTTGGTTCGCAAGCTGGAGGAGTTGGATCGGCATATTGAGGAGATGGTTTCGTTTCGAAGAGATCTGGAGCGCTACGTCGCAGAGCTGGAGCAGCGCGCTCAGGATCCCAACGAAGTGGTGATCTGCCCGCACATCGAGGGGTATAAAGGGCTGACGCCGAGGAGGTAAGCAACGCATGACGACAGAGACCAAACCGCGACCGGTTGAGAAACTTCAGGTCAAGATCGGTGGGATGCAGTGTTCGTTCTGCGTGGAGAGCATTCGCAAGGCCTACACCCGCATGGATGGGGTCGTGGAGGTCGGTGTGAGCCTCTCCCATGAGGAGGCGCTGGTGCAGTACGACCCGGAGAAGGTCACTCCCACCCAGCTCCGGGATACCCTGCGTAGCCTGGGGTACACCGTCCGGGACCCCAACAAGGTGCGCACCTTTGAGGAGGAGGATGCCGAGGTGCGCGGGCACCGGAACCGGCTTTGGGTGGCTGCAGGGTGGACACTGGTCTCCCTCGGCTTCATGAGCGCTGTCTGGGCAGGCTTGGCTCAACCCTGGTTCAGGTGGGTTATGTTGACGCTTACGGTGAGCATGATCTTCGGGGTGGGATGGCCCATCCTGAAGATGGCCTGGGCCTCACTGCGACGCGGCATCCTGAACCAGCATGTGCTCATGGAGTTCGCCGCCTTCGGCGGTCTGGCCGGCGGTGCCATCGGCTTCTTCACCCAACCCTGGCCGATGGCCGACTTCATGGGAGCGGCCATCTTCGTCACCGCTTACCACATCCTGTCGGGCTACGTCTCCATGGTGGTCCGTACCCGGAGTTCCCAGGCGATCCGGAAACTGATGGATCTGCAGTCAGCGACCGCCCGGGTGATCCGGAACGGAATCGAAGCGGAGGTGCCTGTCGAGGAGGTGCGGCCCGGTGATCGGGTACGGGTGAGGCCGGGAGAGAGTATCCCGGTGGATGGCGAAGTGGTGGACGGCCTGTCAGGGGTGGACCAGAGCCTGGTGACGGGCGAGCCCATTCCCGTGGAGAAGGGTATTGGCGATGAGGTCATCGGCGGTTCGCTGAACCAGGCGGGCACCCTGCTAGTCCAAGTCACCAAGGTGGGGGAAGAGAGCTTTCTCCAGCAGGTGGCACGCTCCATTCAAGAGGCCCGGGCACTGAAGCCGGGCATCATGCAGTTGGTGGATCGCGTGCTGAAGCTGTTCGTCCCCGGTGTCCTCATCGCAGCCGGACTGGCGTTTGCGATCTGGACCCTGAGCGCTTGGCTGGTGACCGGTGAACCCAATTTCAGCCGGGCGATCTTTGCCTCCTTGGCAACGCTGGTGATGGGATACCCGTGTGCCCTGGGGATGGCCACGCCCCTGGCCATGATCCGGGGCGGCGGCATGGCCGCCCAGAAGGGGATCCTGATGCGCTCCGGCGAGGCGTTCCAGGTCTTCAAAGACGTGAAGAAGGTCGTGCTTGACAAGACCGGCACCATCACCCGGGGCGAGCCCCAGGTTGTAGAGGTAGTAACGGTGGCCAGTTATCAAGAGGACCAAGTGGTGGCACTGGCAGCGGCGGCTGAGAGCGCTTCGGAGCATCCCCTGGCCCGGGCTATTGTGGAGCGGGCAGAGGACCGGGTATCTCTCGAGGCCCAGGAGTTCCAGGCAATCCCTGGACGTGGTATCAAGGCAACGATTGAGGGCAGAGCGGTGCTGGTGGGAAGCCCTCGTTTCTTGGCCGACGAAGGGGTGGACCTGACCGGGGTCCGAGACAGGCTAGAGACCATGGAGCAGCAGGGCCGTACCGTCGTGGCCGTGGCCGAGGGCGGCCGGCTGGCAGGACTGATCGCTATCTCCGATACCCTGAAGGAAGACGCCGGCGAGGCCATTACCCGGATGAAAGCCGCCGGCCTGGAACCGATAATGATCACCGGGGACAACCGGCGCACGGCTCGGGCGGTGGCCGGACAGGTGGGCATCGCCGAGGTCATGGCTGAGGTGCTCCCCGGCCAGAAGGCGGAGCGGGTGCGAGAACTCCAGAAGCAGGGATATCGGGTGGCGATGGTGGGCGATGGCATCAACGACGCGCCGGCGCTGATGCAGGCCGATGTGGGCATCGCCATCGGCGCCGGCACCGACATCGCCATCGAGTCTGCCGACATCGTTCTGGTGGGCGACAAGTTGGGTGGTGTCGTGGAGGGCTACTTCATCGGCAAGCGCAGCTTTCGCAAGACGGTGCAGAATGTCGTGCTTGCGTTTGCATTCAACGGCGTCGGTGTCCCGGCGGCGGTCACCGGGTTTGTACACCCGGTCTTTGCCATGGTCGCGATGGTCGCCAGTGTCACCATGGTACTGCTGAACTCCTTCGGCGGCAAGCTGATACCCAAGGGCAAGCCTCAGATCCAGATGAGAGAGGAAATCCGTCAACTGTCCCTCGAGGTTCCTACAATCCACTGTTCTGGTTGCGTGGAGGGCCTACAGACCGCCCTCAAGCAGGTCGAAGGTGTGATCGCGGTGGAGGGCAACCATGAACTCAAGAGGATCATAATCACCTACCGAGGTGATACAGTGATGGAGAACAACATTCGTGAGACGATCACGACGGCAGGTCATGTGGTGAAGTAAGCGATGAGGAGGCTCTGATGACAGCGGTTGAGGTGGAGACTGTTGGGAGCGCTGGGGGCGTGCACGGTGATGACCTTGCGCCTGTACGCCGAGCACAAGGGTATCCCGTTGGAAGGTGTCCACGTGGCGTTGCGGTTCGAGCGGATCTACGCCAAGGACTGTGAGGATTGCGCTAAAGAGGTCCAGGAGCAGCCGGGGAAGATCCAGCATATCGCCCGAGATATCACCGTCACAGGAGATCTCTCAGACGAGCAAGTCGATCGAATGCTCTATATCGCTGGCCACTGTCTGGTCCATCTCACCCTGACCGAAGGGCCGCATATCGCCGATACCGATCGACCAGACGCTCGACTCTCAGAACGCCGGCGTTGCGTGAACGAAGAACCAAAGACAGTTAAGGGTCGCGTTGAGGTTGAAATTCACAACGCTCAGATTAGCGATCGCCCCCCCCATGAATATCTCAACCGGACTCGCTCTACCGATCTGTGAGCTACAATAGTTGAGTAGAAAGTGGGGAGTCATGATCGATGAAAATCCGGGCGAGTCAAATTGCGCTCCAGAACTCCACCAAGCTGGATCAACCAGAATCTCATCCTGTACATATGCATGGGTCGACAGTGAAGCAACCACAAGCAACACCATGGCAGATACCACACCCACACCCCATCTCCACCGGCTCATAGCACCCTCCTTAAGTTAAAGTTTGATTCAGTATAGCACGCACTTCAGCTATCCGCAAACATATCGCCTTGACAAGTTCTAAACATTATGCTATAGTGTGAATATCCCCCCCCCACCTGGGGAGGGATAAAACGCTTCAAGGAGGAGGTCAAGATGCGCGAGGAGAAAGCCGTCCTGAACCTGCGCGAGTTCATGCCCCCCGATTGCTCGTGTCGCATCGAGGATCGGGTGAAAAAGGATAATCCATACGTGATAGACGTAGAGGTGAACCCCGTTGACGGCCTGATTCAGGCGACCTTCGACGGCGAGAAGACCGGGGTGGCAGAGATCGAGGCGATTTTGAAGCGGTGCGGATATAAATGTGAGCATCGCAAACACAAGCACGGAGATGCTCACGAAGACCATCATGCCAAGATGGAGCGGGATATGAAACGGCGGTTCTGGGTGATGCTGGTGGTCACGATCCCGGTGCTGATCCTGTCGCCAACCATTCAGGACTGGTTTGGGTTCGAAGTCACGTTCTCCGGCTCGAAGTACGTGCTGTTCGCCCTGGCGACCCTCATCGCCGCGTACGGCGGACGACCGTTCTTCCGGGGGGCATATAAATCCCTGAAGAGCGGCGTCCTGGACATGATGGTCTTGGTCAGCCTCGCCGTCCTCACTGGCTATTTCTTCAGCGTCGGGGGCACATTTTTCTTCGAGGCCGCCGACTTTTACTGGGAGATCAGCACACTGATCCTGGCACTGCTGTTCGGTCACTGGTGGGAAATGCGGGCGGTCCGGGGTGCCTCGGGGGCACTGCGGGAGCTCGTCAAGCTCATCCCGCCGACGGCCAACCGCATCGAGAATGGGGATGTGCGAGAGGTCCCCACCGCTGAGGTTGAGATCGACGACCTCCTGCTGATCCGGCCTGGTGACAAGGTGCCGATCGATGGGATTGTTGTTGACGGAGAAACGACGGTGAGCGAGGCGATGATCACCGGGGAGTCGAAGCCGATCCACAAGGGAACGGATGACGAGGTGGTCGGCGGGACGATCAACGGCGACGGGTCGATCAAGATCCGGGTGACCAAGGTCGGTGAGGAGACGGCACTGTCGCAGATTATCGAACTGGTCAAGGCAGCGCAGTCGTCCAAACCGAGAACGCAACGGATCGCCGATCGCGCCGCTCACTATCTGACCCTGACCGCCATCATCGTGGGGGTCGGTACGTTCGCCTACTGGACCGGGATCGCTGGGGCCGGTAGTCTGTTCGCCCTGACGCTGGCGATCACCGTGGTCGTCATCGCCTGCCCCCATGCCTTGGGCCTGGCGATCCCGATCGTTACCTCGATCTCGACGAACCTGGCCGCCCGCAATGGGGTGCTGATCAAGAACGCCAATGCGCTCGAGACCGCCCGTCGGATCGATGCGATCGTCTTCGACAAGACCGGGACGCTCACCCGCGGGGAGTTCGGGGTCACCGACGTCGTGAACACCGGGGATTGGACTGAGGAGCACATCTTGATGACGGCGGCGTCGATCGAGGTCGGCTCTGAGCATGTGATCGCCCGGGGGATCGTTCAGAAGGCCAAGCAGCAAGGAATAGATCTTGAGACGGTGAAGCACTTCACCGCCATTCCCGGAAAGGGGGCCAAGGCGGCTATCGCCGATGAGGAGATCTTCATTGGGAACCGGCGCCTGATGGAGGAGCTCGGCGTGTCGTTTGACGGATTCGACCCAACGATCACCCAACTCTCATCCCAGGGGAAGACGGTCGTCTATCTGGCCGCAGACGGAGAAGTTCACGGGGTCATCGCGCTCGCCGACATTATCCGGAAGGAATCACGTCAGGCGGTTGAGGCGTTGAAGCAGCTGGGGGTCGAGGTGGCAATGCTCACCGGGGATAACTGCCAGACGGCCGCGTACGTCGCCGAAGAGCTGGGCCTGGACACGTTCTTCGCCGAGGTGCTGCCCGAGGACAAAGCCGGGAAGGTGGAGTCGTTGCAGCGCGACGGGAAGACGGTGGCGATGGTCGGTGACGGGATCAACGACGCACCGGCGCTCGTCCAGGCCGATGTCGGGATCGCCATCGGGGCAGGGACGGACGTGGCAGTCGAGTCGGCTGATGTCGTACTTGTCAAGAACGATCCCCGAGATGTCGTCAAGTTGATCCGGCTGAGCCGGGAGACCCGGTCGAAGATGGGTCAGAATCTCGCCTGGGCGACCGGATACAACGTGATCGCCATTCCAGCCGCGGCCGGTGTCCTATCTCCGGTCGGGGTTGTGTTACGGCCGGAGTGGGCTGCGTTGATCATGGCGAGCAGTTCGATCATCGTCGTCGCCAATGCCCTGCTGTTGAAGCGAGCCAAGCTGTAGCTGATCCATTCCATTGCTCAGACTGACGCGCGTCATAGACAAGCACCGGAGCTTCACTTATGATATTGTTGCCCCACCCCAGCAGGGGTGGGAGCGGATGGATACTAAGAGGCTAACGGAGGTCGCAGGAAGGTCAAGCACCCTCTCCCTAAACGGGGAGGGCTTGAAGGAGTAGAACATGCCGAGTCCGAAACTGCAAGT
>JBHIAT010000177.1:0-6480 GCA_046758705.1 Bipolaricaulia bacterium
CGAATTTACTTCATGACATCCACGTCCTCACCAGTGAGTATCATTTTGACAACTGTCGGTTCAAGGCGGGCATCCGTTATATCGAGGCACAGTACTCGTTGGCCGTCTCCCAGGCGAACCGAGATAGCAGGAAGGCGTTGAAGGCATTCGGCAGAGTCATTCACACCGTTCAGGACTTCTACGCCCATTCGAACTGGATCGAGTTGAACGGCCCAGTCAGTGTCTGCTGAGCCTGATGACGAGCCAGAGAAATAAGAGCGCGAGGATGGCGAACGAGGCAAGCAAGGAGTACGTTTGGTATGCTTCCCAGACGAACTTGAAGAACTCCCAAACCTGCTCCAGGGTGTATCACCTCCTGACCTTTCATATTAGATTATACCAAAACAGATCGTTTTGAACCGGTATGGTTGCTCAACACCGATCGGTTCTGGTATAGTCTGGTATAATAATCCCAACCACCGGATAGGGAGGGAGCATCATGGCGATCGAGTTACGGTCGATCGAGATCGACAAACCTGAGGAGGTCAACCTGATCCTGGGGCAGTCACACTTCATCAAGACGGTCGAGGATCTCCACGAGACATTGGTCAACACGGTGCCAGGCGTTCAGTTCGGGCTGGCATTCTGCGAATCCTCGGGTCCGGCACTGGTGCGCGCCAGCGGGACCGACGATGAGCTCGTCGAGCTTGCTCAGGAGAACGCCCTGTCGCTGGCGGCGGGTCACTGCTTCATCATTTTGCTCAAGAACAGCTATCCGATCAACGTGCTCAACGCCGTCAAGATGGTCCCCGAGGTCTGCCGCATCTACTGCGCCACTGCCAACCCGGTTGAGGTGATTGTCGCCGAGACCTCCCAGGGGCGCGGCATCTTGGGGGTGGTCGACGGGGTGCTCACCCGTGGGATTGAGACGGTCGAGGACGTGGCAGAGCGCAAAGCGTTGCTGCGCAAAATCGGTTACAAGTTGTAATATGATGAGAAAGTATCGTGTAATTTCCTTCGATCTCGACGGTGTTTTGCTTGACTCTGAGAAATTTTTCCCCGGAAGTTGGCTGTGGCGTACCCTGGAGCGCACAACGGCTGCCCTCGGCATCCTCTCGGATGCGGAATATCTGAAGCGGTTCGTGATCCACGGCTTCGAGAATGTCGTCACCACCATGGAAGAGATCTGCCAGGAGTTCGGGATCGAAAGCGTGGAGACACTGTGGCGGGTCCGTGAGAAGAACTTCATCCAAGAAAAAACACAAGCCATGGCGACGGGGGAGATCGGACCGTTCCCCGACGTCGAAGCGGTCAAGCGACTGAGCTCCCACTATGCGCTCACCATCGTTAGCAACTCGCCTCAGCCGATTGTAGACGACTTTGTCGTGCGATTCGATCTGGAGGATCACTTCACCCACTGGATCGGTCGAGGTTCGGGGCTTGAAAGCCTGTCCTACGCGAAGCCGAGTCCGTTCCTCATCGAACAGATGACTCAGAGGGTCGGCTCGAAGCAGATCGTCTACGTCGGCGATGCAGACTACGATCTTCTGGCGGCTACCAGAGCGGGGGTTGACTACATCCATCTGTCCAGAGATGGCACTGATACCGAGATAAAACCTGGGGTCCAGAGCCTGCAGACCCTATGGGAACTCGTTGAGCTTTTAGTACACGATCCCTGAGGAATCATCGGCATGATCTATGATGCCTTAGCCGTGATCCTGGTATCGGCGCTTCCAATCAGCGAACTGCGGGGTGGTATCCCACTGGCGATTGTCCACTACGACATGACCCCGATCTCTGCCTATCTGTTAGGAATCACGGGCAACCTGATCCCGGTTGTGCTGCTGCTCTGCTACCTCGAGCGAACGGCGGCATGGTTAAGCCGGAGCCCAGCCTTCGACCGGTTCCTCCACTGGTTGTTCTCCTACACCCGACGACGTCACCAGATGAAGGTTGCTCGCTGGGGTGCGCTGGCCCTGGTCGTCCTGGTGGCGATCCCCCTGCCGGCGACCGGAGCGTGGACGGGCAGTTTGGTCGCGTTCGTCTTCGGTGTCGAGTTCAGGTATGCGTTCCCGTTGATCACTCTTGGAGTACTGATTGCCGGGGGGATAGTCACGCTGAGCAGCGTGGGGATACTGGCGATCCGCCTGCCTTAGAGTGGTTCGAACCGGGCAGTGAAGTGGCGCAGGACTTTGGACGCATAGGTCATGCGAAGCCCTCGGATCGTATCACGACGTTGGTGCGACCTGATCACGGTGTCGGCGATCAGGTCCATATGGCTCTGGGTGTACACGCGACGGGGTATCGCTAACCGGACCAGTTCCAGTTTAGGCCACCGGGTCTGACCCGTCTGCGGGTCCACCTTACCGAAGGCGACACCCCCGATCTCAACACACCGAATACCACCCTCGAGATACAGCGCTGTGGAAAGCGCCTGACCTGGAAACTGTTCGCGCGGAATGTGGGGCAGGCATCGCGCCGCATCCAGATAGGCCGCGTGGCCGCCCGGCGGTTGGACCAGGGGCACACCGACCTGGGTGAGCCTGTCGGTCAAATATCGCACCTGACCCACCCGGTACCGCAAGTAAGCTTCGTCCAGCGCTTCACGCAACCCGACCGCCGCCGCTTCCAGATCTCGGCCCGACAGCCCACCGTAGGTCGGAAAGCCTTCAACCCGGATCAGTTGATGTTTGATGCGCTCGAACAACGTCTCATCGCGTGTCGCCAGGAAGCCACCTATATTGACGAGACCATCTTTTTTGGTGCTCATTGTACATCCATCGGCCAGTGCGAAGGTCTCACGAACGATCTCTGGGATCGACTTGCCGATATAGCCCGATTCGCGTTCCTGAATGAAGAAGGCGTTCTCCGCATGCCGACACGCATCCAGATATAGCGGCACACCGTGAGTGCTCAGCACCCGTTTGGCCGCGCGCAGATTCGCCAACGACACCGGCTGTCCCCCACCTGTGTTATTGGTGATGGTTATTACGGCCAGGGGCACGCACTTTGACCCGACGTCGTTCAGCAAAGTGGTTAACCGGTCGACATCGATGTTACCCTTAAATGGGTGTTGGCTGGTAGGGTCCATCCCTTCTTCGATCACAAGTTCAATGGCGGTGCCGCCGGCTGCCTCGATGTTGGCCTGGGTGGTGTCGAAGGGTTGGTTGGTCGGAACGACGTCACCCGACTGAACGGTGAGTGAGAAGAGGATATTCTCAGCAGCCCGGCCCTGGTGGGTTGGCACGAAATGCTCAAAGCCAAACACGTCGTGGATCGTTTCGGCCAGCCGCCGGAAGCTGCGGGCACCGGCGTACGATTCGTCACTGCGCATCATCGCTGACCATTGCTCCTGGCTCATGGCGCCCGTCCCGCTGTCCGTCAACAGATCGATGGTGACGTCCTCCGAAGCGAGGTTGAAAACATTGTAGCCGGCCGCTTCCAGTCGCGCCGCTCGCTCGTCGCGAGTCAAGATGGGAATTGGCTCAACGCTCTTGATCTTAAAGGGTTCGAACGTGTAGTTTGGCATGAGGATCAAGGAGGTTGAGAAAGGAAGGAACGGGGCGGCCTGCCCCAGGCCGCCCCGGAAAACCGACTTGGCCAGTGGATTCGAACCACGTCCTCAAGGCTACTGGGGAAAAAAACGATCGCTGCGATCGCAAAAACCCTGGTAGTCGGTGGGTATTCTAACCCACGTTCGGATGCACCGTGCGATGGCCAAGTTTCCCGAAAAAGAGGGAGGTTGAAAAGCTGAAAAAAGACCGGTAGCCAACCCCATGGCTTACCCCCCACCCTTACTCCTACTGCACTGGACCCACAACCGTCCACCGTTGACACGGAGCCCACAACCGTCCACCGTTGGACACCGAACCTGCCTAGTACCTAGCGCTGCTCATCTCGATGCTGGATGAACAGCGCCCGCCTCAAATCTCGCTCATCAATTAACTGTTCGTTGAGCAAGATCTCCCCCAACCGTCTGCCTTTCCGCTGTGTCTGAATCTCCAACCCACGGGACAGATCGTCCCAGGTGATCTTACCGAGGTCGACGAGGATCTCTCCGAGGCGCTTGTCCCGCTCAAAATACTCCTCCAAGATCGTCAGTATGACCGCACTTTTGCTCTTCCGTTCCCTCATGGCCTTATCCTCGACCTTGTCGATCAGGTAGCTATCCTCAGCCGTATAGTATATGGTAGTCTGCACCCGATCCCATCCATCTCCAATCTGTCCCCAATTGTTTCAAGTATAAACCAATGACAGTAGATTAATTATAATGGAAAACATCCACTTTGTCAAGGGTTTCAATTAAAACAATTTTTTTTACATAGAAAATAATTGAAAATAATTTATTCACAAAGAATCCATCCGTAATGAATAGAATCACCAAGAAACCACACGTAACGCTTTGAAAAGCTAGGTTGACCAGGGGATTCTTAGGGAATCGGATAGGACCAGGTAGTCCGATTCAGGGTCGCATCCGCATCAGCTCTGTGGCGACTCGATCAAACTCCTCGATCGTGAGCTGCTCTCCCCGGCTGGTGGGATCGATCCCGGCTGCCTCCAGGGCGCGGTTGACCTGATCCGGAGAAAGCTTCAGGAGCGGGGAACCCATGAGCGCCCGTTTGATCGTCTTACGCCGCAGCTGGAAGGCTGAGCGGATCACGTCAGTGAATAGTGTCTCATCGGCGTGGAATCGGGGCCCCGACAAGAAACGCAGCCGAATGAGCGCTGAATCGACGTTCGGACGGGGGAAGAAGACGTTCCTGGACATCCCCATGAGCTGCGTTACCTCGGCGAATGACTGGATCAGGACCCCGAGCGAGCCGACGGCACGGGAGCCCGGTGGCGCAGTCAGCCGATCGGCAACCTCCTTCTGGACCGTCAACAGCGCCGATGGCGTGATAGATCGGCTCTCGAGCAGGCGTTCCAAGATCGGGGAGGTAATCTGATACGGGAGGTTGCCCACCACCTTCACCGGCGACTTGAGATCCCGGACCAAGTCAATCTCCAGAAAGTCCCGGTTCCATATCTCGACGTTATCACAAGCCGACAGTTGCTCACGCAACAACGGGATCAACCGTCGGTCGATCTCGACGGCGATCACCCACCCCGCCTGGGCCGCCAACCGTTCGGTGAGCGTACCGATGCCTGCGCCGATCTCCAAGACTCGGTCGTCCTCGATCAACTCAACCTCGGCGACGATGCGATTCAGCACGTTCTCATCACAGAGAAAGTGCTGGCCCAACCGCTTCTTCGGCCGGATGCCTCGCTCGTCGAGTAGCGCGCTCACCACACTCGGAGAGGTCACTTTCCTGGGGATCATGTGATTCGATTTTAGCGCAGTTAGGAACTCCAGCCAAGTGGATATTAGGCTGATCCACTTCGATTCCTATTGAGTTTGCCCTCGACCATCGATAAACTCAAAGTGCTATGGCAGCAACGATGATTCAAACGAACGGTCTTTCCAAGCGTTACGACGGGACGCTGGCCCTCGATTCGGTCGATCTGAACGTGCCGGAAGGGATCCGGAGTATTGGCCTGCTGGGTGAGAACGGTGCGGGGAAGACCACCTTGATCAAGCTGCTCCTCGGGCTCATCAGGCCGACGGCCGGATCCGGTCGTGTGTTGGGGTTCGATATCCTGGGGGAGGGCCTACAGGTGCGGCGCTATGTCGGCTACATGCCAGAACATGAGTGTCTGCCGCCGGATCTAACCGCCATGGATTTCGTCACCCGGATGGGGACCCTCTCGGGTCTTCCCCACCGGGTAGCGATCCGGCGAGCGAGCGACGTATTGTATCTGGTGGGGTTGGGCGAGGAACGGCTCAGGTCGATGGGCGGTTTTAGCAGCGGAATGAAACAACGGGTGAAACTCGCCCAGGCCCTTGTCCACGATCCGAAGCTCGTGTTCCTGGATGAGCCGACGAGCGGAATGGATCCGACGGGGCGCGCCGAGATGCTCGACTTAATCGAAGCGATCAGCAGTTCGCTGAAGATCAGCATCGTTCTCTCATCACACCTGCTCTTGGATATCGAACGGCTCTGTGAATCGATCGTGATGCTGAACGCCGGCCGCGTGATCACTCAAGGGGACCTGCGCTCTGTGATATCCGCTCAAGAATGCGTTTCGATCATGGCCCTCGGTGAGCATGTGGACCGGTTTATAGGCGAGATCAAGGAAAAAGGTCTGTGGGTCAAACGGGACGGTTCAGAGTTCCTGGTCGAGCTCAGGGGGGATCAGACTTATGATATCATCATGAACGAGGCAGCCCGGGCCGACGTTCAGATCAGGCGGTTGGAACACAGATCAAGCTCCCTCGAAACGTTGTTCATCCGAACTTTAGGAGAGGCCCGTGAACCAGGAGCAAAAAGCGGGTAGAATCTACGAGCAGGGATATCGCCCCTACGAAGGCGCATATCAAGGACGGGCTCACATCCTGAGGCACATGGTCACCTGGGATATGAGGCGGGCAGTCGGGGTCAAGAAACGCTGGCCATACAAGAT
>JBHIAT010000178.1:0-6372 GCA_046758705.1 Bipolaricaulia bacterium
AGCGCTCAACTTGATTACCTTCCGTTCCGGTTAGAGGAATACAAAGTTCAGGGAAAAGAAACCAATGAAGCAGCGATCCTTTACGACTCCATCAGGGATGATTGGAAAATCCCCAAGAGACGAAAACAAGTGAGGATATGGAGCAGAAAAAGGGGTTGCTAGAACCTTGGTTCAGTGCCTCTGATAAATGCCTCTTGGATAACATCCGTAGAAGCTTTGATAGCTGGCAGCCCTGTGTCTCTGTCGATCTTCATCTTGATAATGCCATCAGGCTCCTGGAATTCCTTCTCAGGTCCATCTACCACAGATTTCATGAAATCTGCCCATATGGGCAGAGCCGCTATCGCTCCGCTGCACCTAGTGCTCTGGGCAAAATCATCGAACCCCACCCACACGCCCGTCACAAGATCTGGCACGAAGCCTATGAACCATGCATCTGTTTCGTCATTGGTAGTGCCCGTCTTTCCTGCCGCGGGTCTGCTGAATTGATGCTTTCTCCTCAAGTTCCGTCCAGTTCCGTTGTCTACAACCCCCTGCATGAGGTACGTGGTCAGATATGCCACTTTCTTGTCGAGAACCCTCTGTACTGATGGGGTATTCTCCTCCAGAATGCGGCCCTCCCTGTCCAGAATATACTTCACGCAGATGGGTTCAGTGCGCATGCCCTGATTGGCGAAAACACCATACGCCGAGGTTATTTCTAGTACCCTTACCTCTGCGGCGCCCAGTGCCAATGACGGATAGGGTGGGAGTGGACTCTTGACTCCCAGCAATCTAGCGATGGCGACTGCTTTCTCAGGTCCTATGGTTTCAGATAGAAGCCTGGCAGTGGCCACGTTTATGGAATGCACCAGCATTTTCCGGATAGTAACCTGACCGTAGTATTTCTCATAGAAATTCCTGGGTCTCCAGAATCCACCTGGTTGGCTTGGGTCTTCGAGCTGCCAGGGTTCATCTACAAAAATGGTTGCGGGAGTAATCAGCCCGTTGGCAAAGCCAGCGCAGTAAACAAAAGGCTTGAAAGCGGAACCTAGCTGCCGCTTAGCCTGAACCGCCCGATTGTATTGAGTAACGTACCAGTCTCGCCCACCCACCATAGCTTTTACATATCCTGTAGAAGGCTCGATGGACACCAGAGCGGCCTGTATGTATTCGGCGGGATTGCGTATCCCATCCTCGCGTTCACCGGCAAACCACTTGACTTTATTGCTCTCATACGGCGGAAAGCCCAGCGCCTTTTCATCGAGTTCCTGGAGCCTCCTCTGCACAGCTTTGTTGGCCGCAAGCTGCATTGATACATCCACCGTGGTATATATTTTCATTCCCTGCCAGTTGATCGCGGTTGGCTTGTAGTTGGTCTCCACCTGAGAACGGATATACTCCAGGAAGTATCCCATCTGTTTATGGGGTTCCTGCTCTCTGATAGAGACTGTCTCCAGTGCAGACGCAGCCGCCGCATCGTATTGGGCCTTGTCTATAAATCCGTATCTCAGCATCTGCCCCAGCACTATCTGACGTCTGCTGAACGATCTATCTGGATTCCTGATGGGCGAATACCTCATCTGGTCTTTGGGAATGGCGGCCAGTGTTGCGCATTCCTGTATGTTCAGACCCCATACTTCCTTACCGAAATAGTATCTGGCGGCTTCCCTTACTCCATATATCTCCCTGGAGCCGTATCGTCCCAGGTCAACTCTATTGAAGTATCTCTCCAGGATCTCGTCTTTGGTGTATTTCCTTTCTATCTTCACGGCCAGTAGGGCCTCTTTGATCTTCCTCGTATAGAGCTGTCTTCTGTTGAGGAACAGATCCCTGGCAAGCTGCTGGGTAAGAGTGCTGGCGCCCTGTTTCGTGACGCTACCGCGATGTTTGAAATTCCAGTAGAGTGCGCCCATTATGCGGTAAAGGTCAAAGCCGAAGTGCCTGTAAAATCTCTTGTCCTCGATTGCTATAAAAGCGTTGATCAGATCCTGTGGGATCTCATCCACACTTACAAGTTCTCTATCAGTGCCCTCGCTTCCGTAGAACTCGGCGATCACCTCAGGTTCCAGAATTAATTTGCTCAAGTAAGTCCCATCGGCGCCCTTAATGTCTGCGATCTTCTTGCTTTTTATCTCTATAGTGATCAGACGAGGCTTCAGGACTAGCCGGGGATAGTTCAGCTCGCGCAGATACAGCTTCATCTCATTGGTTGAGCTGTTCACGGGTTGCTTCAGGTAGAACTGCCCTTCGCTGACCAACTCGCTGTCAACTTGTTCGTAGCCCAGTCGCTTTAGCCTCTCAAGGAGATTCACCTGTGACATTCCCGCCGAGAATTGACAGATGTCCGAATATACTTTGGTAGGGTAGTGCCAGGATTGGGTTTTATATTCCAGGGGTTCCAATGACGGTAGGTCGTTCCAATACGCAATTATTACCCCAATGGGTATGCCCATGCCTATGCAGAAAAAGACAATCGCTATCAGTAAAAGGATCTGTATGATCTTCTTTAACCGGCGCATCAGTTATTCTCCCATGAAAGCATAACGCAAGTAAAGAATGCAATATGTATCCCGAAACAACCCTCACACAGGATAATACCCCGCGCACTGGTATACCCACACCATGCAGGATCCACAGGTTCAGCCTTTCCACAAATGCCGTGTTCGCCTTCTAGCGGAGGAGTGTGGACGGAGATCCCTCGAACTACCTGTCGGAGATATAGCAGCCGCCTGGACTGGCGAATCGGCGGCGCGTGACGCCGACTGGCAGAGTGGTAGGAAGCTTAGGATAAGATTATAGTGGGATTATACAGGTGCTCAAACTGCGACCACGCCACTGATGCCTGCCCTTGACTGTGGCATTACTCTTCGATGAGGGAATCAGGATATCCAAACTCTCGCCATAGTTCCTCGAACTCTTCGTCCGTGTATGAGCAATGACAGTTTATCAGAATGTCTACGCAGCGGCCGTCATCCGTTCTACACACCGTTCCATCCTGAAATACAGTCACAGGACGACGTTGCTCCAAATGTCTTATAGCGGCGCGTTTGTCTGTGACTAGCCTTCCATTAACGCAGTAGTCGCTAAGATCACAGTCTTCCATGATCCCTCCAATATCTCTTACTACAAACCGGTACATCTTGCCTCTCCTTTCACGCCATCCTACGTGTCGCCGGTGGGTTTCAAAGCTAATACGCTTATCTGTTTTTGCCAGTTTTGGTAACCATTTTCTATATTGCTCAAGGGATATGAACTATCGCATCATCAAGATAGCTGACTGTTACTTCAAAGACTGCACATAAATAGTCGTTGGAGACCCGGTTCTTGCTGGGATGTATCATGACTGTTCCAGTTCAGGAATTGATCCTGCTAATCACTAGCTCTTCTGGTAAGCACTCTCTCTGTGATATCGGCCGAGCACAGCTTCGGCGACGTTCCTCAGATGGTCGCCTATCTTCTCAAAATTGCTGATTATGTCGAGGAAAACAAGCCCTGAACGCACGTTACATCGCCCTTGTTCCAGACGCTCCATATGATCCCGCTGGAACTTATCAGACATGTCATTCAGCCATTCCTCTTGCTCAAGCACGGCCTGAGCCATCTCGTGGTCATCTGTCTGAAGCGCCTGCGATGTTTGCTCGATCATATGATCGAGCTGAAAATGCAGTTGCTGAAGAGAATCAAGAGCCTCCGCGGTAAAGGGGAGTTTCCTTTCCAGCTTGCGTTCAGCTAATCCCACCAGATTTTCAGCATGGTCGCCAATGCGTTCCACATCGTTGACCGAGTGGAGCAGCATGGGGATCATCTCCGATTCTGCCACGCTCAGTTGTCTCTGGGACAGCTCCATTACATATTCCGTGACCACAAGCTGCAAATTATCAACTACCTCCTCCTGTTGAGCCACCTCTGCCAGTCGATCTATATTGACCTCAAACACGCCTGACATCGCATTATTAAACATTTGATGAGTGATGTCCAGCATCCTGGCGATCTCCTTGATGGTTTGACCAATAGCAACAGAAGGTACGCGCAGGAGCCCCTCGTCCACATATTTCGACCCTGTCTCAAGGATGCGATCCTCACCGGGAACGATCAGCTTGATTAGCTTCGCGTAAAGCCCGGCAAACGGCAGAAACAGGAGCGTGTTAATTATGTTAAACAACGTATGAGCGTTTGCCACCTGACGGGCAACGTCCGATGATGTATACAACACCACCCGTAGATAGAAGCGCAGCAACACTAGCACAATTACTGCCCCAATCACATTAAACAAAAGATGCGCGACTGCGGCTCGTTTGGCAGAGCGATTAACTCCAAGGCTCGCAATGAGCGCGGTTACGGTCGTACCAATGTTGTCACCCAGAATCAGCGGGATGGCACCGCGCAGGGTGATCAGGCCGCTTGAGGCCAGTACAAGCACCAGACCAACGGTCGCGCTGCTGCTCTGGACGATGAAGGTGATAATCATCCCGGTCAGAAGACCCAGCAGCGGGTTCTCGCTGTACCGAATAAATGCCTGGCGCACGCTCTCGTTGTTTACAATCTGCTTGGTTTCGCCCGTCATCATGTTAAGTCCAAGAAACAGGACGCCAAACCCTAACAGGAAAAGCCCAAAATATTTGTAAACGTCCTTCTTGCAGACAAACTGGATGGCGAACCCGACTGACAGAATCGGCAGTGCATATTTTGTTATCTTAAAGGCAAGCAGTTGGGCAGTAACAGTTGTGCCGATATTAGCGCCGAAGATGACTCCGATGGCCTGCGTGAGTGTCATCAAGCCTGCATTGACAAAGCCGATGACTATGACTGTCGTTGCGCTGGAACTCTGAATGATGGCGGTTACTCCTGCACCGATAAGCGTCCCCGTCCAGGGAGATGTGGTCAGCGAGGCAAGTATCCGCTTCATCCGTTCACCGGCGATCTTCTGCAAGCCTGTTCCCATCAGCCCGACGCCATACAGGAACAGAGCCAGTCCACCCACGACGCCAAAAATAAACTTCATACTATCCTCTATCTAGCTGAGTATCAGTAGAGCAGAATAGCCCATGATTCCTACCCATGAAGTGTAGGTGAATTCCGACGAGCATCCCTCAGAATTCCTGTATTTACTGAGATTCTGTAATTGTTGCCGAAGCTCGTTATTACAGACACATACTATCCTGAAAGCAAGCAATCATGGGATAATAATCTCTACAGCTCAGTGCTCTTCAGAGTTCGCCAGCAAAATCAGAAACGATCTCCTAAAAGTCTACCAAGATTAGTTTGTCGAAGATGTTCATACGTTTTCCAAGAAGGGTTCTCAAACATTCGGCACATCCCGGACTGCAAATCATAAACACAATGTCGATGCCATCCGCTTTAGCTTTTGAGCCATTGATTGTTACTAAACCCGGGATAGACTTCTCTGCCTCAGCAGTTTGTATTGGGGTGAGCGTGCCTTCCTCTGCTCTAATCTCCACTCCCTGTCTGAGAGTTCCACCAATGCTGCAAGCTA
Source organism: Bipolaricaulia bacterium (assembly GCA_046758705.1). Classification (GTDB taxonomy): domain Bacteria; phylum Bipolaricaulota; class Bipolaricaulia; order JBHIAT01; family JBHIAT01; genus JBHIAT01. Next base: position 5,477 of record JBHIAT010000178.1, read on the forward strand.
GAGAACCTGGCGACATTCTCCTACCACACCACGCACATGCATTTGGAAGTTTCTCATGCTTCGCTCTTTTGTATTCAGTCATCGCTTGCCACCTCTACCGAAGTCCGCTTTTCACCATAGCTCCAGGGGAAACATAATGGAGCGGCCTTTGAATTACCACGAACCGTTTCCGCTTTTTAGCACGTCCTTTTCTCGGTCTGCAAACCATCTCTGGTACCAGGGCTCCAGATGATATTGAGACCTCTGATGGTCTTCAAGACTGCATAATCCCGGTTGCCAAGTCATACACCATCACCTACCAATAAACAAATCCACTTTCACAGAAAATGGTGTAATCTCCTAACTCCTTGCCATCTCCACTCTACTAAAATGCTCTGCGAACATCCGACCCGCTATGGGTGCTGCGATCTCTTATCGATTCTGCTGTAGCATCATCCGTACTTCGATCAGACAATGCCTCATTGTGCCAGAAGATGCAGATACCCTCCTGCTGGCTATAGTCCGAATCCTATCGCTATTGTGAGACCGGCACAATACATCAATATCCCTACTGCCAAGACTGCCAGAGGAAGAAAACGTCGGTATATAATGACATATACGAGAGGGACAATAGGAAGGAAGATGCAAGCAACCCCCCATTTTATAGATTCTTTGAACGCAAGGACAATTATCCAAATCCAGGCAACTAAAGCGATCAGAACTCCAAGCCAAATAATGCCGTCCATCATAACTTAACACCTTAACCCTTTCTTGATCTGCGGCGACTTTATAGTGGTTCCCAATCCGGCAGGTGAGTTGTAATGCCTGAGCTTCACTCTTCAAGCAGCATTCCGCATACTTTACCTCGTAGCTCTTCCTTGAGCCTTTGGAGTCGGGCAGAGAAAGAGTTGTCCACA
>JBHIAT010000179.1:0-6341 GCA_046758705.1 Bipolaricaulia bacterium
GGCCCTTCTTCTTTACCTCTCATTTTTTCGATTGCCGACTTTCTGAGAAAGCTCTCTTATCTGTTGGGATATCTAATCTCCATCACCTCATCCTCCGTTATCGCTGGTTTCGATAAGCGGTTGAGGGATAACTCATCGCTTAAACTTCTTGAAGTCATCCAGACTCATGTCTCCCTGAATGAACTCTTGGAACTTCTGCTTGTCTTTCTCCTCTTCCTCATCCTCTTTGAACGGGGATTCGATCGCTGTCTCTCTAAAGACGTCGGCGGCGATATAGATCGGGCTTTCCGTCCTGAGCGCTAGGGCGATCGAGTCCGAGGGACGGGCATCGATCTCTCGTACCTCTCCGGCATCGGTTCTGACAAACAGCGTGGCATGGAAGGTCTGGTCATGGATACTGTCGATCATCACCTTCTCCAGATCACCGCTGAGCTGCTCGATGACGTTCTTCATCAGGTCGTGGGTGAGAGGGCGGGGAAAATCCCGCTGTTGCATCTGGAAGGAGATAGCACTTGCTTCAGGGATACCGATCCATATTGGTATCACCATCTGTGACTCCGGATCTTCCAACAGGATCACCGGTATGTGGTTTCTTGCGTCCTCGGCCAACGCTCTGACTCTCGTCCGTCTCATGAGGGCCCTCCTCCCGATTCTCGATAAAGATTTCCTGCATGACCTTTAAGGATCTGTATACTTCTCCCATGAAGCGCAAACTTGATCGGATCCTCTCTTGAGTCATTCTCATCCCTTCCCAATGACTGTTGATATACTCCCAAGTCTCTATTTCTAACCTCCAAATGATCATAACAGGATCTTGACTTGTTATCAAATCTCCGTTATTGAATTTTTTCTCACGATTCAATATGGATAGTCTTTTCTTTTATAATACTCCATAGTAGATATTTGACAATGATAGAGCTATACTAGGGTGAGTTCAACTTGAACAGGTTAAGGGGAGAGAACATGCCCAAACTGAATCCTCACTGGGGAGAGACCCCTCATTCCTTGCTCCAAAAGAGCTTGAAGGCTGAGACCAAGACACTACGAGAGCGGTTCCTCGCCCTGCTCTTCAATCGCCTCGATTGCCCCCAGGGCAATCATATCATCGGCAGCGAAGACCGCCGTTGGAAGGTTGGACAGTTTCAAATACCTTTTCATCACATGGTAACCAGCTTCCACGGCAGAATCCGCATAACTGGTTATCTCCTTGTAGAGGCGGAGGGCATGTGCTTTTAAGACCTTCTTATATCCCTGCAACCGCTCCCGGCTGGGGATGAGGTCCTTCGAGCCGCCGATGAACCCGATCCTCTGATGTCCTAAACCGATCAGGTATTCCACGGCCAGCTTAGCCCCGCTGAGGTCATTGGCGACAATGTAACTGGTGTCAACCTTCCTTGGAATCCTGTTCACCAGAATCAACGGCATATCGCCCCTTAACAAGTCCTTGATATTAGGAGTCCTTAGCTGCTGCTGAGGTTAGAATCAGTCCGTTGATCCTCTTCCCTTTCAGTAGTTTTCCATACTCTCTCTCTCCGTGCAGATCTCCGCCGGTGCTATATAAGATGACGCCATAGCCTCTCTCGCGGGCTGCATCCGCCACCCCAAGCGTGATTTCAGAAAAAAAAGGATTGGTGATATCGGGAACGATCAATCCAACAGCTCCAATGCTGCCCTTTTTGAGTCCCCGTGCAAGCTCATTTCTTTCATAACCCATCTGTTCGGCGAGCCTTTTGACCCTCTTCCTTGTCTCCTCCTTGATGATCGGGTTATCACTCAGTGCCCGCGAGACAGTAGAGGGAGAGAGACCTGCTCTCTCTGCGATATCTTTGATCGTCACCATCATATGACCTCGCCTTCGCTCACACAGTTTCTGTGCGAATCTGGGCCCATCCCGGTCGCCAGGCTTGCCCACTCTCCAAGAGATGCACGCATTGCTTCACAAAAGTCCAGAAAGCATCGACCTCGCCCTTCGTCAGATGCAGATCGTCGATCAGGGCAGCGGTGATCACTTCGTCGTGATCTTTAGCACGCCGCAGCCAGCTCCCGATCGTTCTGGGCTTGTGACTGGTAATCTTTGCAGCAGCGGTCAGGCTACCACGTTGCATGACAACAAGCAAAGTTCGAGCGATCTCTGCGGGAGAGGTGTGCAATCGGTACAGAAATGTTCCATATGTGGGTCCAAAGGTGCATCCACAGTGGCGACATCGCCAGCGCTGCCGTCCGTTCTTGCGGCCGTTTTTGACCACATGTCGACTGTCACAGTGGGGGCAGGGAGGATTGGCTGAAGCAGGGGCGGAGGACAAAATTGCATCCCTAACCGTCAAACTCGGGATCAGTTCCATCAACTCTTTGACCAGTTGTTCCCCAATCCCCGGTGCCACCGGCAGATCAAGTCCATAGTGATAGAAGGCAGTATCGACTTCATACCCTGCCTCCGCATAGGCCGACTCCGGGAAGACATAGCCCATGGTCGTATCGTTGGCGTAGCCGATAACGAAGACCGGGCGGTCGTGATAGCGGGCCTGTATCAGCTGTCCTAACTCCACGAACGGTTCACCGGGCAGAGTCACCCAGTAGACATCATCGAGAACCAGGGCGAAGACGGGGATACTGAGGAGAGGGCCACTCCCTGGCGTTCTCATCGTCTGGAGCCGTGTCAAAAGAGATTTTCGCCATTCAATCCGGTGCGCTCTCCACCCAGGAATACTGTAGTAAGGGGGCTCTTCTGGATGCAATATCAGTTGCTTCTGATCCTCTTCTAGTTCTCGCTTTACCTGCTCAATCAGCGGAGGACCTTGCCAAAGGATGAGAGCGGGTCGTTGGACGATCGAAACTCGATAGAGGGGATGGGTCTGGATCGCTGCGTTAATCTGCAAGACCTGTTTCGCCAACGCGGCACCTATCCGTTGGGTCGCCCTATAATCCCCCCTCCATCTCGGGTCGATGTTCCCAGCGGTGCCTTGAAGGAAAAAGGCCTGTGCCCCTAAATGTTCTTCGAGGGTTTTGATCATAACGCCGGGATAATCGGCAGAGAACTTTCGGTTATCCCGCCGCAGGGTGGTCGCATGGGCGGTGTAGTTCACCAAAAGTGCCAGAGGTTGGCCGTTCTGTTTGTCCAGTCGGTACACCCGGACATAGGGATCGACATTGCCCGGACCCTCCTGATCGATCAAGTCCTTGAGCAACCTTTTCCGACGGTTCACAGAGAGATCCACCCGGCCAGATCCTGCCCCTCCTGAAACGGGGATGCGATCGGTCAACGCGTCTTTCACCGTCTGAACGGTCGTATATTTGAGCGCCTGAAGGTACTCTTCATTCGGGGTGCCTAACCCTCGGCTTTGAAACGGGGCTGGACCAGCGTGGGTATGGGTCACCGAAAAGAGCACGCGTTCGCCGGGAATGCAGGTCTCTTTTTCAACGATGGATCGGACCTCGTCCGCCCACGCTCTAGAGATTCCCCCGAGGTCCAGCGTGATCAGAGCGATCGGGGCCGCGTTTTCGGAAGGCTCGAGGACGAGGGCTCTGACATAAAGGTCATCGTAGATGCCGGTCGCCGTATACGTTCCCGGCTTCCTTGCATATCCCCACAGTTCCGTTCCCACAGGGGGGGTGATCACCGCTTTCGCCACTCCAGCCTTTACCTGATTAGCCATTCAATGCTTCTCCGTACTTTCTTATCTTCAAAACCGATTCTACCACATCATCCATATCTTTATGAGTGCCCAGCAAAACGAATTGAGGGATCCAAACGGCTTCCTCACGGCAGGCCTTGTCATTCACCGGACAGTGGATCCCAGAGAAGTATCCATCTAAGCGGCTTTTTCCGTAGATCTTCCTGAAGGCAGGGCTTTCAAGTGCCTTTTTGACAAACGCTTCTTCATAAAGTGGGGGGTAACCAGGCGAGCACGGGATGCCCTCCGCGCTTAATGCCCGAACAAAGGTGTTGCGATGCAATCCTTTGAATGCCTCGGCCGCATAACGGAAGACATAAAGGTGATAAGCATGGGCCGTCACAAAGTCAGGAACCGCTAAAGGTTCGATCCCTGGAGTCTGAGACAACTGCTCAGATAAATACGCGGCATTTTTCGATCTTATTTCCATCTGATCTTCAACTCGATCCAGTTGTGCCAGGAGGATTGCCGCCTGAAACTCCGTCATTCGATAGTTGGTGCCCAGGTGATCGTGGGAATACCACAGTTCTCCCTTGGCTCCCGACTCTTGGGGTCGACCACAGGTGTGATAGTGAAAGCAGGCCTCTATCATCGCCGAATCGTTGCCAACAATGGCACCTCCCTCACCCGCTGAGACGTTTTTGCTGGACTGAAAACTGAAACAGCCTAGATCTGCGAGACCTCCTACTTTCCGCCCATTCCACTCGGCGAAATGGGCCTGACAGGCGTCTTCGATGACAACCAGGTTATGCCTGGAGGCCATCTCCATAATGGCGCCCATGTCACAAGGCATGCCGGCTAAGTGTACCGGAACGATCGCTTGGGTCTGGGGCGTGATCCGTTCCTCTATCTTGCTCGGATCCATGCAGTAGGTCTCCGGATCGATATCGACGAAGACGGGAAGGGCGCTGACCACGATCACACTCATGATGGTGGACATAAACGTATAAGGGGGAACCAACACCTCATCACCGGCCTCCACCCCAGCAGCACGAAGCGCAATCTCCAGGGCGGTTGAACCACTCGAGACCATAAGGGCATGCTCCACTTCGCACATTTCAGTGAACCGCCCCTCGAGTTGAGAGATTTGGTCACCCTGATGCCGACCCCAATTTCGGCTTCGCAGCACTTGGAGCAGGTTTTTCTCTTCATTTTCATCGAATTGAGGCCATGGAGGAAAAGGATCTTTTCTGACGGGCTCACCCTCGAGTATCGCCAGCTGTTCTTTTACATCGCTTTTCAAGCTGATCTCCTCCCACCGGACTCGCAGATTTACAATTCGGGAACGACCGGTTTGCCGCCGATGATCACCAACTTGCTGGTCAACTGGTTGCCTCCTTGACTGGACTCCGTAACATCACATCATCGGAAAAGCTGAAGAACAGGTCGCTGGCCAAGATCCCTGTGCCGATCAGCGCCCCTTCTTTCTCGGAGAGCGCCCCAATCTTGAACTGAACGCATTCTGATCTTCCCTGAGGCGTAAGGAGTTTCACCACAGAGATGATCTCTAAGATCACAAGTTCTGAGATTGCCTCAGGCATTCCGGTCAGGATCACCATCTCCGGATTGAACATGTTGATCAGATTCGCCATGTTGATGCCGATAAACTGGCCGATCTCCGCCACGACGCGTCTTTTGACCTCATCGTCGGAACTGCTAGAGATCGAACTCAGGTCCGCCGTCATCCGAGCGATCCGTCGCTCAAACTCACCGGTCATTTGATAGGCCTCATCCGGCAACTGCTCTTTCAAATAGAGCCATCCGATCTCGCCCGCTTCTCCTAAATATCCTCGATACAGTTCTCCATTGAGTATCAGGCTTGCTCCGGCTCCGTGGCCCTCATAGATGGTGAGACAGATGATGTCCTGAGCCTCGATCGCCACCCCTTTTCGCTTCTCGGCTAACACGATGCAGTTCACATTGTTTTCGACAATGACGGGCCAAGAGAACCTCTGTTCAAACGCTTCCTTCAAATTGAGCTCCGGCCAGCTGATATGTGGTGCCTCGTAGACGATCCCGGTGTTGTAATTGACCGGTCCGTTGACAGAGATAGCGATGCTTAAGATATCCGCCTGAGAGATTCCCTGGCCTCCCAAGTCGTCCAGAAACGCTCCAACGAAGCGAAATACCTTCTCTAAAGCCAGCAGTGGATCTTCATCCTCGGAGAACGTAGGCATTACGAACCACTGCTTGATATCCGCATCGAGGTTGAGCAAAGCGACTCTGATTTCCTCTTTTTCCATATCGATCCCCAAGATGTACTTCACGTCAGGATTAAACTGGAGCAGCGTGGGCTTCCGTCCCCGATCGGATTCTCGAACCCCTGTCTCTGTGACCATGCCCAATTGGATGAGTTGGTTGACAGATTGGCTGACTGAGGATGGGCTGATACCCAACATCCGCGAGATCTCAATCCGTGAGATCCCATCCATATCCCGGATCAAATTCAGGATCTTTTTGAGATTGATACGCTTTTCGAGACGCAACTCGTCAAATAACTGTTGCACGGGAGTCTCCTCATCTAATTATTTTTAATTTCAACTTAAAAAGAAATACATCTTGAGCAGATATTCTAACACACTTTTTCGCTCCTGTCAAATGGACGTTCAAGACCTGTTACTGAAATTACGACATAAGAGCTACCCCCCTTCCACCCTCATCTCTCTCATC
>JBHIAT010000180.1:0-6325 GCA_046758705.1 Bipolaricaulia bacterium
ATCCGCGCGCTTTCAGGCTCAGGAAGTTCCTCTGCGCTGTAACTGGATAAGACACTGCTGGCCTCGTCCATAAGTAGATCAGTGAGGCCCTTTCTATAGAAAAGCTGGTCAACTTTCTCCCTGTAAATCCACTGGGGAGGTATCCATAAAGATTTCCTGAAGTTTCTGGCGGTGTGAGGATGCGCAAGATATAAGCCGCCGGATCTTGCAATTTCATCAATGACATCTGTCGCAAGCGCTTCTTCAGAAAGATCCACCTCCCTCAGAGCGTATCTTGCTCTCTGGATCATCATATCCGTTAGTATAAGCATACCTGCATGATACACTTCCCCGTGTCCAAGAAAACCTACGTCATGAGCCAGTGTAGTGCCAGACTGGACAGCCCAGAAAATGCCTTCATAGGCCTCCATTGCGGCCTGCGCATCGATCAGATAGGCATCGCTGCAGCCCGCAGTTCCCCAACTAGGCAGATTATAATACTGCCCCATTTCAGCGTACATTGTCACTGTCTTGGCCCACTCAGGTGGGCCATAACATACTATCATTGTTCTCATATCCAGCGTGGAAGTATTTGTTCCGAAAACGAACTTCGCATTCCCGTTCTTGAGTGATGCGATACACAGACCAGCTAGAGATTCTGCAGCTCCCTGAACCACCGCTCCCTCTATTGTTACTGGCGCTCCACCGCCGCAGTTAGCCCCTGCTGCAAATAAGAAAGGAATATTGTTCTCCGCACAGTATAGCAGTCTGCCGATACACGATCTATCGAATATTAAGGGCGACATAGGCTCTATATATGCCAGCCAGAATGGCTTTTCTTTTAAGTTTTCTTCTCCACTCCTCAATATCGATGCTATCTTATGGTTTCTTTGTATATCCTCAACGGTCGTGGAAGTTACAATCAGTGGCTTGGTGGTGTTCTTAAGCATTTCTGTAAACACAACAGCATACAGTCGATCATGGCCAACGTCCTCCGGAAGTGCCATAGACATAACGAACTCAAATCCAAGCGCATCAGCTATTCTTACGTTATTTACGAGGTCAGACAGCCTTGAACGTCTGAGCTTCCCTGTCTCCATATCGTAGTTATAGAGCGCATCGGACCCCGGTCCGAAATAGGTTTTCCCATTCTCGAGTACGATAGATTCATCTCCGTTTCTATCGAACAATTGTATCTGAGAGGGCGCTTTTTCTAATGCCTGTTCAACCACACGCCTTGGTATAAGAATTCTACCATCATCATCTTTCGTTGCACCGGCCTCTAGAAGGAGCGCTTCTGCTTCTTCATGATCTAAAGAAATCCCTGTTCCTTCAAGAACCTGAAGAGAAGCTTCATGGAGTCTTTCCGCTTTTTCATGTGTCAGAAGTATAGGTTTAGGCATTAATCCTCCCCCTTTTCTCTTACACCAACGTCTGTGGTAGGACGCCGGATACTTTGGACACGATCTCTTCCTGTATCTCTTTGGGCAGTGGGTCGCGCGGAACAGACATGATCTCGTGGTACCGGCGATGCGCCGCGTATAGAGCACCCCTTTCCTCATCTTCCAGGGGATATCTGATATATACCGGTTCGCGTGTGGGCAGCGGGAGATGGTATATATACGTCTTGTGATTAGTCTCCATCACCTCACGCACCATCGTCAACACATCGTTGCAGCCATCTCTGGCAATATCGGGTGGGCTTAGTGAGCGCTTGACGATGCCAATGTGCGCATCATCCATAACGGCCTGTTCGGGGCAAAATACGTTGGTACGTTCCAGCAGACCGAACGCGTAGTGAATATATTGTGCTCCGCTCTGCGGAACTGCCATGAGTGTCAGCATCTTTTCCACCGTGGCTTGGATGCCCGGAACGTCAGTGTCACCCACCCCGGCGGTAGAATAGCATGGTAAGCCGTAGAAGCGGGCCATCTGCGCGCAGTCGATATTGTAGTGATTGAATTCGGGAGCGCCATACATATCGTTCAAGTTATCGAGCCGCGTCCTCTCAGGCACGCTGCCATATAGCACGGGCGCTCCTGGCGCCACAAGCTGGTTAAGCGCCACGCCTGCGAGGATCTCGGCGTTGATCTGAGCAACCATCCCGAATTCGTCGAATGGACCGGTCGCCCCGCCCATAGGAGAGCTTGAGATCACGACAGGAACGCGCCGCCTTGATATTTCTATGAGTTTCGACGCGGTATCATCCACTATTTGCAGCGGACTCTTGATGACGCAGGTTATAAACGACAGCACTGGATTTTTCTCAAACGCTTCTTTGCCACCAGCGATGATCTCACCCATACAGATGAGATCATCTAACGCTTCGAGACTGGTCAGGCCGGCCTGGACGTGCTTCGTGATATTGCTTAGACTGGCGAGAAGCTTGTTGACGTCCTTATTCTCCTCGGTAACTTCCTTGTCCCGAATATTGACACAGCGAATGAAGAAATCCAGGTGCTCCAGGTTCTCGCAGAGGTGCGCTGCCTTGCACAATCGCTCGATAGAGCCGTCCCGACGAGTGAACTCTGGCACCGTACCATCGAACCGGACTTCGAGCCAGATATTGGTTTCTGCTCCGCTTCCAAACCGCACGCGCGGCTCATAGGCATCCAAGATGAGGCGGTTATCGGGGTTGCGGGCGCCGAGTGTGATCCTAGACGGTGCGCTCACCAGAGCTTTGTCGATGATCTCAAACGGGATACGGATGCGCGCACAGTTTCCAGGGGTATGGGGGATTTTCCCCATGTCGCCGGCGTCTTCAACCTTCGCTCCTGCACTTTTGAAAACCTCGGCGGCTTCCTGGTTGTAGCACAGCAATCCGGGGTTCTCTAGCAGCTCATGGGACACCGCATCTATAAGCCTTACCTGAGCATCTGATAACCGACAGTATGGGTTTACCAGAACCCCTTCACGTTGTTTTTCAGCGGTAATTATCTCGTTCATGGCAACTTTCCTTTCCGAGCATCCGTTGACTACACATGCCCATCACAATGGAAAGGGATCAGGGAATAGTCATCAGGGGTTAGAGGTTTTCCCTGATCCCTAGTGACTGATCCCTGTTTCCTCCCTATTGCCTGTTCCCTGATCCCTTCTTCCCCTATTGTTTGATCTCCGGGAATATCTCCAGTATCCGGTCACGAACAGTCGGTGCCAGTTGACTCTCGCGATCACTCTCACGTATCTTCTGAACAAACGCCTTCGCCCATGAGAACGCATCGGCGTCAGGCTCCAGTTCCTCCCGCTTATCCCTGTTCGCCAGTTGAGGGAAGAAGAATTCCTCGCGCATATGTTGCACTGTATGCTCCTCGGCCATGAAGTTGTCACCCGGACCCTTCTCAATCATCAACTCCGTCGCGAGTGTGTCGTCGTTCACTTCGATGCCGCGCAGAACGCGCTGGCACATGCCCAGGATCTCGTCGTCCATGACCAGCTTCTCATATGACACGGTGAGATCAAATTCCATCAAACCAGCAGCGTCATGGATATAGTTAGCTCCGGACATGGCTACCAGCAAGTTGGACATTGCGCTCTCATAAGCCGCCTGTATATCGACCTCCTTCGCGTCCGAGGTTCCAGCGGTCGAATACAGCGGTATCTCAAAGTATTGCGCCATCTGTGATACAGCAGCGTTGATCATCGCCCGCTCGATAGGTCCACCCAGGTTACCCATTGTTCTCAGATCGCTGATGGACCCAACGCTGCCGCAAATACCTGGTGCCCCTTTGCTGATGCACTGCACCAGTGCTATGCCGCCAAGCGTTTCAGCCACATGCGTAAGCACGCTTCCTGCCAGCGTTATCGGTGCTGTAGTTCCGCACATTGGCTCCGTGGGAACTACCACAGGCAATCCCTTCCGGGCCAGATAGCACGTTACCTCGCCGTAGTTCTTGTCGATCTTGAAGGGACTGATTATCAGTGTTATGAATGACAAGAATGGCTCTCGGCGCAGCGCCTCCGCTCCGCCGGCTATCATCTCCCCCATCTCCACCACCTTCCGACAGCCGGCCATGGAATATATGCCTCCCATCACGTGCTTTGTGGTGTTGTCCAGCGAATGGAAGAATCGGTTGGTATCGATCTCGTCCTTGACTTTGATCTCATTTGGGAAAACGTTAATGGTAAACACATGAACGTTTTCCAGCGCATCCACCAGCCTGGCATTCAGGATCACGTCCTCGGTCGTGGAAGGGCGGCGCTCACCAGTATCCGGATCCAGCACGTAGAGCGCCGTCCCGCCAGTACCGTAATATACGCGGTTCCCTTCCAGTATTGCATCGCACTCACCATCGCGCGAGTATAAGGTTACAGAGGACGGGTTCGATGCTATAGCATCTTCCACGAAACCCCTCGACAGCCGAACGATCCGTGTCTCTGAATCGGTATCAGCGCCAATCCTCTCGAATGCCTCAAACGCCGTCGGTGAGTAAACTGCCATGCCGGACTTTTCCAGGACCTCAAAGGCGGCTTCGGCTATTTCCCTCTCATCGCTTTCAGACAGGGGTCTGTAAAGTGATACTTCGCTGGAGCGTTTGCTTTCCAGTTCTGAGTCTTGCTCAGGATATTCTTCTACTACTACAGTATGTCCTTCAGGATTCTGCAACAATATCGTCTCCTTTATTTTTGGTTGTCAGTAGGGGCGTTTGATTAAGCGCCCCTATGCTGGCGGAACGCCAACTGCTGATAGCTGAATGCTGACTGCTACGGGTTACTCCTCTACGGGAATCTCAATAACCACCGGCTCATCCAAATTCGCTGTATCATTTAAGACTTTCCCAATCTCCTCATAAGAATCAATTCTAAACACCCTTTCAACTCCCATGGATTCAGCCATTTCTATGTAATCCGTTTCTTGCTCAAATCTAGTCCCAAATGCTGTGCCGAACGCGCTCTGTTGCTGTTTGGTTATAAGACCTAATTGGTTGTTGTTAAAAATAATGATAGTTATTGGCATTCCTTTTTCTACTGCTACTTCCAGTTCACTACTGGACATCTTGAAGCTTCCATCACCGCAGATCGCGATTACCCTGTTCCCCGGTCGAGCAAGTTTTGCACCCAGGGCAAACGGCAAGGCAAATCCCATTGGCGATAATGTATTGGGGACATAGAAGTGGGTTGGTTTCTCTATCTGCAGGTACCGGGCACACAAGCTTTTCATCGTTCCCACACTGCATATCACTATATCTTCGGGCAAGAGATTTTCCCGGATTGCAGTAGCCGCTGCCAGAGGATGAAACGGAGAAGGTCCCTTTTCGATGTCTTTCATCGTATTCAACTTTGTTTTCTGTATTTCCTTTATTTTCTCTATCATCTCATGGGAGTTTCCAGAAATGTATTCTATCAATCCTTTATCAATGTCCTCATCAAGCTCCCCATCAAGTTCCTCAAGAGACCGTTTGATATCCCCTACAATCTGAGAATTCCAATCCCTATCTGCGTGAGGTATTAAAGGATAGAAGTAGTTCTCGTCCGCAGAAACATAGTCAATATGAACAATCCGCTCCGTTCTATGGCGATTCCACTTCTCAGGTCCATATTCTGCGATCTCATACCCAACGGTAATGATTACATCAGCGCTATCGATAAACTCTTGAGCCTCCGGGTCTACTCCCAATACACCAACATATAGCGGGCTGCTGTTGGGTATTGCGCTCTTACCCATTATTGTGGTAACCACAGGAATACTATGTTGCTGAACCAGATCTCGTAGAGCTTTCGCGGTTTCCCCCGGTCTCTCTCTTAATATCCCGCTCCCGGCGATGATCAACGGGTTTTTCGCATTACGGATATTCTCAGAAACAAAATCCAAAACAGGTTGATCCGGATCAGGTCTTCTCGATCTGCCATGTCTCTTAGGATGAATATATTGAGCAATCCTCATTCTGGCAATGTTAACAGGTAATCCGATGTAGCATGGTCCCGGCTTTTCTTCATATGCCTTTTTGAATGCATTGCTCACAATATTTGAAATATCCTTAGGATCACTATTCGGTATCGTAGTTGCGTCCTTTGCTATCAATCCAAATATCTCACGAACAGGTGCTCTTTGATGCAGTTCTCTATACGTAATGCTCTGATCTGTCTCTCCTGACAGGACCACAAGCGGTATTCTATCTTGATAAGCGTTTGTTACCGGCATGACCATTTTGAGAATTCCTGGTCCCACCGTGGAGAAGCAAACGCATCTTTTCCCCATCTCCATGCATCCGGAAGCCGCAAACGCAGCGTTGTTCTCATCCCGCGCTAGGATATACTCTATCCTCTCACTTCTTTCTATGGCCACAACCACATCATTTATCTCATTTCCAGGAATACCTATGATATACTCAACTCCCTCTGCTTCAAG
>JBHIAT010000181.1:0-6066 GCA_046758705.1 Bipolaricaulia bacterium
AGCACGATTCCGTCAGCGAACGCGATCTTAGTGATATTCACAGATACTTTAACCGTCCCCGCCTGTACAGAATCTCTAAGCTTGTCATAGCCGATTTCCTCTTCATCATAGTACCAATACTCCTCACTCATCGGGTTGGCTCTACCAGGCTGTATGACGATATTATCCTTTACACTATCAGAGTACACGATGTCCCCAAATGCGTCCCTGAATCTCATTTCATAAGCTAAACCTGTGATCGTCTTATCGCTGATGTTCTTAAATTGTAAATATAATCTGACGTGCGCGAGTTGTGGCCCTTCTCCTCGAAAGAAGTTTCTTCCTAAGTACGTTGCCTTGAAAGACTTAAGCTCGACAATCTTGGACCAGTCCTGTTCCTCTGGACGGGGCAGATATCGCCATGTGCCATCAGGCATCAGTTCAACCTTGCGACCATCCTCTGTGGTTGCAAGAATGACCTGATTCCCTGAGACAGCGTAAGACGAAAAGACCTGTCCGCATAATGTTACTACCAGCACAACCACCATCATCATGAAAGCCTTTCTCATCCTTCTCACCTCCTTCCCGGGATTTATGTGCCTCTCAACTTACCTCTCTCGATCCCCAACAGCCGACGCCACCAAGGACTTTCCTTCACATCCAAACCGGCACCAATTAAATCAGCCCTCATCCTATCTGTAATGTCTTCTCTGAGGCGCAGGAATCTAAGCCTAAAATAGTGAGCTATCTCCCCAAATTCAGGACTATCAATCCCTTGGCGATCAACGATAGATACAATATTATCATATCCTGTCCTCATATCAGACATTAGAGCTATAAAAAGTGCAAAAACCGGTATTGAACCTAGTAAGTTCAAACGAACTTCTAACAATCTGATATCAGATGCCTCTTCTTTCGATTGGTAACTTTGTATCGTCTCCTTAAAGTTCCTATAGGTTTCCCAATCCTCTAGATGGGCAAACACCTCAACAACTCGCCGTACAGTATAAAGAATTTCGTTATACAAATCTTCTCGTTGCTGTCGGACATGCTCTCTTTGCTGAAACCGATGTTGGTCCTCTATTTGCTTCCGAGCACCCCAGGCCCCAATAAAGCTACCAGCCAAGGTGAATATCCCTACAATTACAGCTATCACCCAATCCGGCATCATTCACTTCCCCCTCTACCAAACCAGCGCCGCCAAGGCCAAGCAGTAAACCGACGATTATAACCCATGTATGCCAAGTCATATCATCTCTCTCGATCCCCTGTCACCGTCGTCTCTTCCACAAGGGTCTCAAACCCCGTCTCCTCGGCTTCTTGGGTTCGGGTTCAGGCTCGACCTCCTCATCCTCAGCGACGACCTCGGTCACGGATTCAGCCCTGGCTTCGGCTTTGGCCTCCCTGGATGGCAGGATACGATTCATCAGGTCATAGAGATGAGCGACGTCCCGATTCCTTTCCTCCAATTGACGCTCCAAGGTGGCGATCTCCCGATCCTTGTCCTCCAGTCTAGCACGCAGCTCGGCGACCAGCTCGCCCGTGGCTCCGGTTTCATCCTGTTTGACTGTCTCCGAAACCCTGGCCTCACGCTTGACAGCCTCAACCGCTTCGTTCATCGCCTGGCCCGTTTGCTCCAATTCGACCACGCGCTGAAGCAGCTTCAACCCGGTGCTATCAACTATCAGCCGGTTGTTTTGCCCCCTTCGTGTGTATCGCTTAAACTCAGAGCTAAGCGCGTCAATCCGATTGCGAACCTGGTTCACAGACAACCCCAAAATGCCCGACAGCTGCCTGATTGTGTGCATTAACCCCACCCCCCAAACTGGATAATACGGCTGGCAAGGCGGGGCTGTCAAATTCTGCTTTTGGCTTCGGCAAGGCATTTCAGGCCCCAATTCGGCCTATGTCCAGAGCAGCCAAAGGCGTTGAAGGCCGATAGAAAGGCTCTCATTCGACGCTCTACCTCGTATCTATAGGGCGATCCGTCAATCCCTTCTCCCGAACCAGCGACGCCACCAGGGATCGACCTGGCCAGGGAGCTGCCGATGGAGCAGGCCGTGGAATCGCTCAATCTCTCGGTTCCGTTCCTCAAGCTGGTGCTCCAGACTCTCGATCCGGGCTTCCAGATGCTCGATCAACCGGTTGGCCGCAGTCACGGCATCGGCAGTATCAGGGCGAACCTTGGCGATGGTCTCGCCGTCCATCTGGACCTCGGTTTTCACCTGCTTAGCAGCGGCGGTTGACCCCATCCCGGCGTCACGTTCGAGGTCAATCAAACGGTCAAGGATCGACAGGCCATTGTCTGATAGCAGGATGGCGTTTCTCGGACCTCGGCGGACATGAGCGTCAATCTCCGGTCTAAGTGCGTTCAGCCGACGCCGGATTGCTCGGGCACTGAGTCCGTACCTCTCGATCAGATGGCCAATCGTGTGCATCGCCGACCTCCGCCCGAACAATATCACCGCCGGGGAGATGCTGTCAAATCTGTAGCGATGACAACCGCTAAAGTAACGCTGTGGCAGCTGTAGGGCTTCCCACGAGATCGAGGGATGTTCTTGACAGCCCATTCAGGGGCACTCAGGGAGGGATGCGAAACACATCTGGTTCATCATTTTGGTCAATTTGGGTACGATAGGACAGGAGGAATAATAGAGAACAAGGGTGTGATATCTGTGAGATTCAATTACAGACTTGTCTGGATCTCATCGCTTCTGATCGGGGCTGTTCTCTTAGCTGGCTGCCAGCCACCAGACAATCCACCGTCGGGCAGTTTCACGTTTACCCCAGCTTTTCCGAAAGAGGGGGAACAAGTCACCTTCAATGCTTCTGGATCTTTCGATTCCCCCCCTTCGGTACTCGATCTCCTCCGTCAACTTCCGCCCAAATCCATCAGCAGCTATTCCTGGACC
Organism: Bipolaricaulia bacterium; assembly: GCA_046758705.1. Taxonomy (GTDB): domain Bacteria; phylum Bipolaricaulota; class Bipolaricaulia; order JBHIAT01; family JBHIAT01; genus JBHIAT01. The sequence continues at coordinate 2,892 of JBHIAT010000181.1, forward strand.
TTTGGAGACGGGGGGTCTGGGTCTGGAAAGATCGTCACCCATACCTACAATAGCTCTGGTGACTATCAGGTCATCCTGACCGTGTCTGATAACATCGCGCAGGAAAGCTCGACCACCAAGACAGTGACCGTGCGGTTCAATTCACCGCCAGATGCCTTTTTCACAACATCCCCGTCAAACCCGCTGCCAGATGAGATAATCACATTCGATGCCTCTTTGTCCTTTGATCTTGCACCTGAGCCGAAAGTTATAAGCACCTACAATTGGGACTTTGGGGACGGAGCCAGTGGATCTGGACAGATAGCTAGCCACACCTATGCAAGCGCAGGCGGCTATCAAGCCACGCTAACTGTCATCGACGACCTGGGGAAGACGAACCCAACGACGAAGCCGGTAACCGTCATCGAGTGCCTGGATATCAGCAGTTGGTCAGCGTTGAAGGATGCTACAAATGCCTGGGTGGAAGGGACAGCCCTAAATCTCCTGCGGGATCTCTCTTCTGCTGAAATGAGAGCTTCCTTTTTTGATGTGAGCGGCAACCTGATCGGCACCTGGTCTGACTTTTTGGCATTCGGTCTGCCAGCGGGCACAACATGGGCTTTTAAGATCACCTGCATCGACTGCATCGGCCAGCCAGATATCGCTGCTACCGCTTCAGTTGAGGTAGGGAATTGCGTGGGGGGATAACCCAAGCCGCCACGGGATCTTCACCCCTGGTACCCAGCCCGCTGCACCTCCCTTGCCTCGCCCATTCCAACCCCAGTTCCGAGGACCTCCCCGATCTTATGTAAGGACCGCCTATCCCGTCCATCCCATTCCTTACACAAGATGGCTACCGACCGCTCTTCCAGAGTTCCGAGCCTTAAGGGATAGATTTGAGAAGTTGATTTGGATGCTCACCTGAGCACCCGAGCATCTCCTAGGGATTATATGTCAGCAGCGATCCTCGGCCTGGGTCGGTCCCAGATGGCCCCAAACCCCCATCAGCGGCCCAATTCAGCCTATCTCCGGGGTAGCCGGAGCCGTTGAAAGCCAGTAGAGTGCTGCTAAGAGCACGCTATATCGCCCATCTGTCACGCTATATCGCCCATCTGTAAGGGGATTGAGGCGGGTCTGTCAAATTCTGTGTCGGTTCGTCCGATTAACAATCGGGTTATTTCTATCGAGAACCGACACTCTGTTTTTGGCTTATACCCGATTTCAGGATGTGCCCTTAATACTTCTTCTTAGGGTATCAGGCAGAATGATGCTGTTGGCGAATTCCCTTTCATGTGGCCAGCTTAGGGTGCCAGGCCGATTGGTGTAAAAATGTACGCTAAGGGATATAACTCCCTACTGGTGGCGTCTTGAGATCAGTAAACCAAGTTCGGATTGATCACATACTCCCCATAGAGCAGCACGTTGTCCCAACCGATCGGGCTGATGTGCGCCAGCAGTGAGGTATCCACGCCCTCTTCTTCCGGGGTATGCCGATGGAGCATCCCACCTATCTCCCGCGCCTGCCAGTAGATGATACAGGCCAGGATCAGGATCAAACAGCTCGCCGTGTTCATCTGTTGTTGGAAGTCCCGGGCGGTGACTCGACCGCGCTTGCCGTAGAACACCTCCCGGGCCAGTTGATGGAGCTGCTCTCCCTTGAGCAGCCCCCGCTGAATCCGGCGGCGGAGTGAGACGTCGGAATTGTATTGCAGGATGAACTCCGTCTTGAACACTCGCCCCAGTTCATGATTCGCTCGATAGAACTCGTTTTTGGAACTGTAGGCCATCAACCGCTTGAGCGCGATCGAGGCGGTGGTATGGCCGGCCTCCAGCGACGCATAGAACTGTCCCATGCGATCCCATTGATCCACAATCCAATCCAGGTGGATCGTATGATCACGTCCGGTTACCAGTGGATTGAGCGGCCCATAGTCCTTGTGCTTGTCGATCCGATAGATCCGTTGGCGCTGCAGACCCCGAATGCGGGGGCGGAATCGCCGACCCAACATTGCAAACGAAGCAAAGTTTATTTCGGTATACCCGTGGGTATCGGTATAATGCTCCTCCAGGTCCAGATCCGATTCGTGATATAACAACCCATCCAAGACATAGGGAGCGTCCCGTTGACTACATTCGATCGGTTGGCTGTAGAACGGGGCGTAATTGTCGGCGATGAACGAATAGAACTCCAACGCGAAGTCACCAAACCGAGGACTGTAGGTGCGCTGGAGCACTTTTTGGGGGAACAGGAACCGTTGACCATCACTGCTGGAAGTCTTCCCCTCGCCCCAGACGCGCACGGTATCCAGGTCTGTAATCGCGTTGACCACATCGGCCAGGGCACGACGCAGCGTCTCTTCATGGAGGTACCAGTCCGAGATAGTGTTGATCTGCTCGTAAGAGATGTCTGGTGTGAGCTGGGCCATCGTATAGGGACCGATGTTACAGCCGTAGGCCATGATCGTAGCGATACATGTGCACACATCTTCTACCTGTCGCTGCTTCCGTCTGGACGGCGGGATGAAATGGTGGGTGAAGTGGAGTTCGTTGTCCACCTCAATAAGCAGGTCGGGCAGTTTGATGATCTTCATCCGTTTGGCCAACCAGCCCTCCAATTCAGTGAGTTTTTGCTTAGATTCCGGATCCAATGTCTCCGCCCGGTCGCTACCCAGACGCCAACCATCCTCATCCATGCTAACATAGGCATTGTTGGGAAGAGAGTGGAGAAACCGGTCGAAGGCTCGGTTTAACCGGTCGGTCAGATAGGGTCCCACGTCAGCCGCCTGGACCGGGAGACCGGCCCGCTGGAAGAAAGCGGTTCTCATGGTGGCCCATTCCTCATCAGAGATGAAGAAGTCGTCCAGTCGTCCGAACCGCTTACTGTGAGCAATCCACAAGTTCCCCCGCTTGATCTCGTCACGGATGGCGGTGAGCAGCGCACATTCGTAGGCTTGACGGTCGATCTCGATCTCCTCGTCTCCCGCTTCGTCTCGTTCCAGTTCAACGAAAACGAATCGCTGAATTCGAGGGGGGATGAACTCCCGGGGCGCGTTCTCCGGGTCAGGAATCTTCCGCTTCCGTTCGGCATTCATCTTCCGCAGGAGGTCGATGGCCTCCAGAAGTGGTTCATGCTTGGCTGACTCGGTTCGAAACGAGAGGTGATTGAGGAAATGCGGAGCGAACTGGCGCAGATAAC
>JBHIAT010000182.1:0-6055 GCA_046758705.1 Bipolaricaulia bacterium
CCGCTGCAGCCAGTTTTCTGAGAGGATCCATGTCAGCCGAAATTGGTGTCTTTCCACTGACTTGGTGGTTGGAACCCCTCTTATTCTAGCACCCCTTGGCTGCCCGAAGGCGGCCAGGGGGGGGTGTTCTCGGACCGGGTTAAACCTCCAGTTTTAAGTGGTGCCTCAGATAGAAGCGGATGAGAATGTCTGCCATCTTTTTAGCCCCGTAGTATCGTTCCCCGTCGAATAGATCCAGCATTACCCCCAGGCTATTGTTAACATCTTCACGAATGACCTCAGGCAGACTCTTGACGAGTTCTTTCACGTTGTCTTGTTGCAACGCAACACATATTCCTGCTGTTTTTCTTTGTATTCCTCGTCAAAAACCACGTCCGCAAGGTAGATACCGCCACTCTCTAACCCACAGTCGACGAGATCTGCCATGGAGGTAGTCTTGAGAATCTCCGGTATGGCTTCCAGGGTCTTCTGGGCAAATGTTTTTTCCTTCGTTGCTGTCGTCATTGGATACCTCCCCGCGTCTCTTTCGCCAAAGCGAGCCCTAGACCATCTAAGGCTTCTTCTATTTCGCGCAGGGATTTCCAACCGAAGTTGCTTGTTTTTAGAAGATCGAAACGCGTTTTTTTGACGCGCCCACCGTACGGATGTTGTGCCCACGCTCTTTCGCGTCGGATGGTGCAGCAAGACCGGATCTCTCGTCTCCGGAGGCACCCACATCCGACATCTGGAACCGTGCTGCTGGAAGTGCACTTCGTCCACAGCCCACAACTCCTTCTCTCCGGTGCTCATCCATCCTCGGAGTTTTTTTTGTACTCCCGTTGCCGTTCGGGATCGGCGTGGGCCATCAGGGGCCGAGGTTTTCGCAAACGAAAACCGAGACGCCGAAAGATTCGTTGGCATTGCCGGACCCCAAGAGTGACCGCATAGCGATCCTGGATAAAGGCCGACAAGGTCTTTCCGTCCCACAGGTTCGCTTTCAGTCCCACCGCCGTCGGTGGCTCTCGAAGGGCGGCGGCGATCTCCTGAAACTCCTCTTCGCTCAAACGCGTGGGTCGACCGGGACGCTCACCCTCCACCAGTCTATAGCGCCCAGATAAATTGACCCCCCTTTGCTCAGATAAATTAACCCCGCGGTGCAGAGCAGGCAGAGCAGATTTTTTCTTTCCAAGTAGTGGGGTATGGCGGTTTGGCGCGGAAGCGAAGGATTGTGCGGAAGCGTTTGGCAAAGGAGTAGGGTGAGTTAGGGGGTCGCGAAAAAGAAAATCCTTGTCCTCCCTCTCGACACGGGTGTGTCGGTCGGGTAGGACAAGGATGTGACGAACTACATCAGTATTATAAGCGAGACTCTGGGTTTTTTGTCATAAAAATCCAGGAGCATTTCCAATTTCAACCGGATTGGTACCGCCGGAGCGAGGTCCGGGCTCTGGCGGGGCAATACTACGTGGTGTTGCGCTCCGTTTTGAGGAGCAAACCTCACCTGCGGGCCTGCCTGAGCCGCTGCCGGCGTTGCCGGATTTTCTTCCTGACCCATCCCCGTAACGCCGGGCGCCGAGATCTGAGATGTCCGTTCGGGTGCCGAGAGGCGCACCGCAAATGGTCTTCGACCCGGCGCAGCGTGGAGTACTACCGCACCGAGGAGGGCAAAGTGAAGAAGCAGATTCAAAACGGCAAGCGAAGCGGGGGTCAAGCGGCTCGAGGGGGCGCGGCCGATCACAAAGAGGGGGTAAGCAGGCGGGAGCGGGAGGGGATGATGCGCTTGGATGCGGGCACAGTCGGCTATGTGCGGATGGTCACCACTCTGATCGAGGGTCGGCGGGTGAGCGTCGAGGAGGTGGTCGCGATGTTGCTGCGGGCCCTGAGACAACACAGCATGGCGCGCCCAAGCAGAATCGACTATGTTGTGGCCTACTTGAGGGAAAACGCTCCGTAGGGGCTTCGGATGGCACGAGAAGTGGAGCTTTCGGCATTGGATTTGAGGTATGAGGGCCATCGGATGAGGAATCCGGCGCTGGAGGCGCGCTTGTTGGCCTCCATGGCGCAGCGAGGCATCGAGGAGCCGTTGGAGGGAGTGGACGGCAAAGCCGGAAACATCTTGCTCAACGGGTTCAAACGCTACCGATGTGCGCTGAAGCTGGGCATGCGGATGGCGCGTTATGAGTCGCTGGGAGAAGACGAAGCCCAGGGGATTATAAATCTGCTGCGGGTCTCCAACACCAAGTCGCTCACGATCCTGGAGCAGGCCGGATTCATCGACGAGCTGCGCCGGCGGCAGCGGATGAGCGTGGCCGAGATCGCCGAGGAGTTATCGCGCAGCAAGTCCTGGGTGAGCATGCGCACTGGGCTAATCGGGGAGATGAGCCCGCGGGTGCGGGAGAAGATCTTCAGCGGGGCCTTTCCGATTTATCCGTACATGTACACGCTGCGGCAGTTCATGCGTATGAACGGCGTTGGCAAGCAGCAGATCGAGGCCTTCGTCCTGGCCCTGAGCGGGAAGAGGCTCAGCGTGCGGGAGATTGAACAACTGGCGCAGGGATACTTTCGAGGGCCGGAATCGTTTCGCGAAGCGATCCGGCAAGGCCACACAGGGCCGGCGCTGGAATGGATCCGGCAGGTGCCCGAGGATCCCGACGGGTGCAACGAGTTTGAACGGGTGCTGCTGCGTGATCTGGAGATCACGCACAAGTACATGCAGCGGGTGATGGGCAAAAGCCGAGACCGGCGGCTGAAGACGGCTGCCTTTCAGGCGCAGGCGAATCTCCTGACTGCGGGGATTTTGAGCCTGTCGCGGGCCTTTTTCGACACTTTGAGGAGACTCCATGATCGAAGCGGACAAGCGCAAAGCCGTGTTTTTGCTCCACCAGGAGGGGATGAGCGGGCATCAGATCGCCCGTCGGCTTCGGATTAGCCGGAGCACGGTTCGAGCCATCATCCGGCAAAAGGGGGAGATGGCGGTCCGGACCCGTAAGGACAAGATCCGGATTGATCCCGACCTGCTGAAACGGCTTTACGAAGAATGTGAAGGATATGCTCAGCGGGTACATGAAAAACTGATCGAAGAAGAAGGCATCCAGGTCTCGTATTCCACCCTGACGCGGGTCCTGCGCCGGCTGGGCCTGGGCCGAAGCCGGCCGGCCCGATGCTCCCGCGTGCCCGATGAACCGGGCGCCGAGATGCAACACGACACCACCGTCTATAGAATCCGGCTGGCCGACCGACTGGCCACGCTCATCGCCAGCCTGTTGTACCTGCGCTACTCGAAGAGACGGTACTTGAAGTTCTACCGGCCCTTCAACCGCTTCCGGATGAAATGCTTCTTGCACGAGGCGCTGATGTTTTGGGGATACGCCGCGCTGGAATGCATTATCGACAACACCAATCTGGCCCGTCTGAGGGGGACGGGCCGAGAGGCGGTGATCGTGCCGGAGATGGAAGCCTTTGCCAAGCAGTATGGGTTTCGGTTCGTTTGTCACGAAAAAGGTCACGCCAACCGCAAGGCGGGCGAGGAGAGAAGCTTTTGGACCGTGGAGACGAACTTTTTTCCAGGGCGGAGTTTCCAGTCTCTGGAAGACCTGAACCGGCAGGCCTTGGAGTGGGCCACCGTGCGCCTGGACAATCGGCCGGTGGCCAAGACGCGCTTGATTCCCGCTCAGACCTTCGAGCAGGAGCGGCATTACCTGATTCAACTGCCCGCCCATCTTCCTCCACCCTATCGGGTGCATGAGCGGGGAACGGACCAGTATGGATATGCGACCTTCGGGAGCAACTACTACTGGGTACCGGGCACAGGCCGCGAGGACGTGAAGGTGCTCGAATACAGCGATCGTTTGAAGATTTACCGGGGCCGCCAACGTCTCGTCGAGTATCCCTTGCCGGCCCATGGCGTGAGCAACCAACTGTTCAGCCCGGAGGGGATGCCCAAGCCCGGGCGTCAGCCGACGCGTCGAAAGAGACCCACTCAGGAGGAGGAAAAGCGATTGCGGGTGATCTCGCCGGCCGTGGATCGCTACCTGGATTTCGCTCTCCCCTCTCTGGGCAGCCGGCGGCACCGCTTTTTGCGCGAGTTATTGGCCTTGAGCGCCCGGATGAGTGAGGCTCTGTTCATTCAAACCCTGGAACGGGCGCTGCGCTATGGGATCACCGACGTCGAGACGCTGCGGCGCATGGCGCGCTTGTTGATGAGCCAGGGCGAGTGGCAGATCTCGGGTGTGGACGTGGATGAAAGCTTTCGCGAGCGCGATGCTTACCAGCAAGGGTCTCTGACCGACGCGCCCGATTTTTCCCTCTACGACGAGATGCTGGAGGACGAGGATGGATGAGGAGTTGGCCCGGACTTTGAAGTATCTCCGGCTGGGGGGCCTGTTGGCCCACTGGGACGAGTACCTGGCCTTGGCCCGGCGGCAACGCTTTTCCCCGGTGCGGTTGTTGCGTTACGTGCTGGAGGAAGAGTCCAAGATCCGCCGGGAGAATGCCCGCCGGCTCCGGCTCCGGCGCGCCCGCATCCCGGAGCTCTTCCTGATGCAGACCTTTCCCTTCGAGCGGCAGCCCAAGCTGGATAAGAAAAGAATCCTGTCCCTGTACGATGCCTTCGACTATATGAGCAAGAATCAGAACATCATCTGGGTCGGACCGACCGGATGCGGGAAGACGGGCCTGGCCACCGGTTTCCTGGTCCAAGCCATCGACCGGGGCTACAGGAGCCGCCACATCCTCTTTCCCGAACTGATTGGGGAGCTGTTTCGATCGGTCGCCGACCACTCCGAAGAGCAAGTCCTCAAGCGATACCTCTCCTACGATTGCCTGCTCATTGATGAAGTTGGCTATGTCGAAGTCGAACCGGTTCAGGTCGGCTTGTTCTTTACCCTCATGCACCAGCGGCACCGCAAAAAGCCGACCTTGATCACCTCCAACCTGGGCTTCAGCGAATGGCGATCCTTTCTGAAGAACGATCACCTGGCCGCCGCCCTCATCGATCGTCTGACCGAGAACAGCCACGTCATCAACATGAAAAATTGCGTCAGCCTCCGACCCAAGTTAGCTCCCATCTCATGACCTTTCACGAGATTCGAGATCGAGCCCGTCGCCTCCGCTCCATTCGGCTGGAAGCCGTGCTCCTCCAGAGCGGAGCCCGACGGGATCGCTACGATCCGGCCAAGTGGCGCAGCGCCAAGGGAACCATCTCCACCACCGGCATGAAGTTCATGAACTGGACTCAGGGCCTGGGCGGGGGAGGAGCCATCGATTTAGCCATGCACTTGAACGACTTGGACTTCAAGGCCGCCCTCCAGTGGCTCGGCAACCACTTTCCGATCCCGGATCACCCCGAGCACGCCCCACCTTCCCGCCGCTTGACCTTGCCGCCGCCGGATCCCAGGAAGCTCCCCGCCGCGAAGCGCTACCTGATCTACGACCGCGCCCTCCCGGCTTCTCTCCTTCCGCCCCTCATCGCATCGGGCCGACTCTATGCCGATAGCCGGGGCAATGCCGTCTTCCTCCTCCTGGGAAAAGAAAACCGGCCGGTGGGCGCCGAGCTGCGGGGCACCACACCGGCTCGCTGGCGCGGCATGGCGCCGGGTTCCCGCAAAGATCTCGGCTACTTCTCCTCACCCGCTCCCCGCGCCAGGATGATCGTTCTGTGCGAATCCGCCATCGACGCCCTCAGTTGCTGGGCGCTCCATCCGGGCCGTCTGTGCATCTCCACCTCCGGCGCCAGGCCCAACCCGCGCTGGCTTCCCTCTCTCCTCCGGCAAGGTTATCGGGTCTACTGCGGATTCGATTCCGACTCCACCGGTGAGGAGATGGCTCAAAAGATGATGGCTCTCTACCCCAGTGTCCGGCGGCTTCGCCCAAACCAACACGACTGGAACGATGTCCTCAAATCCCGTCCCCCCACGTCGCCACTATAGCCGCCGGCCTCCCCCCACAATCATTAAACCATCCACCATCCGCGGCCACCCTTCATCACTACTTGGAAAGAAAAAAATCTGCCCTACACATCCTGAACCGGGTGGATCAATTTATCCGAGCAGATGTGGGTCAATTTACGTGAGCGCTGTAG
>JBHIAT010000183.1:0-6025 GCA_046758705.1 Bipolaricaulia bacterium
ATGGGACTACGGGTGCAGCTCTTCGGACCGTTCCAACTCTGGCGTGATGATCAGCTGATCCAGCCTGAAACCTGGAGAAGTGAGAAGGCTCAAGCCCTGCTCAAGATCCTGCTTATCGATCCCGGCCGCACCTTCACCCAGGATCAGCTCATCGATTGGCTCTGGCCCGATGCCGACCTCGATAAAGCCCAGCAAAGACTTCGCACCCTGGTCAGCCAGCTGCGCCGTATCCTCGAACCCAAGCTCAAACGCGGCACGCAATCCCGATATGTCCTCACCCGGCCCTCCGGCTACTGCTTCAACTGCGAAGCGGACTGTGTCATCGACTCCGAGGTGTGTAAAAAACACCTGCACCAAGCCCATCAGTTGAAATCAAAGGACCAATTTGAACCGGCGATTCAGGAGTATGAACAAGCGGTGGCCCTGTATCAGGGGGAGTTCCTCGCCGAGGATCGCTACGCAGACTGGGCCATCCCTCATACGGAAAGCTGGCAGCGGACCTATCTCGATGCCCTGTCCCAACTGGCCGAATGCCACGCCCGTCTGGCTCAATACCGAAGAGCGATTGCCCACTGCAATCAGATCCTGGAGATCGACCCCTATCGGGAGGCGACCTACCGGCAGTTGATGCTGTACCACTACTTGGTCGGGGATCCGGAGCGGGTGGTCCAGGTCTACGAGCGCTGCCGCACCCGATTGCGTGACGATCTGGATACAGAACCTCTGCCCGAGACCCAACAGCTTTACCAACAGATCGTCGACCGGGACATCCCGGGGATCGATGACGTCTACCAGCCGGTCTCGGTGGTGGAACGCAACCCGATCCCGACGTTGCTGAAACGGGTCCCGTTTGTGAGTCGGGAGCAAGAGTATGCCGAACTGGTCACCCATCTGGAGCAGGTGAAGGACGGCAGCGGGAGGATGATCCTGGTTTCGGGCGAGGCGGGGATCGGCAAGACCCGCCTGATCGAGGAACTGATCCACTACGGACAACACCAACACCAGACACGGACCTTGGAAGGTCTCTGCCATGAGTTGAGCGCCAGCTTGTCGTATCAGCCGCTGATTGATGCGATCCGAAACGAACTGCCCAAGCTCACTCCAGAAGTACTGCAATTTATTCAACTGCTGTGGTTGGCCGAGGTGGCTGACCTGGTACCTGAACTGCGAGACCTGATTCCCGACCTGCCTGACAATCCGTCCCTGCCCCCGGAGTTGAAACGGAATCGGCTGTTTGAGGGCCTGGCTCAATTTTTCACAGGACTGGCTCAGGCTGAGAGACCGCTGGCGCTGTTTCTGGACGACCTCCACTGGATCGATCCGCCCACCTTGGACTTTTTAGCTTTCTTTGGCCCTCGCCTCGTCAACCAACCGATCTTGATCGTTGGAACCTACCGCAGTGAGGAGGTTGAGGAAACCCATCCGTTGATCAACTTGATCGAGCATGGAGAACGACAAGAGATCCTACAACACTATGAACTCCCTCGTCTCTCTGAGAACGCAGTGGATCAACTGCTGAGCGAGATCACCCCTCAGCTGGACCGATCGTTCCGGGAGCGGATCTACCAAGAGACACAGGGCAACCCGTTTTTCATCGTCGCGGTCCTACAGAACCTGTTTGAGGAGGGCCTATTGCAGGTGAGGGAGGATGGCACCTGGGTATCCACCGTCGAGGAGATCCCCTCGGAGGATCGGACGCTGCTGTTTCCGGAGATGGCGAAGGGCGTGATCCAGAGACGGTTGAGGCGGCTGAAGGCCGAGGAACGTCAGCTGTTGCAGTTGGCAGCGGTGATCGGAGATCGGTTCGAGGTTGAACTGCTCCAACAAACCCGGGGAGGCGAGACCCCAGCGACCTTAGCGGCGTTAGACGGGTTAACCCAAGCCCAATTGCTGGTGGAGGTGGAACAGGCTGACGATGGTGATGAAGGTTATGCATTCAGCCACAACAAGATCTGGGAAGTGGTCTACTACGACGAGATCAGTGGAGCAAGGCGGAAGCTGTTTCATCGACAGGTGGGAGAGGCGTTAGAACGGGTCTACGCCAATCGTCTGGAGGAGTATTCGGGGCGGATTGCCGAGCATTATTATCGTGGAGAGACGTGGGAGAAAGCGGTTGAGTATCTGCTCAAGGCGGGTGAGAAAGCAGGACGCACCTACCTGAATGACGAGGCAATCGGCTACTTCCAGCGAGTATTGGAACGACTTGAGAGATCTCGGCTGGGTGAGTCTCGAAAGGAATGGCAGTTAGAAGCATTGATAGGATTGGGAGAGGTCTATCACGGGGTTGGAAAGGAAGAAGCAGCGGAAGGACACTTCCGAGAGGCAATTGCACTCGGCCAGGAGATGGGGTTAGCTCCCCGTGAGCTCGTCCGGCTCTATCATTGGTTGGGGGAGGTGCTATGGTGGCAGAGCCGATACGATGAGGTCATTCGTATTGGAGAGAAAGGCCTGGCGCTGTTAGGAGATGACACCGAATCGGTTGAAGCTGCCTTGATGAACCAAACAATAGCAACGGTTCACGGCATTAAGAAAAATATGGAAAAGTTTCGGGAGTTTACTTATCGAACCGCGCAATTCATCCAGCAGTTGCCCTATTCAGCCGAGCTCCGACCGGCTTATATCCATATTTTTGGTGTGTATGCTCTTGACAAGAACATAGAAGAAGCAATGAAGTGGCTCCAGGCCCTCGAGCGGAAGGCGGAAGGACATCAAGATGTGAGGGCACTGGGTGATGTACATCATCACGCAGGGGATACCTTGGCTAATAGAGGTGACCTCCACAGGGCCATTGCGCGGTACCAACAAGCCCTGGAACTGTTCACAAAAATAGGAGATACCAATCACGGAAATCGGTCTCTGATTCGTATGGGGGAGGCTTCCCTATGGTTAGGTGATCTCGAAAAAGCCGAGGAGTATGCGTATAGAGGGCTCGAAACGGCAAAGACCGTAGGGGACAAAATTATGATCGCGTGGGCATACGAGAAGGTGGGTACGATTCTTCTGTGTCAGGGGACCTGGAAGAAGGCGATGGAGGCGTTTCAGAAAGCCACTCAACTCTACCAAGAAACCGGCTCTCCTTACGAGCTATGGACGCTCATGTCGTTGGGGCGAACTTACCTGGCGAACAGGCAACGACGAGAGGCGTTGACGAAGTTTCAACAGGCGGTTGCCCTAATGACACCGGATAGCTCTGCATTCGCTTACGCATTGAGCGGGCTCGAAGAAGCGTATGACGATTCCGAAGCATTCCGCGCCTTTTGTCAGCACTTCCAAGAGGAGCACCCCGAATTCGACGACTCACCCTTCGTCCAGTGGTTCCTGGAACCGACCGAGGCGATTGATTTCCCTCAACCTCAAAATCGGGTTCACGACAAGTTTGTCGACTCCCTCTCGTCCGATTGGGCGTGGCAGGATCCGTTCGATGACAGCTCGTTCACGGTAAACGACGGACTGGAAATCCATGCCGCGAACGGACGAGACCTCGGTTCAATCACCAAATGGCACATTAATCTGAGCGCGCCGCGCATACTCCGACCGGTTTCTGGGGATTTTTCTATTCAGACGGTCTGCGTGCCTGTCTCCAAAGAAAAACCGGCCATCGGTGGGCTCGTACTCTGGAAGGACCGGGAGAACTACCTTCGCCTCGCTCGGGGAATAAGAGGCGAGCACGAAATCTCGTTGGAGGGATGCCTCGGGAACGAAGATGTGATTATCGGACACGGGCGTTTGGCTGGCGAGCATGTCTTTCTACAACTGGAACGACTGGGTGACTGCGTGAACGCTCTGTGTAGCGCGAATGGGGTAGACTGGTTCACGGTCGGACACGTGACCTTTCCCGTCGACGACCCGGTTGAGGTCGGTGTTTACGCCATCGGCACGATTAACCGCATTATCTATCCCGGTGCTTATCCAGAAGGGACAGCGATTCGATTTGAATCGTTTCAGATGTGGAGAACGTAGAGCATTGGGAAGCTGAGTTCATCCGCCTCTGAACTTGTGCTTGTACTACTAACGTAGTATAGTGACGCTCCCCGCACTAAAGTACGGGGCTTCTCGTTTCACAGGCGGAACTTGCTCTCGCAGCGGTTCACGCCTCCACGCTGGCCGCGCCCGGCCAGTTCACACACAACGTTTTAGTTTCTTTAGGCCAGGCTTCGCGGCTGTTAGCTTCTGTTTCGCTGAACAGCAAAACGCTGGCAAAATGCACCTGGCTATACCCACAACGTTTTACGTTGCTCAGGGTTGCGGCAACAACCCCATACGTTGTCAAAGATCTGTGATCATTATACCATGGAAAGAGGAGAAAGTCCACGCGGACTGAAGTCCGGTGTATTGACCGATAATAACGCGAGGACCCGAATGAACCGAATCAAGATCGGACTGATCGGATACAAGACGATGGGTAAAGCCCACATCCACGGGTATCGCAGTTTTCCTGTGTTTTTCGAATCGTGCTGCTTCCTTTATCCCTCATCCCTTTCACTCATCTCTGAGGGATCACATCGTTTTACCAGTCGTTCAGACTGGACTTTGCCCCCTCCCCGATCATGCGTACCAGTTCCTCTTTGTCGTTTGCCGCCTGCATGGCATCGTCACGAGCGATCTTTTTCTTAAAGAAGAGAGTGGCCAGGCTTTTTTCGAGTGTCATCATGCCTTTCTCGCCGCCCGTTTGGATAACGGAGTACAGCTGATGAGTCCTTCCCTCTCGGATCGAGTTGCGCACCGCTTGGGTGGCCACCATGATCTCCAGGGCGGGCACCTGTCCGGTTTGCCTGGCGCGCAGCAGCCGCTGGGCCAGGACGAGCCTGAGCGTGGCACTGAGCTGAGTGCGGACCTGATTCTGTTGGTGGCTGGGGAAAACATCGATGATCCGGTCGATCGTCTCGGGAGCGTTGTTGGTGTGGAGGGTCGAGAAGACCAGGTGACCCGTTTCTGCTGCCGTTAGCACCCACCTGATCGTCTCGTAATCGCGCATCTCCCCTACCAAGATGACATCGGGGGTCTCACGCAACATATGCTTGATCGCCTCTGGGAAGCTCTTGGTATCCTGACCAAGCTCACGCTGGTTGACGATCGATTGCTTGTGCCGGTGCAGGAACTCGACCGGGTCCTCAGCGGTGATGATGTGCTTCTGCTGAGTCGAATTGATGTAGTCGATCATTGCGGCGAGCGTTGACGACTTCCCCGACCCGGTGGGGCCGGTGACCAGGATCAACCCGTTGGGCTGGTCGAGCTGTTGCTTGATCACATCGACGTTGGGCAGGTTGAGATCCTCCATGGTGCGGATCTCGGGGATCAGTCGCAGTACCACGGCGTACGAGCCGCGTTGCTTGAAGACGTTGACCCGGTACCGTGTCGCTCCAGAGATGCTGTGAACACAGTCAAGTTCAAGATCCTCCTTGAACTTCTGTAGATCCTCCTCCGAGATAATCTCCCGGACGAACATCTCGGTATCATCGGGAGTGAGCTTTTTCTTGGTCCCGTCCTTATGCCATGGGATCAGCTGGTCGTAAACACGGTAGATCGGCAACATTCCAGCAGTGATGTAGATATCAGAAGCCCCACGCTTGTACGCCTCGACCATAATCTCTTCAGCGTTGATCATCTATACCTCCTTACCTCACAACCCTATTATTCCCATTCTTCAATCAAAACAGGACAAGCAATTGTGAATGTATGAAACTGCGGTTCCGGAGGTACAATAGAAGTGGAGTTCAAAGATACATCCGTGACAAAGGCAAACCCATCGAAAGATGGGGACGCAAAGCTGCGGGTCCACAAGGATAGCTAAACTGAGGTCAAGAGATGTCCACATCAACAGAGATTCTGAGACAGATATGGGAGTCCTTCAAGTTCACCTGGGAGCTAGTGGAGTCACACTCTTCGATCGTCTTATTCGCCTTTCTCGTCCTCCTATTCATCCTGCTGTCCTTCTGGTACAGCACCCACTAAACCGGATCCAGGAAACCTCAGTGACGCTCCCCGCACTAAAGTACGGGGCTTCTCGTTTCACAGGCGGAACTTG
>JBHIAT010000184.1:0-5934 GCA_046758705.1 Bipolaricaulia bacterium
ATGGCGGCGTTTCAAGCGAAGATGGACACCAAGGTGAAGGGCTCTAGACGGTGGAAGCGTCTCAAACAAGCCAAAGATAAACGGTTGCGACGGCTCGACAACCAAATTCGCGATGTGTTGCACAAAGCGACGACAGGGCTCGTTTCCACGCTGGCGAGTGAGGGCGTGCAAACCCTGGTGATCGGCGACGTGCGGGATATTCGTCAGGATTTGGACTATGGGCCGACGGCCAATCAGAAGTTGCATCAGTGGCCTTGTGGTCGCACCCGCTGGTATCTGAGCTACAAAGCTGAGGCGCGTGGAATGCGGTGGGTGCTGCAAGACGAAGCCTATACCTCTCAAACGTGCCCATCTTGTGGGAGACGCAAGCAGGTCAACGGGCGCGTCTACCGTTGCAGTTGTGGCTTTGTGGGTCATCGGGATCATGTGGGTGCGTTCAACATCCTTGCAAAGTATCTGGGACATGTCCCAGTAGTTGGCCATATGGCACGGCCCACGGGCTGGCGCTACCAGACGCATGCCCGCGTAGCTCGTGGTTTGAACTTGAAGCCACGAGAAGCTGCGGCACTTTAGTGCCTGCAGAGTGTCACACCCTCCTACGATGAAGCTCTACCTTGATGAGGATCTCAGTCAGCGGGTGGCAGCGGCCTTGAGAGCACGGGGTCATGACGTCGTCGCTTCGCACGAGGTGGGGAATGACGGGCTATCCGATGAGGACCAGCTGAGCTATGCTGCCCAGAACGGACGGCATCTGGTAACCTACAACCGCCGGGACTATCTCATGCTGGCCGATCGCTGGTACCGGCAGCAACGTCGTTTCCCTAAGATCTTGTTGTTGATTGAGCGTCGCACTCCCCGAACGGACTTCGGGGCTCAGATCGAAGCGTTAGAGAGGTATTTGCATGACCGGGCGGATGACCCGAACCTCATGGACTGTGCGGAGTACGTGTAGATCATCTGAGCAAAACAGTGCTCGCCGTGCTTCGTCGGTGTATCTAATCCGGTAACGCACCCTGGGATTCCAGTGCTTCGATCTCTTTCCACACTTCGTCGTGGGAGTAGGTGCGCTCTTCCCCGCTGGCTATACGGGCTTCGATCTCCTGAACGGCCCGCACGTCTTCGGCTTCCTCCAGAGCTTCGGTGACGTACTCCTCCAGGGCGGCACGCACCACATCAGAAACGGTCTCCCCGCGCAACGCCGCTACGGCTTTGGCCCGGCGCCGCAGGTCCTCAGGGAGCTTGATCGTCAGCTTGGCGGTCATGTCATCTCATCCCCCCATGCATAAATACATACTTCTGTATAACTGTATTATGCCACACAACTCGACTCTTGTCCAGTGAAGTGCTTGGATCAGCTCCCCTGGGGTGAAAAATGAGTTGTTCCCCCTGTAGGCATGGCATTTGGGGTATGTTTTTGTATATTAAATCGTGATTTAACAGATAATCCGACGGTGCCACCAGGGAGCCACCCGGCCCGGAAGTTAGCGGTTGAGCAGGTCGCTGTTCATTCATTCTGCTCCCCTCCCCTTTGCATCTTAGTTCTCCCGTGGTGCAAAATATGAGAAACCACATGCTCAATCGGGAGAGCACCTGCTTGACGTGCAGGAGGTCGTAGGTTCAAATCCTGCACCACCCACCAGGTGGTTCAAAGATCAGAGCCAGCGCTAACCGCTTGCGAGAAGGGCCAATGCATAGGCCACTGGTATCACGACGATCCCATCCTCAGGGAGATCCAAGGTCGACCTGGAGAGTAACAGTCCGCCTCCACTTCGCGCCAAGGGCCGCCAGTCTTCAGGAAAGATCCGGTCTTGGTATTTGACCTCGATAAGAGCTGTTAGTTTCCCCTCGCGATAGACAACGAAGTCGATCTCACGGCGGTTGCGGAAGTAATAGACGAAGTTACTGTGGAACCTGCGTAGATGGGAAGCGACTACCGCCTCGACAAACTTGCTCCGCTTCTGCGGATCGGCTAAGGCCCTCACGCTCTCCACCCAGGGGTCCAGTAACCCCCAGCTCCACGCCTGTAAGGTGTGGAAGATGAATGGGTCGTTGAAATAGACCTTCTTGGCACTTCTCAGCGCGGCCGCAGGTGCTCCCAACGTCTTGACTCGATAAACTACATTCCACAAAAACGCCAGTTCCAAATCCTCAATGTATTCACGGACGGTATCATGCTTTCCAATCTCCGTCTCGCGGGCAACATCCCGCCAGCCGAAGGGATCTCCCAGCCGGTGTGTGATCCAGCTGACGAGCTCGCGGAAGTAACTTTCCCGACGCCCCAGCTTACTCACATCGCCTAGGACGGCATCGCGATAGATCTCATAGATGTAAGCCGGGATCCAACCGTCGGCGACTTCGGCAGCAGCGGGTCTGGGGAAGCCCCCGCTGAGGAGATAGCGTTCAAACAATCCACGTAGCTCCTCTCCAAGAGGGATAAGTGCTCGAGCTACCTTCCGGAGAGACTGAGGGTCCAAATCAGCCACCTTAGGGAACTGGGCCGCCAGCTCGGGACGACGCGTTTCCACGTACTCGCGAAAGCTCATCGGCAGCAGTTGCTTATCTAAACCGGCTTTGGCTCCGCGTCGCCCCGGCATCCGCTCCCCGCCCCGCTTGAGATCAACGGCATGTGAGCCAGTTGCGATTACGGTCGCTCCAGCAAGCTGGCCCAGATCCACAAGGCCCTTGAGCCCGATCGCCCAATCGTGGATGTAGGTCACCTCATCCAGGAAGAGAACGTGGCGTTCTGTTGAGGGACGCAGCGCACGGCTCCACGCTAGATAGGCCGTGATGGCGTCCACGAGTTCCCGGGGTTTGGTGATCCCGGCCAGCTCACAATCCAGATAGAGTAGAGAGCGAGGGGCCTCCAGCCCTGGCTGTTCTCCAGCCAGGCAGCTGGCGATCAAGCGCTTGAGCAACGTCGTCTTTCCCACTTGGCGGGGACCGCGGAGGGTATAGATCAGTCCTGGTTCCAGGGTGAGTTCGTTAACGACGTGGGGCTGCCAGTGGATCGGCGATCGCTCGAACTCTTGCAAATGCCGATCCTCACGGATGAATCCCGCGTCTTGCCACCAGGGGTTCTGGGCAGCGAGTCGTTCTAACTGCATTTGGCCACCACATTGGCCAAGTTAATAAGAATTTGGCCAATGCATTGGCCATTATGGCGAAAGAAATCGGAGTTGTCAAGACCGAAAGACTTCTCAAGAGACCCACTTTTACTGGGCGGCGTTTTCAAGAGCATCTCCTGTAGATCGGCTGTTGGGAGGAAGGCCCCGGTGTCAATGTGGCACCCGCGCAAGGCTGCGAAAGAAGCGGAGTTTACCCCCGAGAGAAGATTGGCCAGCAAGCTCAAGCGAACGTGATGGCCTTTATACTGTCCACCATCGCCTATCTGAAGGAGCAAGGTCTGCCCGTGGGAGAGTGGGTTGCCTTCATCAGCGAACAGTTCGCACCGGGCTGGGAGTCGACTCGAGGCCAAGGAGTGAAGGAGATCATGAGTGCCGATTCGCCTTAAGATGTAGTAATTTCCTTCAATGGCAAAGGTGAAACGGTAGTTTTTGGTCACCGCTGCTTCCCAGATATCTTCATAGCCTTTCATCTTCTTGGCTCGGAGGGATGGATGGCGAAGGTTTTGGAGTAAGAATCTTAACTGCTTTTGGGTGCGCTTCTTTATATGCTGGGGTAACTTCTGGTAGTCCTCCTTGAAGGGATCGGTATAGATGAATTCCATTCCTGTGGCAGGCCGCTTTAGCTCTCGAGATCTTTGATCAGATCCTCGACGTTATCAAAGGGACCGTGCACCCTTCCTTCCCTGATAGCTTCGTCAGCTTCTCGTTCCTTCGCCTGCCATTCTTTGGTCCAGAACCAGGCTTGATCCTTGGGGATGAGCTTCTGCGGGATCAGGATGATATGTTTATCTTTAATCTGAATCTCAACGAAGTCTCCCACTTCCAGGTTGAGCTTTTTGAAAATCTCCGCAGGAATAGTGATCTGGTGTTTTAGGCCAATCTTGACCGTAGGCATATCGCCCCCCTTTGCTTCATACTTTCATGATTACTTACTATAGGTAATAACAGAGAAGGAGCTGAAAGTCAAGGGGATGCAGGGGATCTGGACCTTCCCCAAAATCGCTGAAACTCCAACGAGGTATGTCTTGGCTCACCCCACATTTCAGACGGTCGTGATCACTTCACTTGACTCCGCCTCTCCCCTCACTTTGAACCCTTCAGCGTGGCACGTACTCAGTTACCTGAGAGCTTCCTCAGGGTTACTTCGTTCCAACTGTCCGTTTGGCGTGCCCTTAGGGTCAGGTTGCTCACCGGGTTTAGCGGGGGTGAACCCTGGTCACCTACCGATATGCCAGGCCCCTATCCTGCACCATTTTTGGTCAAGCCCAGTCCACGTTGGCTTGTTTCCGTTCACGATGGTTAAACCTGTTCGTGTTCCTACCCATAGGCACATGCTTGCAGGGATGGCTCGGTTGGACTCCGAGCGGACCTGCGTTTCATCCCGCTTCACGGATTGATGGCCAGTCGCTACCGTGGGGATGACGCTGTTCCCCGTTCACAAGGGGTTGGGGATTGCACCCAACGTCGGACAGTCAGTTGTCAAGGATCGAACCTTGCTGCTCATCCCCCGGTCTGATGACCAGTTTCGAGCGAACGAATCGCACCGGTAGCAACTGGACAAAAAACAACGCTAAGGAAAATCATACTCGCTCGGGATCGGTTGAGTACATGGGCAATCCCGTCGTGACGGTAAATGTGTCCGGATCGGGGTCGGTTCAGAAGAAGTAGTATGCTAGAAGGAGAACTTAAACGCGCTGAATTACCAACCGATGGTTTCCATAGCCAGTAGAGGGAAGGTTGAACGTTCAGGAAACTCGGAGGTGCAGCATCTCCTATCCATCAGAAAATCCAGGATTTTGAGTCATTTCAGCTATAAAGGCTACTTTTGGCAAACTACAATCCCTTGATCCACACCGCCAACTTCGATCTTCTCTATTGAAGCAATGCTGTGGGGGATGGGTTTTTTTGTCAACGACCGATGGTATGGAGGCCGGGATTAAGGCCCAGATGAGCAGTGCCAGACTCAAAAAAGCAGGCAGTCCGAGGATGACGTAAACAGCGATCATAGCGACGGACTATTTTAGAGAAGAATCTATCGATTATCTAATCCAGTAACCGAAGTTGACAAAGAAGCCATTATGGGGCCAAGTTCTGCTTCCCGCTTGATCCCAGAAGAAGGTGGCTCCAGCTTGTAGCGCGACATTTAACATCATCCTCGGGCTCATCACAAACGCGTATCCGATTTCGCCCGCAAGGGTGAGCGCGAATGCTTGGTCCGCAACGCTATAGGTGGAGGCGACGTTTGGGCCGCCATAAAGGCCTCGGTAGGGCTGTTCTTCCGTTCTCGCCTGGAAATAAAAAGGCACGATCGTGTTGATTCCAATCTGGGCGATTGCTCCGTTCACTCCGTCCCCACATCGCAGGTTAAAGATGGGGTTCAACCGGATGCCCAAATTGTCCCGAAGGGCACATTCAATCAGTAACGGAATCACATTAACATCGATCACGTTTTGGTTATCAAACGGCTCTGCGGTTACGGCCGGCTGCACTCCGACAAATACACGATACTCGATCGGCGAGCTCTCATCTGTGTCCGCAAGAACGGAACTTGAAAAAGCCAACATTGCACAAAGAAGCACCGAAAAAAGGAATCGCATTTTCATGAAGCTGCCTCCCGCGGTCAGAAAGTTATTTTGATTATGAACTTTGATGATCTCGTTAGCAATGATAAAAAGCAGAAGAATAGATGATCTGTATCACTCTCCTGGGCCTCACCTGCGCTGCTCTTTTTGGCTTATACTCACTGCCATAGGGTCTATACTTTCGCACTTTTCGACCTGAGGAAGGAGTGATCTTGAGTTGCAAAGCA
>JBHIAT010000185.1:0-5872 GCA_046758705.1 Bipolaricaulia bacterium
CGATATCATCGATGCATTCGAATACTTTGAGAATCTGTGACACTCCCCGCCCTAAAGGACGGGGCTTCTCGCTTCAACGGAACCTGCAACCAGGTCTCCTCCACGACCAGTGGTGCCCCACTGGAGAATATTTTGAGCGGAGTTGTGATCACGATGCACAGACAAACCACAATGCGGACAAGCGTGCCAACGCTGGGACAGTCCTTTGTCTACGCGCTCTCCACAGCCACTACACAATTGGCTTGTCAGCTGAGGGTTCACCGCGATTACCTCTCTACCAGCCTCTTCCGCTTTGTAGTTCAGCAATCGCAGGAAGTTCCCCCATCCTGCATCAGCGATGCTCTTGGCCAAATACGGATTGCGAACCATATCGTTGATGTTCAACGACTCAAAGGCGATCAGATCATGACTTTGAACCAACTTGCGGGCTAGCTTGTGATGAAAGTCCCGTCGCTGGTTGCTTACCTTTGCGTGAGCGCGTTGCAGCTGGCGCACGGCTTTCGCTCGACGCTTGCTGCCCTTTCTGCGCTTCGAGACCTTCTGGTGCGTCTGTTTCAGTTTGTGTTCTGCCTGGCGATGCCAGCGCGGGTTTTCAACCTTCGTTCCATCGCTAAGTGTGGCAAAGGATTCCAGCCCCACGTCAATTCCCACCTGCTTCCCCGTTTTGGGCAACGGCTCGGGCTTGGGCAGGATGACCGAGAAACAGACGTACCACTTCCCTGCCTTGCGCAGGATCGTGACCGTCTTAATCTGACCTTTAATGGGACGGTGCAGGCGGAGTTTGAGCGTTCCGATCTTGTTAAGCTTCAGCTTGTTGCCGTTCAATTTCCAGCCGGATTCACTTGGATAGATGAAGCTATGATAGCGGTTCTTCCCCTTAAAGCGTGGGTAACCTGGGTTTTCTCCGTTTTGCACTCTGCGAAAGAAGGCTTTGAAAGCTTTATCCAATCGACGAAGCACGTCCTGAAGCACCTGGGAGCCCACATCTTGGTATTCCGGGAGGTCTTGTTTGATGGCAGAGAGTTGATTCGCTTGAGAAAAGTAGCTGATAGGGATATGGCATTTTTGTCTCTCCCAAGCGGTTTGTCGTTCCTCAAGCGCACAGTTGTAGAGGTTGCGGCAAAGGTCAAGTGTGCGTTCGAGTTTGTGCCATACAGCTTGAGATTGGGGATAGGCGCGGTAGCGGTAGGTTTTACGGATGATGTTCGGTGTGGTAGAATGGTTTTTAGCCATGTCGTCACCTCGGTTGACGGCGTGGTTAGAAGCCGTAAGCAGCAGCGACCTGCTTGCGGCTTCGTTATTTATTTTACTCATTCTAGTTTTCTTAAGCCAAGGCAGCTGTATCCCCCCGCTAAAGCAAGGAGTTTTAGCCGCCTGTATTTCTATAAACCGTTGCCTACAGGCAAACTCAGTAGGCCGCGCTCTCGATTATGTCCGCCAGCTCTGCCCGCGCCGCCTCCCAGTCGTCGGGGTCGGTGGACCAACTGATGTTGGTGAGCACCCAGGTCGGATCGCCGGGATCGGTTACGCCGTATTCCCATAAGACCTTGGGAACCATGCGGCTGACGATTTGATGGGTGCGCGTCGGATCGATGGCTGCCGCCAGCGCGAGATAATCCACATCCTGAATGCCGCGCCGCCAAAGCTTCAGACGTAGCGAGGCAAACGGCCCCTGCACGCCGTAATTATAACTATCGGCGGGGTAGCGTGTGTCGGTGCCGGGGTAAAACAACACCCCATCGCCATTGAGGTAGTTCCAACCGGTCTCGCCTAGGAAGTCGTCGACATCATCGAAGCTGCCATAAGTCAGCGCCTTTTGAAAGACATTGGTCTGGCCCATGCCGCCCTGATAATTGTCGTAGTATGTGGATTCCCAGTAAAACCAGCGGTCTATCCCCATCTTGTACTGGGCCCAGGCTAATACACGCAGGGCGACACCATCGTCTTCGATGGCGAACGATCCGGTCGCCGGCCGGTTGCTGTTGTACAGATAGAAGCGCTTGTTGGGGTTGGCCGCGTAGCTGTCGGCAGTATTTTGCCACGCGTCGGTGATGCCCACCGTCATCCAGGAGGTGGGAATGTCGAGCGAGGGCGTATTCGCCGCCGCTGTGGGCAGGTCAATCGTTGCCATCGACATCAGACGCTGGCCGGGACCTGGATTGCTGTTGATCCACCGTGCCCACCGCTCGATCTGAGTGTAATTATCGGACTCGTCTATAAGGTAGAGAAAGTACTCAGTGGGTGTGACAAACGCCTTGGAGTCGAACCACTTGACCCATGCATCAGTGTTGGCCCACATGTCCGCCTGCGTGCCATCTTGCCACGGCCATTGACCGTACTCACCGATGACATATATATTATTGCCCACTCCGACGCCGATGCCATCATAACCTCTTGCAAGGGTGAAGAGTTCCCCGTTCAGGCGGGCTGTCCAGGCATCATCCATCCGTTCGATAGGAGTGTAGCCCTCTGGGTTCCCAATGAGCGAAATCTTGTGGCGGTGGGCGAGTTGGAAGTGCCGATCGACAATTTCGAGGGATTGCGTGTAGACAGCGGTTCCAGGCTCGATATACATATTGTCCTCACCGAGGTAGCGGTCGTTGATGTTTTCTGAGCTATAGACTAGCATGGTTGGGGCATTGGGCAGATCGGGCAGCGTGAAATTGCGCACGCGCAAGCTGATGGGAATTTCCCAGGTGAGCATCCCGTCCTCTGTCACTGAAATCGTGCCGGTGTAATCGCCCGCGGGCACAGTTTTCGGAATGTAGATGTCGCCCCAGATGGATTGATTGGTGCCGGCGGGAATGGTGAAGGGCGAATTGAGTTCGAGTGGAACGGCGATTTCGGGGTAGAACTTGTTGTGGCAAGGTCGATCTGTCCAACGGCCACTGCCACTACCTTCGGCATCGTAGGATCGGCGACAGCGCTCCGGGATGTGCCGCTCGTCGTAGTTATAACCGGCATAGAACAGGTCAGTACTGAGTCCCTTGATTTCCAGGTAGCGCACGTAAAACAGCTCGATGTTGCGTTCCACGTAGTTGAACACGTCGTCGCCGCTCGCCGCCCGGGTGGTGAGGCTGGCACCGCCAGGACCGGCCAACGACGTTAAGGTCACGTTGATGTTGGTGGCACTTGACATAGGGGCTTCGAGGATCAGGTTGAAGGCGACCACTTCGTTGCGCGCACCAAACAGGGAGATGCCTGTGCCATCCCATACCAAGTTGAGTACAGCACTGGGGTCGTGGGTAGCACGCAGTTCATCGCAGGTGACCTTGCCGCCGCCTTCGTTGGCCCATACCTGCACGATATTGCTGGGAGCAAGCGGAGTGAGGTGACCAGCGATGGACGTAGCTGGGGTATCAGGCCTCTGGATCGGCGAGCAGGTTAGTTGGCCCGTAGGCGTCGGAGATGAGGGCGACACACGGCCGCAGCCTAACACTAACAGGAACAGGGTAACCAGGAACACCCAAGCCAGTCCGATACTTCGAATGTTCATCTTCCCCTCCTTCCCAGGTAACATCAGAACACTACATCGGAGGCACCGTGGCGGGTTCGACCACCTCGAAATTCGAGATACCGATCGTTGCTGTCGCCGGGTTTTTATCTCCCGGTCCATACTCCCACCAGGGCCCGGAACCGCCGGAAGCCAAGGGTATCAGTGTCAAGTCTTCGATCAGCTTCTCGATCACGATCTGCCACTTTGTCTTGCCTTGGGGCAGTGGCGTGCCCGGCGGCTCGTCAATCAGGGCATTGACCTCCTCATCCGACAGCCGGAGGTTCGCGGTATGAATGTCCTCAGCGTAGAAGACGAAACCGTCGGAATTATCCACAACGTATGCCCCGTAGGTGTGTAACGCCTCGAGGAACATGCGAGTAATAGGTGCCACCGGGAGATCGTCGATCAGAATCCCAGCTTCGACCCCGTAAGCGGTTCCCCAAGCTTCGTCTGCCATTACGATTGATTTTTTCAGACGAATGCGCTGGCCTTGAGCCAGAGCGTAGGGATCGGTGTTGTAGAAATCGACCTCGACTGTTGCTGAGGGGTAGACGATGTCCGAGGCATAGGGTTCCCACGGGGTATTCTTGTTCGTGTTGCGCGGGCGTGGGATTGCGACCGCCAGCGCATGCTTGATCGTCCCTGTCTCAATGTCCTCGGGCAGGATCAACCCAGCGAGCAGGGGTACGCCCGAGGCGCGAGCGCTGTAATAACCGGAAGGATTGGTCCCCGAACTGCGCACATCGAAAAAGTCAACCGTCCCTGCCTCAAGAATCGCCGTTCCAGGCTGCCCGCCTCCACGGCTTTTGCATCGCCTGTTGCGAACGGTCGTCGCTTGCCAGAAATCATACTCCATGTACGTATCGGGGTTATAAAGCACAAGATGGCCATCCGAGTCCGTGCCCTCCGGTCCAGCGGGGCGCACCACACCGGCGGGCACGGGAATGGTCACCGGTCCGCCAGGGTCCGTATACGCCTCCGGCAGTTTGGGATTGGTGTAGTCCAAATTGCCATCGTAATTACAGATCAGCACGGCTTGCTCTGTTTCACCCGCACGAAACACGGGCACGGTCCAATCTTCGTAGCTCACGAACATGAACGGGGAGATCCGGTAGCCCAGTCTCGGATGGAGCGTCGAGTCGTCACCGAGCAGCACCCGATATAAGACGAGGATTTGCTGGTCGCTTTCGGGCAAGACCGCCGCCTCGGTAACTTTCTGATTCCAGGCACTATCCGAAGCGAATAGCGGGATGGGGAGCGTAAAATCGCGCAGCAACATCGGACTGATTGGTTCTGGTTGGGTTTCAGTTAAGGCGCCCGGTTCTCTGATAGGAGCGGTGCAACCGGTCAGAAGAGACAGGGCTATGATGGCAAGTATGGCTGGTTTTTTCATCTTTCCTTTGTGGCCCCACTTAGGGCATCGACTCAACATACCGATCCAGCGCTCGATTGCTGACAAAGGGCACGAACCCCAGAGCGCGCGAGGTTTCGTACACCCAGGTGACGTTCTCCGGCCTCAGTGCGTAGTCCACGGTGAAGATAAGGGTGCCCTTGCTCTGGGCCAGAGTCAGGTAAGACAGGTATTCTTCACTGCTGACGTGCAGGGTGCTGTCGGGAAATTCGTCGTAGAGAGCGCGGCACAGTGCGGAGAGGGACGCGCGGTATTCGGCGGTGTCCACCTCAACCTCGGTGCGCGGCAGCGGGCAATCGCCGGGTGGGTCGTTGTCGGCCCCGCCGTCGAACCAGACCTGCTCCTGGGCGATGGCGTCTATGATGTCCAGATATTCGTCGGACTCTGCTAACTCGGCGGCGTTCTGGGCGATGACGATAAAATCGGGCCGTTGCGTGCGGGTGAACTCTGCGATGTCACCCACCCACCAGATGATCTCCTGCCACGGGTCCACGTCGTCGCGTTCGGCGATGGCGACCACGTTTTTGTCCGAATAGACCTCCACCCAATCCAAGTACACGCCGTCGAAGCCAGCGTCCAGAATCGCCTGCAAGTAGCCGTCCGCGCCCAGCCAGATGTCGTGCCACTCGTCGTACCAGAAGGCGACCGGGAAGTTACCCTCCCAGCCATCCGGGTCACCGCCGGCAATCCATTCGGGATTCCCGGTGCCCCAACCGAACTGCCAGTAGGTGCGGTAGTCCTCCGCCTCACCGATGTCAATGTAGGCGAGCACCAGCTTGGGGTGGGGGGCATTGTGCAGGCGGGCGACGACTTCGGCCATGGGATAATCGGTGTTGTTCTCCTCGGAGGGGATGAAATCGAGCACGACCATGTCGTAGGTGGAGCCTGTGATCTGATCCACCGTCTCCAGCTCTAGGTTGACGTCAATCAAGTACAGCCAGTGACGAACGTCGGCCAAGGCGGGA
>JBHIAT010000186.1:0-5707 GCA_046758705.1 Bipolaricaulia bacterium
CTACTGCCTTTTCCCTGTGAGTGCAAGTTCCAAGAATAAGTTAACGGTACTGAGGGAAGCCTGAAAGGCGTACGCTCTCTGGAATTTTCACTACCTGGGGGTGCTTACCGGGCAGCGTATATGGTCCAGGAAAGTGAACAGGTTTGCCTGGTGTTCCTTATAGGTCCACATGAAGGGTTCTATAAGAAGGCCGAGCGAAGAGTTGCAGCCTTGCGAAAGCAGGGTGAGATTTAGATCTCCCCTCGAAAATATCCACTTCCAGCATAGTCATCGGTGACGGAGATCAATAGGAAATCCCTATGGTGCACTTCCCACACAACCTGTTCCCCTCCTGAAAAGGTGACAAAATTCATCGTCTACACCAGTCACGTGACCTTGTAGATGGCTGTGAGTTGATTTAAACTAATGAAATTGAAGTCGTTGCTGTCCGGTGGGAGTTGCAATTTATCGCAACTTAGGTTAGACTTGCATCCAAACAGGAGTAACGGCCTGCCAGATATCGTATACGCCGTGAATACCTTCAAGAGCGGAGCGGAGTTTGTTCATCCTCTCTAGCGGACGGATGGAACAGATCGCTAAGAAGTTGGAATCGATGAAGACTCGGCTGGTGAAGGCAATCCTGACCTTGCTTGGTCTGTTGCTTGCAGGTGGGGCTCCGATACGTATAGCGGGGGGCTAAACACCTTGCCATCCTGGCTGGCCGTCTCCTGTTTATCTTAAGCGGAGCGGATCGTGAAGCTTCCCTTAACAGCTCGCCTCTATATCGCTCTCCTCGGGTCCTTTAGCCTTCTCGTTTTAGTCTGGTCAGGAATCAGACTACCCTGGGAGGATGTTTGGCAAGCTCTTATCTTATTTTCCGCTATTTATGTGGGTACTGAACTATTACCAGTAAATATTCCGCGAACACCAGGCTTTCTCACCGTAGGACCCGCTATAGCATTGGCGATGATCTATATTGGCGGGCCGTGGCTGGCAACATGGGGAGTCGCAGTAGGCAGCTTAAGCGGTGAAATACTTGCTCGAAAATCAAAAACTCACAAATTAAGAGCTATAAAGATTGCTTTTAATGCTTTCCAGTTTAGCTTTGCCGCTTTCATAGGGGGGATCTTCTTTATTGCAACCGGGGGCGTGGCAGGAGAGATCTCCTTACCTAATATTTTATCCGCTGTTGCTGCCGGTGTCATCTATTTCGTTGTAAACATTTTTCTTCTCTCCATGATCTTTTCTCTTACCACCGAGAAGTCTTTTTTTACTGTCTGGAAGTTGAATCTCCGAAATTTAACGGCGAACTATCTGGCCCTCACCCCGTTGGGCATTTTGCTCGGCATCATCTACCTCCAAATTGGTGTTATCGGTATTATCCTGGTAGCCGGACCGTTGCTGCTTGCCCGATACGGGTTCAAGTTCTCCGCCGAACTCCAGAGGAAGTACGAAGAGCTGGAACAAGCTCACGGCGAACTGAAGCGCGCGCAAAGGCAGCTGCGCTACTTTCTCGACAAGCTGATCACCGCCCAAGAGGAGGAGCGTCGGCTCGTCGCCTACGACATCCACGACGGCCTCACCCAGATGATCATCAGTGCCGGCATGCACCTGAATACCTACATCTCGCTGCGATCCAGAGATCCGACCTACGCGAAGCAGGAACTGGAAAAAGGCATGACCCGCCTCAATAAGGCGATCGCTGAGGCACGGCGGGTCGTCTCCGAGCTGCGGCCGTCGACCTTGGACGACCTCGGCCTGATCCCCACGCTCCGCCAATATCTCGAAGATCTTCAGGAGGAACTCGGCTGGCAGGTGGACTTTCATGAGAATCTGGGCGATACCCGACTCGATCCGACTCTGGAGGTGGCTGTCTTCCGCATCGTTCAAGAGGCGCTCACCAATATCAGAAAACACGCCGAGACGAAGCAGGTGCGGGTGGCGATCGAGCAGCAGAATGGATCCTTGCAGCTCGAGATTCAGGATTGGGGCGTGGGCTTTGTGCCCCGGGCGATCGAGGTGACGGAAGCTAGCCGGAAGCAGCTCGGGATCGTCGGGATCAAGGAGCGGGCCAGTCTTTTGGGGGGGAACTGCACCACCGATAGCCGTCCCGGCCGGGGGACGACCGTCCGGGTCCAGGTGCCATTGAACCTATCAAATAGTACCGTTGCGGAGGATGTGATGAAGGAGGACAGTGAAATTGATGAGAGGGCAACAAAAGATCACCGTGCTGATCGCCGATGACCATCCGATGGTCCGTGAGGGTTTGCGCAGCATGCTGAGAGAAGAGGGAATCCGGGTCGTCGACGAGGCGAAAAATGGCCGAGAGGCAGTGCGTAAGGCGAAGGCACTCTCACCTCAGATCCTGCTCCTCGACATCCGCATGCCCGATATGGATGGCCTGGCCGCGCTGAGGGCGATCAAAGAGGAGCAACCGGCGGTCAGTGTCATCATGATCACCATCTACGAGAACCCCGGCTACCTGCTGAAGGCGGTGGCCGCCGGTGCAGCCGGGTATTTGCTGAAAGGAATCTCCCGTGACGAGCTGGTTGAAGTCATCCACAGAATCGCCGACGGGGAGTCGCTCATCGACCGGAAGTTGCTCAGAGAGGTCATAGAGAACCTGATCCAGGAGCGAGGGAAGACAACAGCGATCGATGAGGAGGCCCTGGAACGAATCGAAGCGCTGACGATCCGCGAGCGCGAAGTGCTCCGACTAATCGTCGAAGGGCTCAGCACCCGGGAGATCGCCGAGGTTCTGGACGTGGGAGAAGGCACCGTCAAGACCCATGTTCACCACATCATTACCAAACTCCACGTCTCCGATCGCACTCAGGCGGCGGTCTGGGCCGTCCAAAATGGTCTGGTGTAGAGAGTTCCCACCGATCTATATCGAACGATAGAGCTAACTTCTCTATCGTTAGGTAGATTTATTCCATCAACCAGTGGTTTAAAATAAGCCATCCGAATCTTGAGGGAGGGAAGAGATCGTGGCTGTCACCAACACGCTCAGATGTTCGGATGGGCGATCCGGGTGCACCTGCCTGCTCGCCCCGTTGAACGAGTCGGAACTTGGCGAGTCGATCCGATTGTTCAACACAATTATCTACCGGCCGGGGGAGACGCTGTTTGAACAGGGGGATCTCATCAGCGGCTGCTACATCATCTGTCAAGGGAAGTTGAAGTTGGCTCAGCGGACGGAACACGGACAGAGATACTTGATCAAGTTCCTCGGCCCGGGGGATCTGCTCTACACCGATCTGTTCTCTGGCGAGGTATGGCACAGCGCCTATGCCCAGGTGCTCGAGGAGACGGTGACCCGGTTCATTGAGCGAGACGAGTTCCGCAAATTATGCGATCGATGTCCATCGCTCTATTCAGCGATCACTCAAGAGCTGGCCCGCGAGGTCGTCTGGCTCCAGCGGCGGCTGACGAGCATCGCATACGCCGAGCCCAGAAGGCGGTTGGCCGAGGTGATCCTGAATCTGATCGAGAAGTTCGGGACG
The DNA here is from genome assembly GCA_046758705.1 of Bipolaricaulia bacterium. Lineage (GTDB taxonomy): Bacteria > Bipolaricaulota > Bipolaricaulia > JBHIAT01 > JBHIAT01 > JBHIAT01. The sequence continues at coordinate 3,486 of JBHIAT010000186.1, forward strand.
GAGCAGGAGGCCGGGTGGACGGTCGACTTGAGACTCACCCGCCGAGAGCTTGCCGAGATGATCGGCGTCTCCGAGCGCACGGTGGTCCGCCACCTGAAACGGCTGACCGCTAATGGCTGGATCTCTTTCGAACGCCACCGGATCACGATCCCCGACGATGGTCGACTCCGCGATCTGGCGGGGTTTTCGTAGCGCCCTCCCAGAAATCGAGAGTTCACGATGACAACGTTCACCCTTTGTCTGCGACCCGTGTCGTAGTGCAGTTCAGGGGGGTTGGGTATACTCGGTGTGCAGGATTGAGGCGTGGGGCCTCGTCGAACAGACAGCCCTGCAGATCAGGTCGATGTCTGAAAGGTCATAAGGCATGGGTCAGCTGGGTGAAACATGCATGACCAGCACATTAACGGGTTCACTGCGCCCCTTCAGTTCCAGTTGGCGTCTCTCCAATGTTTCCGCTTCCAGATCCAATCCGGAAGCCGTGTAAGCATCTTCGCTCACAATGATCTCGCCTGGCCCTGCCTGTGATGCGAGACGCGCGGCGGTGTTCACCGCATCGCCCAAGGCCGTAATGCCCGTCACCCCCCCTGGGGTGCCCACCGAGCCTACGAACGCGGTCCCCGTATGAACGCCAGCCCCTACCGGAATCCAGGGTCCATCTTGATCGCTGTGGCCGGTAACGCGCAGTAGTTTCTGGGCGGCTTCCACCGCTAAGCGCGCATGCTCTGACCCGGCAAATCCGGGAACATAGTAGCCGATGATTTCGTCCCCGACAAGCCTGTCGATGAGTGCGTTTGTTCGTGTCAGCACATCGGTGGTCTTCTCGTAGAATCGGTTGATGAGCTGGCTGAATTCGGAGGCGGTCATCCCTTCAGCCAGGCTGGTCGAACCACGTACGTCGGCAAACAGCATCGATAGCTCGATCTCCGCCCCGCCTTGGTGTTCGTTTGCAAATATCTCACACTGGTTGCAAATTTGAGGGTTTAAGTTCGACGGCTGCCTGCCGAGTAAAAGCCTCACCATTGGTGCGCCGATTCCGTGAAATGGAACGTTACACATCGGGCAGCGCGGATCTGTTGGTAACAATCTCATTATCTGGGTGAATACCTTAATCCTGTTCCGCTTCCGCCAATGGAGGTTCGAAAAATCTCCGGTCAGATACGCACGCCAAAGTTCTTCGATCATGATGTCCTTTTCTGATCGCTCTGACATCGTCTATGCATACCTCGTCTCAGCCAATGTCAGCTATTTCACTGGCTGAAACATAATAATCTTAGCGAGATCAGCCAAGCAAATCTGTGGTGTACTCCGGGAGGGTTGGGTACACTCGGTATATAGGATTGGAGTGTGGATGTGGGGCCTTGTCGAACAGACAGCCCTGCGGATCGGGCCGACTCCCCGAAGATCCTCTTAAACGCTGAAAAGAAACTCTCCACAGTCTGCCTCTGTCCATATCCGACTTGCTCTCTCCACTTCTCTGGATCTTTCTGCCATTCACGTACGGCTTCCGCTCTCGCCCACGTTGTACAAGTTGCTCCGGTTATCTCACACTGATTATTATGACGTAAGTCAGTGAAACAGAGGGTGGAATGAGCGAAATTAACTTTGGTCAATCTCCTCTAGAAGCAGGGATTACTGAACTTCGGTTCGGAGATAATCGAGTTAAGTGCAATTGCAGCTCCACCCTAAGGCAGCCTGGCTGCCCGACAAGATCTGATTTACAGTCGTTGTAAGCTATGGGAGCTGGATATGCCACACATTTATTATCTGTCCGATGAGAGGAAAGTAGAGACGGATACAGAGACAACCATTCTCCAGACATCATTGAAATTCGATATTCCTCATACGAATGTCTGCGGGGGGAATGCCCGGTGTTCCACATGTCGTGTGGTGATTATTGAGGGCCTCAAATTCTGCTCTCCCCGCAATGAGAAAGAGCAAGCCCTTGCTGAACGATTGCGATTTGATCCAAAAATTCGGCTAGCTTGTCAGACCACAGTGACCGGTAGCGTGAAACTGCGACGACTGGTGCTGGATGAAGAGGATGTGGAACTGACGAGCCAATTAGCAGCGAGTCTGACACCCTCGTATATGGGAGAAGAGAAGCAGATTGCCATCTTATTTGCAGATATCCGTGGTTCCACCGCTTTTGCCGAAGCCCTGCCTCCATACTTACCGTTCGCTCATTCTAGATAGCAAAAATCAGAATCGCCGGTTCGACAGCG
>JBHIAT010000187.1:0-5645 GCA_046758705.1 Bipolaricaulia bacterium
ATCTTCTGACGATAGGCCCCCTCGCGATAGGGCTCCAGCTCGATCATTCGTTGGCCATACTCGATCGCCCGGGAATAGTTTCTCAGGCGCGCGTGACACTCTGCCAACCGTTCCAGGGCGGTCAGATACTCCTCACGCCAGCGCTCCCGGGGCGGGATGGACCACTCCTCGTAGAGATCCTCGGCCAGATACTCGCCCCGATACAGCTCGACCGCCTGCTGGTAGTACTCCAGGGCTTGCGACCAACGCCCTGCCTGTTCCATCTTCCGCGCGGACTCTACCTGTTGGTGAAATGCCTCGGTGTCGATCCAGCCGGGAGCATCCTGGCTGAAGCAGTAGCCTCCCCCGACGCGCAGGACGAACTGGGAGTCGGCGCCCCGGTTGAGGTCCGGTTCCAGGGTGCGGCGCAATTCGCTGATCCGTTTATACAAGTTCTGAGCGGCTTTATCCGGATTGGAGTCGGGGAACAACCAATCGATCAGTTGGTCTTGAGTGAACACACGACCGCGTTCGGTGAGCAGGATTTTGAGCAGCGTTTGTGTCTTGCGTCGGGACCAGGCTTGAGGAGGGATGGGCTCATCATCGTGCCACGCCTCAAAGTGGCCAAAGAGTTTCACTTGGAGTCCGTGACCCTTAGTCTGCCCCATTAGCAGGCCTCCTCATGAGACAGGATTCACTCGATGATATAGATCACCTTGATGGCTGATTTTTATTATCATACACCTTCTGACCGTCCCCGTACAAAGTGTCTGTGAATCTGAATCGACGAAGCCATCTCTAGCACAAAAACAGGACGGAAATAGCACGAAAACAGCACGTTCCGGTGTTACAACATGACCAGACGCAGCAAATCAATCCAAAAAAGGAGGGAGCAAAGATGAAGAAAGCAGCCACCCTCACCGTTGCTGTCCTGATGCTGACAGCCATGATCTCGATCGCATCCTACTCGTTCGAGGTTCCAAAACCTGAAGTCGTGCCAGACAACTGGGACGAGCTACCGGAAGCCGTCAAGGCACACTGGGCTTGGATCTATGCGGAAAACCAGTTGTGGAAGACAGACGAGAATCCGATGAGATGGATGCTCCACGACGGCAGCGACCAGGACGTTCTCCTGGTCGTCTTCCGCCCCCAGTTTCGGAGGATGGGGGATGTCACCATGATCGGGATCCTCCCCAATCCGAATCCGATATCCGGTGGAGCCCGTTTGGTGTGGATGTCATGGAGAACCGAGCCCGACGCCAACGTGTCGGAGCTCATCTACTGGGATGCCTCTATGGATGGACCTTGCATCCTGGATCACCGCGCCGGTTACGAGCCGCCGCCCATCTGCAAGGGCGAGTTAGCGAGCCTGAGGTAAGTATTCAGCCTTCAACTGTCAGCTTTCAGATTAAGGCTAAAAGCTGATTAGTCTTTTGCTGATCGCTGACCGCTGCCTCTAAGCCGTCCGCCGACGAACGTCATCACTGGCCAACCTCGCAGTGACATCCCCTCGTACGGGGACCAGCCGCATCGGGTGGCCAGGTGTTCACGACGGACCGGCCGCTCCAGCTCCATGTCGACGACGGTCAGGTCGGCGTCTAGACCGATCTCGATCTTGCCCTTGCGTGTCAGGCCGAACCGCTTCGCCGGGTTGATCGACAGCAGTTCCACCGCCTGACCCAGTGATAATTTCCCCCGGTTGACCGCATCGAGGATCAGCGGCAAGGTTGTCTCGACACCGGGCATGCCGCTCGGAGCCTCCCAGATATCGCGCGATTTTTCTTCCAGCGTGTGGGGGGCGTGATCGCTGGCGATGAGATCGATCGTTCCCGATCGGATTGCCTCCCACAGTACCTCCCGATCCCGCTCGCTCCGCAACGGCGGGTTGATCTTAAGTCGTGGTCCCTGTTCCGCCAGTGCCTCCTCAGTGTAGATCAAATAGTGGGGACAGGTCTCGGCGGTTACATCGACGTCATCGACCGACTCGATCAGGTGGACGGCCAATTCAGTTGTCACATGGGCCAGATGGAGCTTCGTTCGGTAACGGAAGGCGTATCCTAGCGCATCGGAGACGGCAACTGACTCGACGAGCTTCGGACGACAGTCCCCGTGAACCTTGGGGTCGTTCCGCCCCCGGCATTTTTGCGTGAATGCATCGATGAGTCCTTGATCCTCGGCGTGGACGGTCAGCACCTTTCCCGTTTCAGCCACTGCCTGGAACGCGAGACGCTGGGCCCAACGCTCGGTCATCCCGAGATTGCCGGTCGAGTGCCCCATGTAAAGCTTGAACGCGTCGACCTCATCGGCCCACTTCGGAATCTGATCGAGGTTGTCTCGGGTCACCCCCAGGTATAGACCGTAATTGATCCCGGTTCGCTCGGCGAGCCTCCGCTTGGCCTGAATCTGTTCCAGAGTGGTCGTCGGCGGGTCGTTGTTGGGCATGTCAAAGACGGTCGTCACCCCGCCGCGTAGCGCCGCCCGCACCCCGGTCGCCCATGTCTCCTTGTGACGCTCGTTGAAGTCGCGAAAGTGGACGTGGACGTCGATGACACCGGGAAGGATCAACTTTCCGGTGCAATCGATCCGCTCGCCCTCCAGATCCAGACGCGCACCGATCGCCCGGATGGTTCGGTCGAACCCAATGTCAACCTGCCGCAACGCTCCGTCGATGAACGCTTTTCCGTGGGCCAGGACGATCATGCCCGCTGCCAGCCACTAGTGACCGAACTGGAAGGAGAGATCCAGTTGTGTTGTCCCAGCCTCTGTCAGATAACCGAGTGAGACCGATCCCACGGAAAGCCCGAGCCGAAATCCAGCCGTCGTCGTCGCGTTGAGGGGGATCCGTGTCTCGAAGTCGAGGCCCACCGGGATGGCTCGCCGCTGTGCCGGATAGGAGAGAAAATCGGTCGGGATGACCACGTTGAGCGCTGCTCCAAGGTCGATGCTATTTGAGGGCACAGCTGGACCGGTGGCTGTTGCGCAAGCCTGGTTACACATGGTCAGCGCCACATCCACGGTAGTGTTGATCAGACCGAGAAGCCGGGTGAACGACTCCATACGCAGGGAGATCACGTTACGGCCGGTGGTGGGCGTGGTGCTGTACTGGACGCTCGGCGTAGCGCCCACCGTCCCGCGCACCACATCGGTGGAGGCATCCACATTAATCTTCATGACCCCATTGATTATCTCCGTCCCTAGACCCAGGGTAGCGGAGCCCCCGATCGGGACGCTCCCGTCAACTTCGATGACTGTGGTTGACGACGATTGCGTGTAGCTGGCATCCAAGTCGATCCCCAAGATGTCAGTCTCGATCCCCAACTGGAATCCCTGACCATCCGACATGGTCCGATCTGCTTCACGGATCGGCACGGTCACCAGGCGCGGGGGCGAGAAAATCTCCGGACTAAGCCGTTGAAAGTAGGTCCCGCTCACCTTTCCCAGACCGCCCAAGGTCGGACTCACGCTGAGGAACAGCCCGGGCTCAACACCAACCTGCGCTGCGACCTGTGTCTCGATGAAGGTTCCCGCGACGCTGACGTTGGGGGAGAGGGTCATCCATAAGTTCTGAGTGGAAGGTGGCCCTGTCTCCACGGTCAATCCGGCGTTCCCGATCAGAGCAATCAGAGCAATGAGCTGTACCATGATGATCGATCACTCCTTAAAATTGAGTTTTATAGCCCATCTCGATCCCCCCCTGGCTCGTTTGACTCTCGGAGTAGGAATCCGGTTTAATTAAATTTGATCAACCCCGGTCTCTATTTAAGACGATTTCAAAGAGGATTGCAACTTAAGGAGGTCGATATGACAGGGGTGAGTGGAAGGTACAGCCGCAGAGCGTTTCTGAAGCTGATGGGGCTTTTGTCCGGGGCGTTGACGCTGACGCCGGCGGTTCCCGTCGCTGGTCAACGGCCGATCAAGATCGGAGCGCTGGGGCCGTTCAAGCGGCCGGAGGGAATCTCGATCCGCCGTGGAGCGGAGATGGCCGTCGCCGAGATCAACACGGGTGGCGGGGTCCTCGGTCGTTCACTGGAGCTAGCGCTCGGGGAGACGGAGGAGGAGCCGGTCCAGGGGATCCGAGCGGTCCAGGATCTGGTGTTGAGGCAGCGCGTCAACTTCCTGGTTGGACTGTTCACCAGCGAGGTGGTGCTGGCCGTGCTGCCGCAGATCGCTCGGTTCCGGGTGCCGCTCCTGGTCACCGGGGCGACGACCCCAGACGCATCGGCCCGGGTGGCTGCCGACTACGGACGGTTCAAGTACTTCTTCCGCCCGATGCTCAACGCCACGTTCCTCGCCGTCGATATGCTCCAGTTCATCAACGGTTTTCTCAAAGAACGGCTCGGCTACCATAAGATCGCGATCATCGCCGAGGACCTCAAGTGGACGGAGCCGCTGACCGGGCTCCTTAGCCGGGAGTTGCCGGGTTTCGGGATTGAGATCGTCAGCCTGCAGCGGATCGATCCCGGGACTCAAGACTTCGCGCCGATCTTCTCCCGGATTGGGGATGCCGACGCGATCTTCACCGCGCTTGCTCACGTGCAACCGGTCTCGTTCGTCATTCAATGGGCCGAGCTCCAGATCCCCGCGCCGCTGTTCGGGCTCAACGTGGAAGCACAGGTCCCTGGTTTCTTCGACGCGACCCGGGGCAAAGCGGCCACCGAGGTCTTTGCAGACCTGGCCGCCGAGGCACCGCTCACCGAAAAGACCGTGCCTTTCTTTCAGAACTACCGAGGGCGGTACAGCGGTGAGCGGGAGCTGTCCGAGCGGCCGGTCTTCACCGGCCCGATCACCTATGATGCCGTTTACATCCTGAAGGAGGCCATTGAGCGCGCCCGGACGATCAACGCCGACCCGGTGGTGATCGCGCTCGAGGTGACCGACTACGTCGGCGCCAGTGGTCGGTTTCAATTCTTCGGGCTGGAGGAGGGTCGTCAGGACCCGTTTGGCAACCCGCACGATTCGCGGTACGGGCCCGGGTTTGTCATTCCCATCTGGATCCAGTTGCAGGCGGACGGTCGACGCGAGGTGATCTGGCCGGAGAGGGTGGCGACCGCCGAGTACATCTTCCCAGCCTGGCTGCAGGGATAGGGGTGAGGGGCTCAGATGCACGCTCTAAAGCGGTTTATGAACAGCAAACGGTTCAGTTACGGCTGGGTGGTGGCGTTTCTGATGTACGTAGCCGCACCACCGCTGTTCGCAACGACCGTCCAAGACGGCAGCCTCACGACCTACTCGAGAGGATCCGGGCAGCCTCAACCCACGATTCCACCTCGTGTGGTGAAGCGTCTCCTGGAGCATTACATCCCCAGCGAAGCCAAGAAGCTTTTGGTCTTCGGCCAGTGCTACGGCGGGGATACCACTCAATTCTTCGGCAACATGCCAAACACCGCGATCGCCTCGGGCACTTCTACCGGCCAGGAAGCCCATTACGGTGGATATCACGACGACGCTGCCCAGGGGTTGAGACCGGGTGATGGGCGAACGGGCCAAGACGTGCACAACGCCGGGAATGACGGGAAGTACAGGCTCCCTCCCACGGACGGTCAAGAGCCGTCAGCAGCAGAGCATCGGGTGTGGTCCGAGCGGCCGATGACCGGCGGAGGTCTAAGCCTGTCACCCAGATTTCGTCCAAAAAACTGGGGTTTCCACTCACTGACCAATCCACTTCA
>JBHIAT010000188.1:0-5629 GCA_046758705.1 Bipolaricaulia bacterium
CAGATGGGGAAGATCGACCCTCATTGCACCTCCTTCAAATTCTGCGAAACTATAGGTGGAGATATAGTTACTCATTAAGCTCTTCCCACTCTCGCTCTCTAACTTTCTCCAGTTCCTCGCTTGTCCAACCCATCACATCGCGTAAAAACACCGGTGGCAGCCTGATGCCAGGTATCGCATTGCGGACTCTCTCAGTTGTCTCATCCTCATCGGTAAAATCACGATCATAGGTAACAAAGTAGTCAACCTCCGCAGCGATGATGGAGAGGGCAACCGGGATGTCTTTTTCTTGACGAACCAGATCCTGGTTCTCTGCAATCTCCTCTTTGCTTGGAACAGGAGCCTCTTCATAGTCGACTAATGTGAGAAATTCTTCAAATTGCCGTTCGTAGTCTGGAAAGCGTTTCTTGATCCGACGGTGAGCCTCGCGGATAACGATAGGAGAGAGCACCAGGGTATAATCACCTTTCGCTGCATGGTGCAGTACTTCGTAGGGCCAGCGGGGGAACACCGTACCTGCAATGAGCACGTTTGCATCCACAGCGACCCGGGGTGTCATAGTTAGGATTGTTGCCCGTACAGCTCATCATAGACAGCCTCGCGGTCTTCTTCCATCTCCATAATCAGTTGCTCTTCAGTCAAGCCTTGGCGCTTTGCCTCACGTCCAAGTTGGTTGCCCAACTCTCTATGGTACTCCTGGGCAAGCAAGCGACGGTAGTGTTTGTAATCTTCCATACTAATAATGGTGGCCACTGGGATACCCAGCTTCTCGATAACAAGATGCTCCTCGCCGTGGTAAACGCGGAGAAGAAGTTTTCCCAGCTTATTTCTTGCTTCAGTAGCGCCAATCGTCTTTTTCACAGGTAGTTTCTCAATCATCATTCGCCTCCTTTGTAGGCTAATGTAGTCTAATGTACAACTATAAACAGCATAGCAGAGAATAGAGAAGTAAATCAAATTTAAAGACCAGCCGGGATCGTTTTCTAGCAGGGCAGTCAAGTGCACTACCACCCAAGAAGATGAACCAGGATGGCAGGTGACCCCAAGTGATGACTGGGGAGTTGTGGATGGATATTTTAACGCTGTATCGACCAGCCTTAGACATTTACGACAGTTCTTCGAGTAGCGCCTTGGCCTCCCTCAAGTCTGCGGTGTCAAACCCCTTGGTGAACCAGTTGTATATCTCCGCCAGCATCTGTCGGGCTTCTTCTTCCTTGCCCTGTTGTTGCCACAGACGACTCAAGCTCATCACCGCCCGCAGCTCCCAAGATTTCGCACGCTGGCGGCGGGCAATGTCGATCGCCCGGCGAAAACATGCCTCAGCTTCGGCCTCCACCTCGCCCTGCATCAGCAGGAACTCCCCCTTGAGCCGATATAGCTCTGCCTTGTAAAATTGCTCCCCAGTCTTGTTTACCAAATCCAGCGCCTCAGCCAACACGGTAAGCCCTTCCTCAGACTGTTCCACTTCCCCATACGCCTCGGCCAGCAAGGAAAGCGCATACGGCCGTCCCAGCTCTGATCCTATGGCCCGCCAGGTGGTCAGGCCCTGCTGGAGCTGCGCAATTCCCTCATCTCCCTGCCCCTGCTCAGCCAGCGCCCAGCCCCGCAGGATCGTTCCTATTGCTAACGGGAACGAAAACCCGTGCTCGGTCGACAGGGCAATGGCTGCTTCTGCTCGCTGTTGGACTGCTTGCGCCTCCCGGCGGAACTGATGGAGTAAGGCAGCGTGGCTAAGGGCCCAACCCAAGCTGTAGAGGTGTGTTAGCTCTTCAGCCAGAGCGATCGCCTCGTGGCTCCTGTTCAACGCCTGGTCCGGATAGCCAAGGGACCACAGAGAGTGCCCATCATAGGTTAAGCAAACTACCTCGGGGTCCCCGCTTCCGTAAAGGGCATAGGTGCGGTGGTCCTTGGGGTTGTAAAGCGCAATGCCCTGTTCCAGGTGCTCTTGAGCTGAGGCCAACTCTCCCTGATGGAACAAAGCCACCCCCAGCGTCCGGTGGGTGTTCACGGGGAGCACCGAGTCTTGCTCGCGCTGGGCCAAGTGCAGAAGCTGCTCCCCCAGCTCGAGAGCCGTCTGTAACTCCGCCCGCATTAGATAAAACGCCCACAGTCCCAACAGCACCGGCCAGAGTTCAGCAGTTTCCCCCACCTGTTGGCACAGCTCCCGTGCTCGGCCGAAGGTTTCTTCTACTTCGGGAGCTGCATGACCCTTGGTGGCTATCAAAGCCGTGCCCAGGACCGTCTGCAACATCAGCTCTGGTTGAGCGCGCTCCGGCGCCTCGGGCAGTTTGTCCAGCACTTCCAGCCCTTTAGTCAGGTGGTCGATCGCCTCCATGTGAGCTGAGCGCTGGACGGCCCTTTGACCGGCTTGAAGCAGATAGTTGAGTGCCTTCTCCCACGACTCGCCACGATAATAATGCTCGGCAATCCGCCCGTAGTATTCTTCCAGACGATCGGCATAGATTCGCTCCAAAGCCTTTCCCACTTGTCGATGCAGCCACTTGCGCCTCGCCCCGCCCGTCTCATCGTAGTAGACCACCTCCCACACCTTGTCGTGGCTGAATGCGTACTCTCCATCGTCTGCTTGCTCCACCAGCAGTTGCGCCTGGATCGATCCTTCTAACGCGGTTAAGAGCTCCGAAGTCTCTCCACCCTGGGCTCGCTGCAGCAATTCAAATTCGAACCGTTTCCCGATCACCGCCGCGAGCTGCAACACCTGCAGTTCTCTCTCCTTCAGCTGAGTCACCCGACGTCGGATCACATCCTTGATTTGCTTCGGGATCATCAGTTCGCGGTAATCCGAGCTGATGTCGTCGATGTCGCTGACCCATTCCTGGGTCTCCGTCAGACGAAGTGCTCCTTCAGCAAACAGGTTCTGCAGCACGGCCACGATGAAAAACGGGTTGCCGTTTGTCTCCTGATAGATCCGTTCATGGAACGGCTCACTGAGGGCCACGGACATCTCGTCCAGGAGTTGGCACACGGCCTCATAGGAGAGCCGGGGCAGTTCGATACGATGGAGCAGCGCTTGGCGCTCACCTTCCTGCATCAAGTGGACCAGTGGATGCTCACCGCCAGCGACCTCCTCGCTTCGGAACGCACCGATGATCAGGATCGGTTCGTTGTGAATGCGAGGCAGGAGGTAGTTGAGCCAGTCAGAGGTGGAAGGATCGACCCAATGAAGGTCATCGAGGAACAGGATCAGGGGTCTGTGGGTTTGAGGTTGAACGTGTGCCAGACCGATGAGGAGTTGGGTTGTCCCCTCAAACAGCCGATTCCGTTTCAACTCCGGGGGGAGAGACGGGGGTTCAGGCAGATCTGGGATCAGGTTACGCAACTCAGGGATCAGATCAGCCACCTCAGCGGACCACAGCGGGTCGATATCGATCGTGTCCAGATCGAGCCGAGGCAGTTTCTCTCGGATCGCATCGATCAACGGCTGATACGACAGGCTGACATTCAACTCATGACAATGTCCTGCCAGCACCTGTACTTGATATTCGTATTGCCCGTAGTGGATCAACTCTTCGATCAAGCGTGTCTTGCCGATCCCTGCTTCTCCAGAGACCAGAGCCATCCCCCCGCTCCCGTTCTTTGCCCGCTCCAGATGGGTGACCAGTTGGGCATACTCCCGTTCCCGACTGACAAACGGAACTCGCTTCAGCAACGTGGGAATCGGGTTGCGCTCGATCACCGAGACCGGTTGGTAGACCTCATCAATTCCCGGAACCTCTCGATCGACGATCTGCCCGTAGAGCCGTTGGGTTTCGGGCAGGGGTTCGACGTCCAGCTCTTGCCGCATTAAGGTTCGAAACCGCTCATAGATCCGAATCGCCTGGTCGGGATCTCCGGCGAGACAGTGGTACAGCATGAGCTGCTGGTAAGTCCCCTCGCGATAGGGCTCGATCTCCAGGATCTGGTGGCAGTGAGCGATCGCTCTTCGGTATTGACCCAGGCGGGTGCGGCATTCGGCCAGCTGGGACAGGGCATCGAGATGGGTTCGCTGCCATCGTTCCGTATGGGGGATGGCCCAGTCTTCGTAGCGATCCTCGGCGAGGAACTCCCCCTGATACAGCGCCACCGCCTGTTCATAGGCTTGAATCGCCTGCTCAAATTGGTTACCTGATTCTAACTGCCTAGCGTGGTTTAGGTGACCTTCGAACAGCTGGGCATCGATGACACAGTCCGCCTTGGAGTTGAAGCAATCACCGGGAGGATGGGTGAGGATGTAGTGGGATTGGGCGCCTCGCTCGAGTTCGGGCTCCAGAATGTGGCGCACACGACTGACCAGATCCTGAAGGCTGTGGCGTGCTTTATCGGGATCGACCTCAGGCCAGAGCCAATCGATAAGCTGATCCTGGGTGAAGGTGTGGCCGGGTTCAGTAAGCAGAATCTTGAGCAAGGCTTGGGCCTTGTGGCCTCTCCAGGCTTCCGCCAGGATCGGCTGTTCATCGCACCACAGTTGGAACGATCCGAAGAGCTGCACCCGTAGTCCCATGATCGGCCCCCACCATCACGATCGCTAACTCAATATACTTCGGCCTGAAGATCTGTGTCAAACGAGATGATGATCCGTCAGGCAGGCGGTGGGATCTTTCTGGAAATCCCGACTTAAGGACCTTCACGATTAGCATTTGACAATTTTTGAGAATTTTAACAATGGGCGTTGAGAATTTTTCGACCTCCACGGGATAGACTTCCTACCGACTTGAGTGAATCCGAATCAACAAAAGGGGGTGGTGAATGAGAGATCTTGGTTCGGGTTCAAAGGCGCAGAAAATAAGAAAGGAGGATTCTAAATGCGTCTTAGAGGATGGAGATTAGCCAGCGGAATTCTGGTAGTGGTTTTAGTGATCTTGGCCCTTGCCCAGGAAACTCCGGCGGAGACCCTGCCTGTTAAGGGTCGGATCGTTCAGCACATGACTAAGATAGAGGTGATCGAGGTCGGCGACGTGCCCGGCCACGTTGTCGGCGTGATGGAGTCCAAAGGTTTGGTTTTCATGGAGGACGGCGAGATAGGGCTCTATTCACACGTGCTCACGTTTGACTACACCAACGGGAGCGGCCCGTTTCAAGGGTATAGCCTGATCACCTATGAGGACGGGTCCATACAAGTTAGTAAGGCTCAAGGCTCCTCCACGGTAGCTCAAGCTGGAGCATTCGGGGTAATAACCTTATTTGAGGGCACATTTGAATGGATCATGGGGACCGGCCGGTACGAAGGGATCCAGGGGAGTGGTTCCTTTTCCGGCAAGCGCCTTGCGCCCCTAGCTGTCGGAGCCGACACATACTTGGATCTCACCGGGACCTATACCTTACCTTGATGATCCTAGTCAGAGCGAGGCAGTCCCGAATGGGGATTGGAGTAAGGAATCCTTCGGATGAGAAGGTACTGTAGCGATTCGATGCGTGAGACCAGGATGGGGGGAAGGGTTGAGGTATCGTGTCGAAGCAAACATCTCCTTCCCCCTGCCTGGTCTAGGTGAAGCTTATTTTATCTGAAAGATATGGATGGCAACAAAGACATTTGGCGACTTCAACGTCATCGTCTAGCGCTTGTCACTTAAAACTAAGTGTAACTACTCAGGTGGGTGCACGTGGCATGATGGGATAGCCCATAAAGACCCGT
>JBHIAT010000189.1:0-5550 GCA_046758705.1 Bipolaricaulia bacterium
TGGGCTCGAAGGCCATAGGAGGAGTGTTTGTCTTGACTTCGACTTTCATACCTGAAAGCTTACCTCTAGCCAGACCTCCTCACTCACCTTTGTGGACCTAAGGATTGCACCGTTGACATCCCTTGATAGCCTGTGTAATGTAATGATGTATAATATCGATGGATTTACAAAGGAGTGCTAAGAAATGCACCGCACCCGGATCTTGTTGAGCGACGAACAGATCCGGGCTCTCAGGGCCGAGGCTGCCCGGCAGGGCGTGTCTGTGGCCGCGCTCGTTCGCGAGGCCGTGGATGCTCATCTTTCCCGGGACCGGGACGTGCGCCGCCGAGCGCTGGCGGTGGTCGGTCGCTTTGCCTCCGGCGGCCACGACGTGGCTGAAGAGCACGATCGGGAGCTGGAGGCGGTCTATGCCGACGACTAGAGTTGGAAACCGCGCTCCTTACCCACAGCTACGTGCTCGTGGAAACCTTCGCATTGGTGCAGCGGCGGCTTGGCTTGGAGGCGGTGCGAGCCTTACATCATGACTTGATTCCCGTCCTGGATGTTGTCTGGGTGGACGGGGATCTGCATCAGATGGCGGCCGAGGCCCTACTCGCGTCGGGCAGCCGTTCGGTCAGCTTGGTTGATCGGGTGAGCTTCGCGCTCATGCGACGGCAGGACATCCGGACCGCATTTGTCTTCGACGACGACTTTACACGAGAGGGATTTGAGATATCGGCCTTTGAGGACTCTGATGATTGAGCCGGTTTTGAATCCTGACTCTGGCATCGTGTCCGTCCAGCTTTGGGTCTCAAGCTAATAGTGAAAATGAGCGAAGAAACAATTCGACTCGGTTGGATTGGTTGCGGTGCTTTCGGGCGGTTCGCTGTCCAGCATTTCTTGCAAATCCCCGGGGTGGAACTGATCGCAATCGCCGAGACGGATCCGGCGGTGGCGGACGCCGCGGCTAGACGGTTTGGGGTTCCTAACGTGGTGGATGTCGAGGCGCTGGTTCAGCAGCCGGACATCGATCTGATCTACATCGCCACGCCGCCGTTTCTGCACCATCCCCAGGCGATGCTGGCGCTGGAAGCGGGCAAACACGTCATCTGCGAAAAGCCGCTGAACTCGATGTGATCGCTCCTGATTTCAACGACGGCCCCGTTCCCCCTTCCTTCGATGACCGCCCTTCCTCCAACCGACCTGAAGGTCAGGTTTGGAACATCGACGACGAATCCCTGATAAGGTCCTCCCCCCGCCTCGACCTCGATGATATCTGTTTCAGCAGCGTGGTCAATGGCGGCTTGTAACGTGGGATAGTCCAGAGGGACTCTAATCAAGGAAGCTACGGCAAAAGAAGGTAAATATAAGAGAAAAACAAGAGACAGAAAGATTATTCTGACATTCATTATGTTACACCAGGAGATTTCAGGTAATCCAACAGATCGACCAACTTAGCGGTGGCCAGGCAGCAGGTTTTGTCGGCCCCGCCATAATAAACGTACAGTTCCCCGTCTTTCACCAGCGCCCCTTCTGGGAAGACGACATTGGGAACGTCTCCCACCTTCTCATACTCCATTTCTGGCTCCAAGACGGGATGGGGCAAGCGGGCGATCACCCGAGCCGGATCTTCCAAATCTAGCAACGCAATCCCGGCTCGATAGATGAGCCCGCTGTGCTCGCGGCTCACACCATGGTAAATTAGCAGCCATCCTTCCGGAGTCTTGATCGGTGGTGGGCCGGCACCGATCTTCTCAGTTTCCCATTCGTACATGGGCTTCATCAGGGTGAATTGATCCAGGGAAGCGACATGGGCCCGCCAGAAGGCCTCGTCGGGGTGTGTCAGTTGCTCCAGGCTGTCGAAGCGTATAATCTGGATGTTCGGCTCAATCCGATGTAGCATCACAATCTGTTCGTTGATGAGCTCGGGAAAGATCACCGCATCTTTATCTTTAGCCACAACAACCCCAGGAATGATCACGCCATACTTATGGTAGGTGCGAAAATCCTCGGTTGAAGCCAGCGCCACCGTCCATGTTGAACCGTGAAAGGCGGGTGTGGGAAGGGCGGTGTAAGTGATCAGATATAACGGTTTTCCATCCAGGGTGAGCCGGGTCACACGGGGGTCTTCACACCCGTATCGGTCAAACGGGTCTCGCGGTTCGATCACTGGACGTTCGAATCGGGTGAAGTTAATTCCGTCTTCACTGGTCGCACAGCCGATGCTGGAAATATAGTTATCATAGCCACCCTCCGGCCTTCTGGTGTACGTGGCAGGAATGCCCCGGTAAAGCAGATAGATCAGCCCATCTTCCCCCAAGGTCGCGCCGCAGTTAAACACGGCCCCAGACTCCCATTGGTGCTTCGGGTCGGCTGTCAAGATCGGATTTTGTGGATAACGTTTCAATTTGATCATATATCCTCCCTCCAACTCACTTAAACACCAGCTTGATCCCTTTAGCAAACTCCTTGCTGAAGGCGATGAATAATATCAGTATAGGGAGTGTCAATAAAACGCTTGCAGCATACATCGGTCCTGGATAAACAGCGTAGGGGCCCTTCATGGTGGCAATGAGCACGTTCAGGGTCATCAAATTATGGTCTTTAATCACGATGATGTCCCATAACAACTCCTCCCATCTACCCATGAACAGGAAGAGAGCGATCACGGTCGTTATTGACCTTGACATGGGTAGGGCGATACGGAGGATGATCCTAAGCTCCGAGGCTCCGTCTATCCGGGCGGAGTCTATCATCTCGTTGGGCACAGATCTAAAGAAGCTTGCATACATGAAGATGGCCCAGATGCTCATCGCTTTTGGAATAATCATCCCCAAATAGGTATTGTAGATCCCCAAGGATTTTACAATGAGAAATGTGGGCACGAGCAGAATGATAGCCGGATAGAACATCTGAAACAGGATAAAATTATAGATCGTATTCCTCCCTCTGAATTCAAGCTTTGAGAGCGCATAACCTACGATGGCCGCGCCGAACACCATGAGGAGGGTCGAGGAGATTGTTACAATTGTACTGTTGAGTAAGGCCCTCAGCCAAGGTTTTGCTTTTGCTATTTCGGAGCCAACGAGGAGCCAATTATAGGATCTCACCGTCAAAGTCGTCGGGATGAACTTCCTGTCCACCTCGTTCCAGGGGGTGAGGGACTGTAAAGCCATATAGATATATGGAAAGACAGCAATGCTTATCCCGATAATGACCAGTAAATACTTAACCGAATTCATTAATCCTTTACGCCTACGCTCACCCATGCGCCTTCCCCCATCCTTCCATAATCCTCCTGATGAATAGGATTGAAATGAATGTCACAATGGCGTTGATGAGAGCAACCGCTGAAGCGTACCCTGCCCGCATCGCGCTGAAGGCCTGATAATATATCTCCAAGTACCATGTATGCGTCGCCAACTCCGGCCCCCCGGCTGTAAGCATATAAGGCTCAGTAAAGATGCCGAACATGAGCCCGACCGCAAGGATCATCACCGTATATTGGGCAGGGTAGAGCATCGGTATGGTGATCTTCCAGAGCTTTGTCCAGAAGCCAGCCCCATCGATATCCGCCGCCTCGTAGAGCTCGTTAGGAATGGATTGAAGGCCGGCCAGGAATATTAACGCGTAATATCCGGAAAACTTCCAAGTGATCATCAAGCTTATCACAATGACAGCTAAGATTGGATTGCCAAGCCAATCAGGGATATAACCAAAGAGTTGCCGAAAGACGGGACTTAGAGGGCTGTTATAAGCGAGCACACCTTTGACAACCAGTGAAAAAGCCACACCAGAGGCGAGGTATGGCAGGAAGAAACACACTGAGATAAGCCCTTTGAACCTGGGGATGCTATTGATCAATAGAGCGATGCCTAGAGAGCTGATCAATACAGTGGGGATGAAGATTGCCATCACCTTGTATGATGTGAAAAAGGCTGCCAGGACTCTAGAGCTCTTAAAGGCCTCAAAAAAGTTGCGCAGCCCGATAAACTCTTTCTGGGGTGAGATGAGATTCCAGTCAGTAAATAATAGAAATATACCCCAGATGAGCGGAAGGATAAAGAATGCTATGGTGAAAACGAGGTAAGGGGATGTTAAGGACCATCCCCTTACCTCGATCCATCCTACTCTTTTCATTCAGCCAGGGTCGCAGCTACGGCTGAGCGAGTATTGCCTCTATAGCAGCCTTCGCGTCGGCCCAACCCTTTGCAGGCGTCTTCCTACCCAAGATGACTGGGATAAGCCCCTCATCGCTGAGTGTGGTCTGGATATCAGCGAATTTTTCATGCGCGATGGCAGGAACAGCAAAAGGCATCTCATCAGCGTAGGGGAGCAGCTCAGGGTGTTCTTCAAAGACCCTTGCAAAGGTCGGATTCGTTGCGAGATCTCCCCTCAATGGGAGCATCCCTGTTGCATCGATCCATGCCCGGTCATTGATCGGATCGGTGAAGACCCACTTGATGAACTCCCAAATAGCCACTTGTTCCTCTGGAGATCGCTGAGCGTAGATCACCAGCCCTTTCGCATCGGCGAAGGTCTTAGCATACGGCAAGTCCACATCGTCTGGAAGAGGAGGTGGGACTGCCATGAAGGTCTCACCCAGCACTAGCTCTGGGAAGTTCGACGCCCACCAAGGGAAGGTCCAAGGGCCGAGATCTCTCCAAATACTGAGCCCCGTCTCGAATGGACTCGTGACTGTCCGTGTCAACAGGTAATCTTTAGCTTTCAGGTCCCCATAGAATTTGAAGACCTCGATCACCGCACCATCATCAGCGGTAACCTCGTTGCCGATTATGAAGGGCTGGCCATCGCTTGCGGCATAATAGAGCATGAAGAAGTCAAACCACCTCTGCCACCATGTGGGCTCTATTAACGCCTTCCTTGCCATCAAGAACTTGTCGGGATGCCTTCTCTTAAGGGCTCTACCGACATTCATCATCTCACTATATGTCGTGGGGGGTTCAGTCAATCCCAGTTCCTTTAGGGTGTCTAGCCTCCAGCTAAAAAGCATGGCATTGGCATAGATCGGGAGGATATAAACATGCCCATCGGCAAACTTCCATCCCTCTATGACCTCCTTCATGACCCGCCTCTCAACCACTTTATCCCAGCCCGGCAGGGTGTCTAAAGCGACGACAGCCTCGCTATTGACCAGGGTAGCTCCGAAGCCAGGGAAGATGTTCTCCGAGGATGCAGGGGCTTTCCCACCTGCTAAGGCATTGGTGATCGTTGCCTCCGAGGAAGGGGTTTCAACCATAGCTGTGACGTAGACTTCGATCTCATCTTGGCTCTCATTGAACCTCTCGGCCATATTGCGCCAGAAGACCTCCTGTGGTGGGTTAGGTGCCGACCAGAAAGTCACCCTTAATTGTCCTTGAGCTGCACCGGTCAGTACCAGCACGAACAACAACGAGAGAATTAAGATTCTCTTCACTTGACTTCAACCTCCTTTATTGAAGTTATTCTGGCGTGATGATTTTTTATATCCGACTCGTTCACCTCCTTTCCCTTTCGAGGTCTCTCAGAAACTCAGATCACCCTTCAGTAGGGTGATCTCCGATCTCCTTA
>JBHIAT010000190.1:0-5543 GCA_046758705.1 Bipolaricaulia bacterium
GCTCGTTGGCTCGCTACGCGATATTCCAGAACTCGAACAGCATGTCCGACAAGTTTGGCAATTACGATATCTGGTTCATCTGGGGCGATTTGATCGACGGCCCGGTCCACACCAACACCCAGGGCCCAGACGATATGATGCGGCTCATCGTCAAGGCACTCAATAACGGCAATCTGGCAAATAACGGCTACCCTGATTTCCTCGGTCAGGTGACCACCACCACCAACCGGCTGAAGATCCGACGCTGCAATTCGTCAGGGAACAGCTGCACGAACGAATACATTCGGTTCCAGGAAAATCCCGACACCTACGGCGACCCGCTGCTCGAGGACGAGCATCCAGGCTGGAAGCAGGATATGTTCCAGGGTGGGATCGTCTACGCTGCCGAGCCCCTGGAGATGATCTACAATACCCAGACCGGCAGTGACTTCGACGCGATGCGGCGCGAAGCAGTCCGCCATGGCACCATTCTGCCCGACTATCGGTTGTTCAAGGCCTATATCGAGAACGAGTTGGATCCCTTAGTATCCGATGGGGTCCCGGAGTTAAGTTACTGGTTCTACACCGGCACCCAGACCGCTCCGTTCTGGGGCGTCGACCCCTACGACCTGGGTCAGAGCTCAGACGTGCCGACCGAGCTGGTGGCCGGCTATCAGTACGCCGGGGTTGCTGAAGCGGCTCAGATCTGGTACGACAACCCGGCCGACCCCCAGTCGAAGGTGGTCATTGAGAAGCGCAAGTTCGAGTATCCGTTCCACTGGCAGGCGGACTACTACGTGCGGGTGACCGACGGGAATTGGATGCATGAGCTGCGCGACCGGGACGAGTTAACCGGGGAGATGACCGACGCCGGGTTCGAGCAGCAGGTGGGCAGCGGCGACCTGTCCGCCCCCAACTCCACGCTGTGGATGAAACCGGCGGTCTTCAACTGGGTGTGCACCGACTGGGATGAGGGTGAGTGCGACGGGAGCTGGGTCCTGGACGTAACCAGTCAGACGGAGTACATTGAGATCGAGTCGATCCAGCAGTGGAAGGTCGTCCTCAACGACACCAAGTACGAATACTACTACACGACGCAAACCCCGGACTACCTGGGTCCTGAGAACTTCGACATCTTCGGCGACTGCACCGGCTCCACCATCGACTACGGCGAGCCGAACGTCTGCAACGACGGCGGCGACCTCGATCCCAACGACAGCAACATCTGGCAGTTGGTTCATGAGACCGCGATCCCCGACCCGATCGCACCGTTTGGCACTAATGTCGTCTCCTCTGACATGAACGTCTGGGGACTGCTCAGCCCGATCCAGGCATCCAACAACATCCTGTACAGCACGGGGAATCTGTCCATCGCTGGCACATACGGGACGTCGGCCTCGATCATCAGCCGGGAAAATATCTACCTCTATGACGACATCCTGGCCAAGTACCTGGGAACCAGCTACGACATCAACACGTTCGATCCGGATGCCAACCCGGACTTCGACTACTTCCTGGGGCTAATCTCGCGCAACGACGTCGTCATCAGCCAGTACTTTAATGATCCTGATAAGGACATCGACATTCACGCATCGCTGCTGGCCGCCGAGGGGAGCTTCTGGCACAGCCTGTTCAGCCAGGACTCGGCCTCGGCCCATGACCAGATTAACCTGTATGGCGGGTTGGCCCAGGCTAACCGCGGACCGGTGGGACTGTCCAACGGCCAGGGGTTCACCAAGAACTACGTCTACGACAAGCGGCTCGCCGGAGTGATCAACGAGAATATCGACAACCACCCGCCGGTCTACCCGCTGGTGAAATCGGGCGATCCCAGCAACCCACAGATCAAGCCGTCGATCAGCGTGTTGCTGGTGGTCGTGCAGGAACTATAGTCTATAGTAAAGTCGATACAGGTGACGGCGCGTCCCCTGTCCTATCCCCTTCCCAACGCGCCGTCACTTGACTCCGGGTAAACTCACCTTTTGCACCTCATTATGATCTGCTTTATATCGGCATCAACGTCGCCTCCATCTACCGCCGTGAGTTGCGGTCTTCGCGATGGCGCGACCTTCACTCACGGCTACTGGCTTCGTCACTCCCTGCGGAAGTTCTATACATCAGCTCGAAGAGCGACGAAACATCGTAGCTGGGAGTGAAGCGGAGTGCAACTCCCGGCGATGTAGCAAGGGGTGCAAAAGATGTGTAAAGGTCGCGTTCGCCGGGCGCCTGCTGTTCCAGATCACCAAGAGTGGCTGATCGACTTCCTCCTCTTCCACCATCCGCTAGTTCTAGAGCCGGATGGGCTGGAGTTCCAACTTCTCAATCGCCTGGACGGTCAAGACCTTAGCGCCCTGCGGCTTCAGTGCGATCTCCACATAGACTACCGGCCAGCCTTCTTGACCCTCTTCCTCCGAGATCTTCCGGCTCCAGCGGTTGAACACTTCATCCCCGTGAAGCTGCATCACCAACACCGCATCATCGGGGATCTGGTCTAAGAGCTCCGGGCGCTCCTGGAGGTATTCGTGGAACAATTGGATAAGCTTCGTGTTCAACTCCTCCATGCGGTTCATAGGACCTCTCCTTCTAGAAAGCGCTCTTGATATCCCTCCCAGTTCGCCGCCAGATCGGCCTCCGCCCGGGTGAGGGCCTCTTCATACGTCCAGGGAAGGGGCTCCTTTCGCTGCTTCCTCTGGAGGGTGTAGTGATCACGGTGGACGTAGCCGTGGGCACAGTCGTAGCGGATCACCGGCAGCTCCCCAGGCATGTTACGGGCTCCAGGCCGTTGATTTATCATAGCAAACCCCGGGACCGAAGGCAAAAGGTGGCTAGGCCATGTCCGTTTGTGCTTTTGAGCACGGCTGTCGAAGAAGTAAACCGTCACTTACCACCGCAATGGGAAAGGCTCCGAAACTCTTCTATAGATGAAAATGTCCACCATAATCTCGCCGCTACCCTTCGTCAACAAGTTATGATGCTGAAAGTGCCCAAGAAACGGGGTTAAGACAGACTCCATGTTATGCCTCTTCAAGGAAGGTAACAGGTTGAGGCTTAATCCTCAGGTAGCTGCTCTACAAACTTGAGGATCTCCCTCTCGAAGCGCTTGAAGTCCTCGAGGCGCTCTTGGAAGATCCGGTAGACCTGTTCAAAATCGATGTCCCAATAGCGATGGATGACCCGATTCCTAAAGCCCACCATCTTCTCTAGCTCTGCCGAGAACTCTTTGTCTAGAACACTGTGCTGGGCTAAAAGCGCAAAGGCTTCCGCATAGGACTCTGGCCTTCCGTATCCTTGGGTAGCCACAATCATATGAGCAGTGCTAATACAGGTTTCTATGGCCTCCTGCAACAGCCTCAAGACGGACCGGTTATTCCGGGGATCATTGAGAAATTCTTCCTTGGACATGCTTTGCCAACTTTTCAGGAGCTCATATCTCTCTCGAAGTTCTTCCAAACGGCTTTTGAGCTTGGCGAAATCCAGCTTGCCCATCTGTGAATTAATCCTTAAAGGCTTTTAAGAGTTGCTGCTTGGTGACTTCAAACTCCCCTCGACGCTGCTCATAAGCCTGCTTGACTTCGTTTTCATATCGTTCTTTGGCTGCGGGATCACGGCAGTATATCACCTTGCCTGTCCGGATCACCTCATGTTGGAGGGGAAGTGGGGCCTTGTTCAGGAGGTAACAGTCCACTTCATCAGTGCCCAAAGCACGGGTGATAGCGGCTTGGAGTCCTAAATCCTTGTCCAAATAATCCTCAGAGGGCTGTGGATACAGGAGGTAGGCAATGTCGATGTCGCTGAGGGGCTTGACCTCGCCCTTAGCAAAGCTGCCAAAGAGATAGACAGCCACTACCTCTGGATACGCAGAGAGGATTTGAGGCAGATAGCGCAACTGCTCTACAACTCCTAGCCCAAGCTTCTTGAACTTAATCATGATCCTTATCCACCCCTGAAGATTATACACAAGTTTTGTATGAGATGAAAACGCCCTGTAAATCTGGACTTCGACAGCCGCAGGTAAACGTAACGTAGCAAAGTGCGTAGAGATATGTATTGTGTGAAATAGGGTAGCCAAAAGCGGACAGGGATACAAGCCATTAGCCGAGTGACAGCGGGAGTATGAGTCAGTGAAACGGAAGCGGTTTAGGGCGGGCAGGAGGAACGCTGAAACAATCCCCATGAGGAACCCTGCGGAGTCGGAGTCAGGGTAATCCTGGACGGAAGAACCTGGCGACCTGTCCGCCCTGGGCTCCTAAGCCTGAATGAAGTAATGAGAGGGGCCTTCAGCAGATGACTGCTCGGCACCACCGTCGAGCCGGTCGTCCAGCTCATCCTGTCGCGTTAATAACAGTTCCTCTCTCCGCGATCCACTCCGTTCACCCACTCACGGCTAAACCTTCGGGTTTCGGCGTATAATTATGGGTCGAAGCCCAAAGACGCATCCACGATAAAGGCAAACCCATCGAAAGGTGGGGACGCAAAGCTTCGGGTCCGAAAGGACAGCCGAGCTGCCGAAGGAGGTGACCATCGGTCCCGATAAAGGTGCCCCACCTCATGGGGTGCAAAGCCCACGGGCCCCTGACCAGGGGTAACCGGGTTGCCGAAGGACCATGCAAAGCTTAATCATCGGGCTCAACCAGGCCGTTACCGGCTAGTTGTCCCGCGCACCTTTGCATGCCCGGACCGATTCAACTCCGACGGCTGAGTTGGAACGGGCTTCCAAACATCTTAGTTTTGGAGGTTCGCATGCAGAGATTGAGAGGAACACACTGGACAGACGACCGGGGATCGGTGCTGGTCGTCACCTTCTTCGTCGTGTTGCTCGTCACCCTGCTCGGCACTGGCTACTACAGCGTCTCCCTCAACACCCAGCGGTACAGCTCCCTGATCCAGGACAGTGAACATTCCCTGTACATCGCCAAGGCCGGCATCCACCGCGCCGAACAGTACATCGTCAATCGCCTGGGCGGCTTTGAGCAGCTTGAGGTGGCTGCCCCGAGCTGGGTCCCCGCCGAATATCAGACGAACGGTTACCTGCTTTCCAACGAGACGGACGTCACCAACACTCAGATCCTCAGCGCCGAGGTGTTCATCACCAAGGACTATACCGGCATCACCCCGGTATTCACCATCCTGTCCCGGGGTCAGTTCGAGGGAACCGAGCGACTGCTGATGGAGCAATTCGAGTTCGGCGGTGGGATCAGCTCGCTGGCTCGCTACGCGATATTCCAGAACTCGAACAGCATGTCCGACAAGTTCGGCAATTACGATATCTGGTTCCTGTGGGACGATTTTATCGGCGGCCCGGTCCACTTCAACAACCAGGGCCAGGCACAGTCAAATGACATGATGCGGATCATGGTTGAGGCATTCAGTAACGGCAATCTGAAGGACGGCCCTGATTTCCTCGGTCAGGTGTCCACCACCCTCAACCGGGTGAAGGTGCGACGCTGCAATTCGTCAGGGTTCAGCTGCACGAACGAGATCTTCCGGTTCCAGCCAAACCCTGATGTCTACGACGACCCGTTGTTCGAGCAATCCCATCCGGGTTGGAAGGAGAACATCTTCCA
>JBHIAT010000191.1:0-5501 GCA_046758705.1 Bipolaricaulia bacterium
CCGTTGGCACTGAAGGCGTTGGTCTTTGGTCATGGTTAATTCACATCACGCGTTACTAAGCAAATTCAGTATATCAGGTTCGTTGATTTTCTGTCAATCGTTATAGAGTTCTGGCGTGATCCTCGGGATCAGGGCGGCCAGGACCGCCTGCTCGGTCAACTCGGTCCGGGTTAACCGACCTTTTGACAGATATCCGATCGCCCCCTGCTTTTCGCCCAGCGCCTCGACCCCGGTCAGCTCGTCCATCACCTCACCGATCGTCCGACCTCTGAGGACGGCCTCAATCACCTGGGGCGGATAGATGAACCCAGAGCCGTGGCCGATCGACAACTCCCCGTCTCGGTCGACGATCGCACAGAACTGCACGTCGAAATAGCTTTCGACGACCGGATTCCAGATCAGTCCGGACTCGATGCCGACGCCGTAGTCGGCATCCCCGAGCGCATGCTCCGCCCGCTGGATCGCGCCTCGGACCGTCTCCTCATCGAACGGTTGCTCGGAGACGCCGCTGGGGACGTCCACCTGCTGGACGGTCACTGGTCCACGGAAGCGAGTGAAGACGTTCTCGACCGCTCTCGCCTTCACCGGGTTGTCCGAGCCGACGTTGATGGTGATCATTACATTCTGTAAGGTAGAGGATAGACACCGGGGTTTTCAACTGGTAACCGGACCTGAAGATGACATACTGTGTAGGGAAGTGGTCATAATGATCGGGATCGTTACCGTGGTCGTGATCGGGATCGTGGCGCTCTCGGCTATGAGTTCGGCCGCGGTTGCAGAGCCGACCATCATCGTCCCCATCCCGGACACCGCCGAGGCACACCTTTATTACAACGCCGTCTATGAGGCCCTGGGGAGGGCGAAGCGGTCGATCCACATCGTCATGCAGCGAATGACCTACTACACTGAGTTCCCCGATAGCCTCTCCAACCGGCTCATCGATGGGCTCGTCGCAGCGGTGGAGCGGGGTGTGGAGGTGAGGGTGATCCTCGAGCGGAGCGACTTCTCGGAAAGCATCAACGCCTCGAACGAAGCGGTCGCCCGCTACCTGGGCGAACACGGGGTTGAGGTGCGGTTCGAATCCGTTGAGGTGACGACCAACGTGCGGTTGGTGTTGATCGATGGGGAGACGGTGATCCTCGGCTCGACGACGTGGAGCTACTATCCGCTGGAGCGGAACAACGAGGTCAACCTGATGATCGAGAACAACGCCGAGGTCGCTTCCGTCTTCGAACAGTTCTTTGAACAGATCTGGGGAGCATCTTCGGCGGGGCTTTCCCCATCAGCCCTCACCATCTAAAAGATGTTTGTAATCCAAGATAGGGTTTATCATAGTGGTGAAGGCCCAGCCCAGGAGGGGGTCTCCGAATGAACAGAATGGCACTTTCTTGGATGCTGGTGGCGTTAGTCGCTTTAACAGGCGTAGTTGCTGCACACGCAGACCAAGATCAAGATATCAACAAGCTGATCGAAGCACTGATGGATGACGACGTGTTCGTGCTCATAGCCGCCGCTGAGGCGCTGGGAAGGATGGGTCCTGCTGCCCGAGATGCGGTTCCCGCCTTGGTCGAAGCGCTGGGGGATCCGCAATCGCTTATGCGTCGGCACGCCGCTGAGGCGCTGAGGAGGATCGGCCCGGACGCGGTCCCTGCCCTGATCGAAGCGCTAATGGATAGGGACTGGCGCGTGAGCCAGGCAGCCGCTTGGGCACTGGGAGAGATCGGCCCAGATGCCCGGGACGCCGTCCTCGCGCTGACCGAGGCGCTGCAGGATGAGCTCTACTTCGTACGTGAGGCCGCCGCTGAGGCGCTTGAGAAGATCAGAGGGACGCTGTCCACGACCTATCAGGTGCAAGAGGGAGACTCCCTGTGGGAGATTGCTAAGCAGGTCTACGGGGATGGAACGAAGTGGACGGTGATCGCTGAAGCGAATGGGATCGATGTGGAATCCCCCAGATCCCTACGCGTCGGGGAGTTGCTAACCATCCCAGAGCTGGAGGAATACGAATAAGTGGATAAGCTGCGCAGCAAAGTCTGATCCTGGTGGATGAGCAAGACCAGGCCAGGAGATAAGGAGGAGGTATGGTCCCGGCCTGGCCTTGATCGAATGGAGAAAGGTTACATTCAGAGACAGTATAAAGCGCGGTGAGGCAGCCTGCTATGATATACATCATAGATAAACTATGATCTTAAGGTCAAGATATTACTCTGGGAGGGGGACTTCGATGAAGAGAACGGTGCTTGCTTGGATGCTGGTAGTGTTGATCGTTTTAACAAGCGTAGTTGCCACACGCGCAGCCCAAGACCAAGACATCGGCGAACTCATCGAGGCACTACGGGATGAGGACTGGCGCGTGCGCGCGGCCGCCGCCAGGGCGCTGGGGGAGTGCCACGCGCGCCTGGGACAATATCCTCAGGCGATCGAGTGCTGCCAACGGGTGATCGAGCTGGATCCCTACCGCGAGGGGGCCTATCGCCAGAAGATGCGTTATCACTACTACATGGGCGAGCGGGGGGAAGCGCTAAACGTCTATGAAGCGTGCGTCAAGGTCCTCAAAGATGAGCTTGGTGTAGACCCCGTGTCGGAGACGTGTGAGCTTTATCGGCAGATTCGCCAGAGAGAAATTCCTGAACCCGCCCGAGCCATACCGAACAACTTGCCCATCCCGTTAACCCGTTTCATCGGGCGTGGGCGGCACGGGCAAGACTCGCCTGGGGTTACAGGTGGCGGAAGACCTGATCGAGCACTTTGAGGATGGCGTTTACTTTGTCGACCTGGCTCCTCTCAGCGATCCCGAGCTGGTGATCTCGGCCATCGCTCAGACGCTCAGCGTCAAGGAATTCGGAGATCGACCACTCATTGACATTCTGAAGGGATATTTGCAGGACAAGCAGATGCTGTTGCTGCTTGACAACTTTGAGCCGGTCGTGACAGCGGCGCCGCAGGTGGTGGAATTACTGGCAACCAGCCCCCGGCTGAAGGTGCTGGTGACCAGCCGAGAGCCCTGCCACGTGGGCGGGGAGCATATGTTCTCGGTACCGCCACTGACGCTGCCCGAACCCGGCCTCAAGCCCCCACTGTCTATCGAGCACTTGACCCAGTGTGAATCAGTTCGTCTGTTTATCGAGCGCGCGCTGGCGGTGAAGTCTGACTTTGCCGTCACCCACGAGAACGCTCCGACGATTGCCGAGATCTGCATTCGCCTGGATGGCCTGCCGCTGGCCATCGAACTGGCTGCTACCCGGATCAACCTGCTGTCGCCACAAGCCCTGCTGGAGCGACTCGGGAGCTGGCTCAAGTTGTTGACAGGGGGAGCGCGAGACCTGCCGGCCCGCCAGCAGACACTGCGGGCGACCATCGACTGGAGCTACGATCTGCTGGATGATGGTGAGCAGATGTTGTTTGAGCGGCTATCGGTCTTTGTCGGAGGCTGTACGCTGGAAGCAGCGGAGGCAGTGTGTATTGGATCAGGCGACCTAGAAGAGGTGTTAAACAGGTTAGCCTCGCTGGTGGACAAGAACCTGATACAACAGAAGGAGCAAGCGGATGGAACGCCTCGATTCCTGATGTTGGAGACGATCCGAGAGTATGGGTTGGAGCGATTGAAGGCAAGCGGGGAGACGGAGACAGAGTTGCGGTTGGCCGGCGCGGTGGGGCGGTTCTGGTCCGTGCGCGGTTATCTGAGCGAGGGGCGAGGGTGGCTGGAAGGGGCACTGAAGCGGGACAGTGGTGCGTTGGCGTCAGTGCAGGCGAAGGCGCTCCGTGGGGCAGGTATGCTGGCGTGGCGTCAGGGCAACTTGGGGCAGGCGGTGGAACTCTACGAGGAAGGCCTGGCCCTATTCCGGGAGCTGGAGGACAAACGAGGTATCGCGGACTCGTTCAGCAGCTTGGGGCATGTAGTGCGATATCAGGATGACTACGAGCAAGCAGCGGAATTCTACGAGGAGAGTTTGGCCCTATGGCGGGAACTGGGGGGCAAGGAGGGCATTGCGTTCTCGCTTTCCAACCTGGGGTGGGTGGCATATCGTCAGGGCGACTATGAGCGGGCAACGGAACTCTTTAAGGAGAGCATAACTCTGTGGCGAGAACTGAGGGACAGAACGAGTGTTGTCTGGGATCTGGAGAACTTGGCAGAGACCTGTGTAAACGGGCAACCCGAACGGGCAGCGCGGCTGTTTGGGGCGGCGGAGGTGCTGCGGGAAGCCATCGGCTTTCCCCTGCCACTTGGTCGTCGTGCTGGCTATGACCGCAACGTGGCCGCTGTCCGTGCTGATCTGAGTGGGGAAGCGTTTGAGGTGGCGTGGGCCGAGGGACGAGCGATGACGCTGGAGCAAGCCATCGCATATGCGTTAGAGGAAGATCCCAACACCGATGGTTGAAGGCAGCTTCCGGATGATATGAAAAAGAGTTGGGCTGGAGAGACCTTCCCACCTGCATCAAAAGGACAACGAAATGGCTCGCATCATCTTTTCGAACTTCCCTAGATCCTCCTAACAAGATTTCCACGGGTTGACAACTCCACCTATTTTTACTTACACTTTTTGTAAGATAAGAGGTGATCCGATATGGCCCGTGCGAAGATCTCCAGCCGTGGACAACTGGTCATCCCCAAGCGGATCCGCGAGCAGCTTCATCTGGAACCCGGAACCGAGGTTAACATTGAGATCGCAGACGGCTCGATCCGAATCACCCCGGTCCAAGACAACATTCTGGAGGAGCTACGTGAGATGTTCGCCCCCGGAGAACTGGGCGGTACCCAAGCTCTGGAGGAGCAACGACATCGGGATTTGGAGCTGCAAAAAGAGCACGAATTTTAACCACAGTATCGAAACCCATGGACAAGATCGTTCTTGACAGTTGGGCGGTGATTGCCTGGCTGAATAAGGAGCCAGGATATAAACAGATAGATCAATGGTTAGAAAAGGGGCGTCGGGAAGAGGCGGTGTTATTAATGAGCATAATCAACATTGGAGAAGTTTACCTACAAATCGGCAGGAAGCGCGGCAAAGAGATGGCAAGGACAATCATCGAGAAACTCCGCCAGATCCCGATCCAAGTGGTGCGCGTCTCTAATGCGTTGGTCTATAAGGCCTTTGATTACCAATTCTCGCATGACCTTCCCCTTGCTGATGCGTTTGTTTTGGCGACCGCTGATCGGGAGGATGCTCAAATCTTAACGGGAGATTCCCATTTCAAGCCTTTTGATCGGATCATCTGGGTTAGCGAAGAGAATTAACGGGATGAACACAGCCTCTCATTTTCAGTTCCCTTAGGCTTTTGGGCATCCCAAGCTTCTCCTCATACAGCGCTTTTGCACCGGAACTCTGTCTTTCAGCCTACCCGACCCTCAAGGTCGGCCCAACTTTTTATTTGATTCTATTATGTTTCTTGATTGGGTTGCAATTCGGTTCCGGACAAAGCATTATCGCGTCCCATTTAACTTTCCTTTGCCAGAAGTCCCCTTCCAAACCGAAGGTTTGGTGGGGGCCAATGGCTTGCCT
>JBHIAT010000192.1:0-5418 GCA_046758705.1 Bipolaricaulia bacterium
AAGACCTGTTCTCGCTGTGGCTACAGCTCCCGTTACAACCGGCATACTCAAGGTGCGTTTCGATGTAACTCGTGTGGCTATACGGTCAATGTCGATCTGAACGCCGCGAGGAACATCGCTGCTCGTGGGCCAGGTGCCTGTGAGCAAGGGCCGCCTGACACGGCCCGCTCCAATACGGATACGGAGCAGACTGAGGACATTGGTCCTCGGCCTGATGTGGCCTCTGGCCATGTGGTCAATTCGCATGGTCAAACCACAACCTTGCAAGTTCCATGTTAGGAACCCCCTCCGCTTTAGCGACGGGGAGGATGTCAGAACCCCATTATTATACGATCAACCGGTCAGGTTGCCAATCCACCCTAACTTGATTACACTTTTTATACCCGAGATCATGGGGGATGGCGACCGTTGAACAAGCCTGAAGATAAACGTAAAGGTAAAGACAAGCGGCTGGTGATGAAGTTCGGTGGGACCTCCCTGGGAGATGTCGAACGGATCGGGAAGGTCGCCGAGATCATCGCTGACTTCTCTTCGCGGGCTCAGGTAGTGGGGGTCGTCTCGGCGATGGCCGGGGTGACCGATGCGCTTATCCAGGGTGCCCAGGCAGCAGAGCGTCGCGAGAACGAGGTGTTCCAGCGAGTGCGAGAGGAGTTGCTCTCCCGACATCAGAAGGTGGTGGCTGCACTGGAGATCGATCGGACCGGTCACCACGAACTGATGGAGCGGATTGAAACCTACCTGGATGAGTTCCACCAGCTCTGTCACAGCATCTCGACCCTCGAGGAGCTCACCCCGCGCGCACTCGACACGATCACCGCGTTCGGTGAACGACTGATGGTCCATCTGCTCGTCTCCGCGTTGGAGAAGATCGGGGTCAATACCGAGGCGGTGGAAGCGACCGAACTGATCGTTACCGATGAGAACTACGGCGCGGCGAACCCGATAATGGAGGAGACCGGAGTGCAAGTGAACGCCCATCTGGCTCCGTTGCTCGGGGCGGGACGGGTGCCGGTGGTGACCGGATTCATCGGGACCACCCCCGAAGGGGTCACCACCACGCTGGGACGGGGTGGCAGCGATTACACCGCCACCATCCTGGGAAACCTGCTGGACGCTTCGGAGATCTGGATCTGGACGGATGTGGACGGGGTGATGACCGCCGATCCCCGGATCGTCCCCGAGGCGCAAGTCCTCCCCGAACTCTCATATGACGAAGCGGTGGAGCTCTCCTACTTCGGAGCGAAGGTGCTCTATCCAAAGTCGATCATCCCAACCGTGGAGAAATCGATCCCGATCCGCATCAAAAACACCTTCAACCCCGCCGGTCCGGGGACGGTGATCACCCGAGAGACCGACGACGACCGGGCGGTAAAGGCGATCACCTCGATCCGAGGGTTGAGCCTGGTGACCGTCGAGGGTCACGGGATGATCGGGGTGCCAGGGATCGCCGCCAAGGTCTTCTCGGCAGTGGCACGCGAGGGGATCAGTGTGCTGATGATCTCCCAATCTTCATCGGAGCAGAGCATCTGCTTCGTCGTCGAACGAGAGCACAGCCACCGGGCACAAGCGGCGCTGGAGGCTGCCTTCGAGCTGGAGATCGGCCGACATCACATTGAGCGGATCTGGACACAAGATGGGATCGCCATCGTTGCCGTCGTCGGGTCCGGTATGAAGGGGACACCGGGGATCGCTGCCAAGACGTTCAGCGCGATCGCACACCACGGCATCAACGTCATCTCTATCGCTCAGGGCTCCTCCGAATATAATCTGTCATTTGTTGCCGATGAGCGGGATGTCGACGATGCGGTCCGCTACATCCACGCTGAGTATTATTGATTGTAACAAGGTATCGGAGTAGAATACTCTATACCAAATCCTGTCTTGAGGAGAGGCTCAATGCCAGACCGGATCCAAGCGGGTGTCCTGGGGGCGACCGGAATGGTCGGCCAGCGGTTCGTGCAGCTGTTGCACGCACACCCGTGGTTTGAGATCACCGCGCTGGCCGCCTCGGAGCGCTCGACGGGGAAGCGGTATCGGGAAGCCTGTCGCTGGCTTGTCTCCGCCGAGCCCCCTGCAGCCGTGCGAGATCTCACCGTCTTACCGCTGAAACCCGACATCGACTGCCAAATCGTCTTCTCAGCGCTCCCCGGCGAGGTTGCCGGCGAGATCGAGGCGGCGTTCGCGGCCGCCGGTTACCCTGTCTTCAGCAACGCCCGAACCTACCGCATGGCACCCGATGTCCCGTTGCTCATCCCCGAAGTGAACCCCGAGCACATCGAGATCATCCCGCAACAGAGACGCGATCGGGAATGGAAAGGCTTCATCGTCACCAACCCGAACTGCTCAGCGGTGGTTCTCACGATGGTGTTGAAGCCGCTTTACGATCGTTTCGGCCTAACCCGCGTGTCGGTCACCACGTTTCAGGCCCTCTCTGGAGCGGGCTACCCAGGCGTGCCTTCACTGGAAGCCTTGGATAATGTGATCCCGTACATCGGTGGGGAGGAGGAGAAGTTAGAGATCGAGCCGCCGAAGATGCTGGGACGCCTTGAGGACGGACAGTTCCTCAACGCTGACTTCAGCGTCAGCGCCCAGTGCAACCGTGTCGCAGTGCGGGACGGTCATTTTGAGGCGATCTCGGTGGAACTTGACAAGGAGGTCGAGCCGGACGAGGTGATCGGGGCATTCGCAGACTTCAGCTCGCTGCCTCAGGAACTGGGTCTGCCAAGTGCCCCGAAGCGACCGCTCGTGGTGCGCAGCGAGCCGGATCGTCCTCAATCCTACCTCGATCGCGATGTCGGGGCGGGCATGTCCGTGGTGATCGGACGGGTACGCCGGTGTCCGGTCCTCGATTACAAGTTCGTCGCCCTGGGACACAACACCATCCGAGGGGCAGCCGGAGGCTCGGTCCTGAACGCCGAACTGCTCCACAAACTGGGTTATCTCAACAGCTCATCTTGACCAAGCTTTTCCCACGTTGCTACGATCTCGCGATTGACCTTCACGTTCTCCAGGAAGCTGTTTCGCAATCCCTCATCATCGATCCCGTTCACCCGCTCCGTGACCTCTGCATAAGCCCGATTCAGATACTCTTTCGCCTCGGCTTCCCGGCCATTGGCCATCAACACTTTGTAATGGATGAAATAGATCTGTTGAGGTCGAGGTGAAACAGGTTGCGCTCCCTTGCTCTCTAACAGCTCAACCACCTGAGAGGAGTGTTCCAATGCCTCGATGAACGCTTCCTGTTCCAAATAGTCCAGGGTTCTTTCAAACAGGATCTCTATCTCAACGGATTTGACTTCTATCTCCCGACTGAGACCCAGGGCCTGCTCATGCGCTTCCAATGCTTCCTGATACTTCCCCAGCTCCCGGTAGATCACCCCACGGTCTTTCAGGATGACCGCTTCGCCCCAGCAATCCCTGGTTCCCCTGGCCAAGCGTAGCGCTTGCTCATAGTACGCCAGCGCCTGGGGGTAGTTTCCCAGTTGTCGGTGGACAAACCCCAAATGATTCAGGCTCCACGCTTCGCCCCAGCGATTCCCGATCTCCCTTTTAATGGTCAGCGCCTGCTCATGATACGCCAGCGCCTGGGGGTAGCCTCCCAACTGCACGTAGACAAGCCCGAGGATGGTCATGGCCGACGCCTCTTCCCCGCGCTCTCCGATCTCCCTGGTGAGAGCTAGAGCCTGTTCAGCATGTGCCGATGCCTGCTGATACTTCCCTAACTGCCAGTAGACCAATCCGAGACGAATCAGAATTTCTGCTTCTTGCTCTCGGTCTCCAGCCGTTCGAGCCCAGGCCAACCCTTGATCTGCTGCTGCCTTCACCTTTGTGTAGCTCTCCGTTTTCCAATAGAACTGAGCCTTCCGGTTGTAGACCTCAGCGAGCTTGCTTTGATCTTTAAGGGTCTCGGCAACTTCCATCAGCGCCTCAAGGTCCTGTTTTTGTTCCTCCCGCCTCCCCTTCGTGGACTCATATCGCAACGAATTGGCCATGCCGTCAGGAGATATGCAGGCCTCTTTAGGGGCATTTCGTGAGTCCCTTCAATTCCTTTGAGTCCCAACCCAATGGGCGATTGAGCTAAGCAAAGAAGAGCTTCCGTCAGTTGATCCATACTCTCTATCAGTCAGTTAAACGATAGAAAAAGTAGAGGGATCGGCCAACTGACCGATGGAGGGGATAGGTCAGTTGACCGATACATTTCGCCCCGGCGACGTGCTATAATGAAAAAAAGCCCCTGCGCTAGAGCACCGATCACAATCTACCTAACACGCTTGCCCCCCAGTCGGTTGTGGCATCTCTTCAAATACTGGTAGGGGTGAGGATGGATGCTAACACATGAGGGCTTATTCTCTACAAGCTTCCCATCTACATTTGTAAATTCTCCAAACCCACTTCTTCATCTTGGAACGAGTTCAACCATCTATCATCTAAATTTCATCCGAAATCATGATAGCGCCAGGGAGGTGACCACCCAAGGAAACCGAAACCTAAGAGAAACCCTTCAGCTGTTGGGGTTGTTGAAGGTGCTCGAATCCATTTAGGTCAAGAGATCGGGGCCCGAATCCCGGGCGCACTTCGGGAGTCTGAGATTGGGATGTGGTCATAGGGGGTCGGGACCGAGTTGAAAAACATTAGGATTATAGAAAGGAAGAACTTTTTCTCCATTTGGAAGATCAAAGATTGGAGGAAGAGAAAAAACCCCGGGTATATAGTGATTAACGATGCCATAAGTGATGGCCAAAAGATCATTTCTATGGCCGATCATCCATGAGTCCTATGCGGAGTCATAGGCCGGTAGTGTGACCGATTGACACAAGAGAGGAACCGCGACGATGAAGAATTCTCGCCTTTTTCTAATCCTCATAGTAGTTTTGATGTTCTTCTGCAACGCTTCATCGTTTGCTGATGTTCTTAATGATTTCAATCCCTACGATGTACCAATCCCGGACAATGGCATTTGGGTGAATAGTGATCTAAGCCTGTCGGGTGCACTTTCAAGCGCGAAGATCACGAAGGGCAAAGTCTATTACGAAATTCGCCATACCAACCCGGGGGACCTCGATGTCTGGCTGACGGAATATTACGATGGAAGCTGGCACGACTATTACCTATACCACCAAGGAGATCTTGACAGCACGGGCAGCATTGTCGAGGCAAGAGACAACATTCACACATGGGATGGCTCACTGTGAAGCGGGAAAAGGATAATGCGATGAGAACCCAACTTGGGTCTGTGAGTTGTCGCTCTCTCTGCGGGATATTGCTGGTGGGAATTTTCTTCATCCTTGCGCCTACCGCGCATGCCACAACCTACTACTCTAATTATGGGCAAAGTCGTACGTGGTACATTAATCTGACCTCTTCTGGAACCCACAAATTTATCGTCGATAAGATTGCCCGATATAGACTGACTGAATG
>JBHIAT010000193.1:0-5364 GCA_046758705.1 Bipolaricaulia bacterium
TAAAGTTTAACGGGATCCCGGGTCCGCTCCTCCAACATCTCGGCCTCCAATTCCGCATATTCTATCTCCTCCAGCCAAAAGGCCGTCTGTTGCTCTTGCTCTAATTCATCCTCAATAGTCGTTTGCATCTCGGTCATCTGTGTCACGATTTCAGTTATCCTCCGTTATATATAAAACGTCGGCATAAATCATGGCCCCATCGACTCAACCTGCATATGGATGGTTCATTCATGGGGGAAATCTCAACACTGTCGATGACGGCCATCCTAAGATATGCCAGCGTTACAACAGGGAACTTATTGCTCCTTACTCCTGCGTCGTACCAACACATATTTTACCATCCAAACCAGGATTTGTCAATCCATGACTTCACAATCACGGCTCCGGGGGTCCTGTGCCATCGGCACGGCTGGCGACCGTGATCGGCCGCTTGATGACCTCCCAGACGGTCTTGTAATCCGATCTTGGGTTCCAGATGATATAACCATCGATCCCCAGGTCGCTGACCGCCGTGATCTGACGCTCGATGTAGTCGAAATAGCTCATGTTCGACGGAATCTCCAGCCTGAACCCCTGAAGATAGGGTCGCAGGGGCACGTTCACACGTTCCAGCCCTTTCTCCAGTACGGTCCTGACGGTGTAATAGGGCTGGGACTTGAGCTTTCCGTTGAACAACGACGGATACACCATCGGCGAGATCACATCCACGTAGCGAGCCATCTCCTCCAGGTGCTGGGCAATCGGATCGATCTGCTCGGTGTTCCAGTCCCAGAGCGTCCGGCCGAAGACATCGACCGACAAGTTCACCGACCTAGACAGCCGTCGGTGGAGTTGCCTGAGAAATTCACCGATCAAATCGTAGCGCTCCTGGTAGATAGAGCTGAGCCTCCCGTCGTCGGGGAACCGTATGTAGTCAAGCTGGACCTCATCGAAACCCCGTTTGGCGAGTTCTTCAGCGATCTGGACGTTGTATTCGATGACCTGACCGTTGGGCGGCAGGACCCAGGGGGCGGTCGCGACCCCCTCATATTGGGCGAGTATCGGATCGTAGAAGACGACTTGGCGGGCGATGGTGTAGATGCCGTGAGCTTGAAACTTGGAAAGCACTTCCTCCAGGTTGAACCGGGGAACTCGGGCACCGATCTCGACAGCCAGCGGGACCTGGGTATCGTAGGTGAGCTCCCCGTGCATGTTCTTGGCGTTGATGACGATCGCGTTGAGTTCCGTAGTGAGGATCTGCTCGATGAGTTGGTCCACGGCCTCCGGCTGGCGTAGAACGTAGGAGTTCATGTAGAGCGCTTTGCGTCCGGACACGCGTTTTCGCAGCTGCGGTTTACGAATCAGTTCACGGTCGGGATCGCGGGCTGCCAGGATCTCCGATCCGACCACGGCGACACGCGCCGTTCGCCCGGCGGTCGCACCGTCTTCGTCGATCACCCTGAGGGTCACCTCGTAGATCCCCTCGTCCGGCCAACTATGACTGACTATCGCCCCTTGACGTTCGTAGATGCCGTCACCATCCAGATCCCACGCATAATTGGTGATCTCCCCGTCTGGATCATCGGAGATCATCCCGTTCAACGTGACCAATTCCCCAACCTTCGGATAGGCCGACTCCAAAGTGAAGCGGGCGTTCGGTTCCACGTTGGCGACGGTGATCTCCACCGACCGGGAAGCGCTCTGCCCGCCGTCACCGACCGTGGTCAGTTGCACACGATAGATCCCCGCGTCCGCGTATCGGTGGCGGGGATGCTGCAGTGTTGAACTCCCTCCGTCACCGAAGCTCCAATGCCAGGCGACGACTTTTCTGCTGGAATGATGGGAGCGATCGGTGAACTGAATCAGATTCAGATCGGTCGGTCGACTAGGGAACAGGGTGAAATCGACAATCAGAGGAGCGCTTCCCGCATCGGAGGCTGGGTGTGCGAAACCAAACGGGGTGGTGATACCCATCATACCGATGAGGAGCGGTGAGAAAAAAATGATGAGGTGACGTTTGCCCCCCATTGGTGCCAACCTTCCCTCTTGACCAGAGACTCTTGACCAAAGACTCCGTATGTAGGATCACTGAACAGTATGAGACCGGACTCGCTACTTTTCTTCCTCGGCCTTTGCTTCCGTCTCCGTCCGCTGGTCAGCTTGCTCCGATGTCTCCGGCTCGTCGCGCTCGGCCTCTAGCTCGCGGATCTCTTTAGAGGTCTGTCGGAAGCCTTTGACACTCTCACCGATCGCCCTACCGAGACCGGGCAACTTCCTGCCACCAAAGATCACTAGGACGACCACCAAAATGATCAGGAGCTCCGGAACTCCCAATCCGAACATGCCCTTTCACCCCTTGATTCTACCTCAATTTATAACTTTTAAGAACCGATGTCAACTCCTACGATCACAGTCCTTAGCTGGCGAGTTCCCGTTTCCGAACCGTCACCTCGGCGAGCCGATCAGACCGTACCGCGACTCCGATGCCCGGTTCGGTCGGCACGGTGATCGTTCCGTCGACGTTCAGCTCGAAGAGCGGAGTCACCAAGTCGGCCTCGTAGTAACGGGCGCTCTCCGAGATATCGTTAGGAAGTTGGAAGTTCGGGAGGCTGGCCAGGTGGACGTTATGGGCCCGGCCAATCCCGGTCTCCAGCATCCCACCGCACCAGACCGGGACACCGTGCTCCTGGCACAGATCGTGGATCCGTCGGGCGTTCCCCAGGCCGCCGACCCGACCTGGCTTGATGTTGATGATCCGACAGCTCCCCAGCCTGAGCGCCGCCCGAGCCGCCGCCAACCCCGAAATGCTCTCATCGAGACAGATCGGTGTCACCAGCCGGCGTTGAAGCGCCGCATGGTCGACGAGATCGTCATAGGCCAGCGGTTGCTCGATCATCGACAGCTCTAACCGATCAAGCGTCTGGAACAGGGCCAGATCCTCTAAGGTGTAAGCTGAGTTGGCATCCACGGTCAGGGGGAGGTCGGGGAACCGCTCCCGGACGGTCTCGACGACTTCCAGATCCCAGCCCGGTTTGATCTTGATCTTGATGCGACGGTAGCCCCGTGCTCGGTGACCGGCGATCACATCGAGCAGGGCGGGGATGCTCTCCTGAATTCCGACGCTGACGCCGCTTTCGATCCGCTCCCGACTCCCGTTGAGAAGGCTCGCGAGCGGTATCGCTTCCCGTTTAGCAAACAGATCCCAGAGGGCCGCTTCCAGGGCCGCTCGGGCCATGTTGTGCCCACGAACCCGTGCCCGTGCCAGAGCCGCCGGAACCTCCTCAGGGCCGGTCAACTCGGTAGCGAAGATCGCGGGCACCAAATAGCCCTCGAGGACTTGCCAAGCGGTCTCGGTCGTCTCGTAGCTGTACCACGGACCGGCTCCGGCGACGCACTCCCCATATCCCCACTCCCCGTCGCTGGCCACCGAGACGATGATCGCCGGGCGGTCGAACTCGCGCCCAAAGCTCGTCTCAAATGGACTCACCAGCAGCATCTGGATGAGCCGCAGCTCAACTCGCTCTATCCTCATCCCAGCACCGCCCGGTTGGATATCCGCTCAAACAGGTAGCAGGCCTCGCCTTCAGCTCCGAGGAGGAACTCAGTGACGATGAATCCCCGAGCAAGATAGCGTGTGAAGATCCGTCGCGTCTCCTTGCGCCATGTGATCGCCTGTTCCAGGTCCGATGTTTTAATCGCCTCCATATCCCTGGGGATGGCGACGAGCACCCGATCGGTCTCCACGTCCAGATTGACCTCGATGATTCGCGACTTGTGTTTATCAACGCGATTGACGAATCGGGCCCCCCGTGCGATCAAATCCTGTAACGATATACCCGGACCGCTCGCCCCGAGACGCGCCACGACCCGGGGACTGGTGATCCACCATTCGACCATCAGCCGATCGGTCTCCAGATCAACGTTCAGTCGGTTCCTCATATCACCGTAGAAATTAGGTTTGTAGGTGTTCGAGATAACTCCCAGCTTGGTCAGGTTGAAGTAGGCGTTCAAGCTCATCAGGGGATCGAAGGTCCAGGTAACCAACTCCAGCCCCTGAGAGAGCGCATACTCCCGCTGACGCAGCTTGAGTCGATAACCGATCCCCTGTCCCCGCCAATCGGCCACGACGGCGTTCATATGGGAGCAGAGCTTCGGTTTGCCGTCCTGAAGGCCCGGGAAGCCAAAGCTGAACCCGATGAGTTCGCCCGACGGAGCAAAGGCACCGAGGACCAAGCCGCCGTTCTTGTGGGCGGTGAGCAGCATGTGATCAGGGATGATACCCGTCGGCTCAAACCCCCAGATCTCCCGCTGCAGCCGTTCGCATTCACGGAACAGTCGATGCTTATCGATCGGTCTGATCTCTACCCCCGTCTCTGTTGTCACCGGGATCCCCTCCGCCGATCTGGAGTTCGCTCAGGGGCGTGCCGACTCGATCCCTCGCTCCAGGATCATCTCATCCTCCAGATGATCCAGTTGTAGATAGTCTCGGGCGACTTGGTTCAGCGCCTCCTGGGGCACCAAGCCGACGATCTCGCTCTCGATGATCGGGACACCGTAACGGGCTGCCTCCCGCTTGATCAACTCAAAGACCCGAAATAGCGGGGTATTTCGGTGGTTGGTCAAGTTCATCGACACCTGGACCATCCCTTTCTCCTTCAGGTTGAATCCCAGTGCCTTGACGTCCTTCAAACCGCCGTTCGATCCGCGCACCGCCCGGGCGATCCGTTTGGCGATCTGAACATCTTGGGTGCCGAGGTTCACGTTGAAGGCGATCAGCGGTATGCTGTGGGCCCCGACGGCGGTGACACCGGCCGTCGGATGGATCTTTGGCTCGCCGAAGTCGGGAACCCACTCCGGCCGCTCGATCTTTGCTGCAAACTCCTCGAATTCGCCGCGTCGGATCTCAGCCAAGTTCCGCCGGCGCGGATCTCTGGCCGCCTCGTCATACAGATAGACCGGGATCCGATACCGTTGGGAGATCTCCTTGCCGACCTCCTCTGCCAACACCACACAATCCGCTATCATAACTCCTTGGATCGGGACGAACGGGATCACGTCGACGGCCCCCATCCGCGGGTGTTCCCCGCGATGACGGTTGAGGTCAATCCGCGCGACTGCCCGCTCGACCAAGCGTAACGTCGCCCGCTTCACCGCCTCTCGGGAGCCAACGAATGTGATCACGGTGCGGTTGTGGTCGGCATCGGGATCGATACCCAATACCGAAATGTCCTCCACCTCCCGGACAGCGTTGACGATCTCGTCGATTACCCGACGATCGCGCCCCTCACTGATGTTGGGCACACACTCGACGAGCGCAGATGTAAATGCAACCATAGAAGTTTAGGCCAAGGGGACTCGTCCCGTTTAGGGGACGAGGGGCATTGG
>JBHIAT010000194.1:0-5318 GCA_046758705.1 Bipolaricaulia bacterium
GATCTCTTCGGGAGACAGATCCAACGGGGGTGGCGCGTCGGCGATCTCGGTGATCCCCAGATGGTTCACGTTCATGCTCGCTCCCCTCCCGTTCGTTAGGGTTGGAGAGTAGTATACCCCATTCGATTGGGAAAATCACGTTGTCGTACTAGTCCCTCCAACAGATCGAGATCATGACGCGTGGGGTGGCCGGTATCGACCAGCAGTTTATGGATCTTGACTTTCAAAGAGCCCCCGTCCCTTGACAGACGGCGGGGATTGACAAACGCCAGCTTTGTATAATCCTCCGTGGCAACCAACAGATAATTTCCGCCCCGTTTCAGAAAGTTGGTCGCCAGCGACCGAAGCCGGGCGCTGCTCATCCCCTCCAACTCGAACAGCAGGATCTGAAATTGCCGATCGTGGTCAGCCAGAAGATAAAGGTTTCGAATAGTCTTCAGGTCAGTAGGAGTGAAACCAATATCCTCTTTGTCCAGAGGATAAACCTGCTCCTCAACCTGGTAATTCAGTTTTCGGAAGAGATGGAGGATCCGGTCAGGTTCCCGGCACAGTCGGATATCCTCGGGAGACAGATATCGCTTTGAACTCATGATTTTTCGACCACCACCGCCCAATGGCTATGCCGATTCCCCTGCTCATCGGTCAACTCATCGAGGTCGATCTCCAGGATGGTGAATTCACTTAGCAGCGACTCGATCTCGTCGTGATCGCTGTAGTGATGGAGCTCTCCACTATCGAGCCCCACATCGCTGATAAACGTGTCTGGCTCCACTTCTTCACCCCGTCCATATTTCCAACTGCGCTTCGACTGAAACGTCAACAGCACCAGTCCTCCATCTCTGAGGACTCGATGGATCTCGGAGATCGTTCTCTTGATGCCCTCCAACCGGTTGTGGTAGATGACGTAGGTGCTGATCAGGGCGTCGAAAGCGGCCTCAGAGTAAGGGATCTCGGATATATCCCCCTGGGTGAGTGCCGCGCGAAGTCCTGCTTGATCGAGCCAGCTTCGAGCGTAGTCCAGCGCCGTTTTGGAGATATCCAAGCCATAGGATTCAAACCCTTCCTGGGCGAGGTAGACCAGATGTCTACCCGCACCACAACCGAGGTCACATATGTTATTGATTCCCCGTCCTTTGAAGCGCTCGACCAGAGCGATCACCTGTTCGTGCGGCGCTCTCCACATGAACTTCTCTTCCTCAAAAAACGTGTCCCAGTCTGCCATTGGCACAGATATGGTAACCCGAACGCAAGCGGAACTTCAAAACCGCCGATCTGTCACCTCCACGACCAGGTCGCCATAGTCCCCTCGACAAGAAATTGCGGAGTGGGTTTGTCCTGGGTGGTATCGATCACCCAGATGCCCTCACGCCCGTCCTCTCCCCGCCCGGAGTAGATCAGATAGCGACTGCTGGGCGACCAGAAGGTAAGGGACTGGGCATACTGGTCAAAGAAGGAGAGGTAGAGCAGAAAGTCATTGCTGGGCCTGAAGGTGACCAGCGATCGGCTGAACTCGCCTTCCAGCTCCACGACGTGCCAAGTCAACAACAGCTCCCCCTGTTGAGCGGTTGCCGTTCCCATCGCCGCCGGGACGAACGGTTCGGGCTCGGGTTGTGACGGACCCAGACTGGGCACCAGATACGCGATTTTACGGGCATCGGGCGACCAAAAGAACGCCATCACGGGCTCATCGGCTAAGCGGCGTCTGTCGGTCCCGTCGGCGCGGATCCTTGACAGCAGCCCGATGAGTCCCAGGGTGGGATCCGCCGCGACGATATAGGCCACCTGATTGCCGGAGGGCGACCAGCCAAACGCAATGATACCCTCGAAGTTTAGCAACCTCTGTTGAGCCTGGCCCTGGACATCGGCCACGACCAGGATGTCGCTGCCAGCGCCCTGCTGAGCCGCGAACAGCGTGCGATCACCGCCGGGCGACCAGGCCGGTGCCTGAAACAGGGCGGGCAAATCCGGCAAGGTGACCAGCTGCCCCTCATCGGCCACCTCGAGTACAGACAGGCGAGCCTGGGACGAAAATCGGGCGGCCCCGCCAATGTGGAACAGCAGCT
The DNA here is from genome assembly GCA_046758705.1 of Bipolaricaulia bacterium. Classification (GTDB taxonomy): domain Bacteria; phylum Bipolaricaulota; class Bipolaricaulia; order JBHIAT01; family JBHIAT01; genus JBHIAT01. Next base: position 2,064 of record JBHIAT010000194.1, read on the forward strand.
TTTGGCTGTCCGGTGACCACGAGAGATAAAACGGGTTGCCCTGCTCCAGGATACGGTGTTGGCGCTCCGGGTCTCGATAGCCGAGACGTAGAAACAGCCCGCTGGTCTCCTGGGTCAAGAAAGCGATCTGCTGATTGTCGGGTGCCCAGTAGAGATAGAAGGGAAAGCTTTGCTGACTGGCGAATGCGGTGATCCGGTTACCCCCATCGACGGGCGCCACATAGAGATTGGCCTGAACCGTCCGGCCGCCCTGGGTACGGGTGCCGACGAAGGCGAGGTGGCGGCTGCCGGGCGACCAGGTCGGATAGAGATAGGTCACACCGGTTCCCGTCCGACTGATCAGCGCATCGGTGGTGAGCGCTTGTGTGTCTGTACCGTCGACCTTGACGGTGTATACGTTGCCGTCGGATCCGATGTAGGCAATGCGATTGGTCGCTTCTGTTTGGCCAGCCGTCGAGTGAGGTTGGAACCAGACCCACGTTGTGATGATTAAGGTGGAGCAGACGAGCACTGCACTGAAAAGGCGTCCGGCAAAACCGACGCTGGTCCAACGCTGAGAGCGCATGACTACGTTCCCCCTTTTCTGTTTTTCCGTCCAGTCTGAGGCCGTATCGGGAACCCCAAAAATAAAAACTGGTGGAGATGAGCGGATTCGAACCGCCGACCTCCCCCGTGCGAGGGGGGCGCTCTCCCGGACTGAGCTACATCCCCACTATATATATATTATAACACAAGGGTCACCTGAAAAGAAAAGAAGAGATACGATGATGCGCGATCGTCTCATGACCGGTTCAGCTCGGATGAATGGGTGCTGAGGCCCTCGATATCCTCCCTTAGCCTTGAAATTTTGTGGCTCTTCCGTTATACTTTGGCTAAAGCGTAGAAAAATCTCTCCTAAGGAGGCTGATGGCGGTGGCGCAACTGGTGAACCTGGGATTAGACAACTACATCCCCAGAGATCGGGTGGTGGCGATCGTCAAGCCGGATACCTCCCCGATCCGTCGACTTGTCAATGAGCTCAAGGAAGACGGCAAGGTCGTTGACATCAGCAGAGGAAGGCGGGCAAGGTCTGTTGTGCTTACCGATGCTGGTTACGTGATTCTTTCATCCGTTCGGGTGAAAACACTGAGCGAAAGATTTGAAGAGGGATAACATCCTTCCTGAAGCGCCCTGTCCCTCATTAGGTCAGTGGTAGCGGTGCAGGGACTCGAACCCCGAACCTCTCGGATATGAGCCGAGCGCTCTAACCGGTTGAGCTACACCGCCGTGTGGCCTGAGTGAAGCAGAAAGCCGGAGTGCCGTTTTAGCACACCCCGGCTCTGGCTGGTTGCGGGGGTCGGATTCGAACCGACAACCTCCGGGTTATGAGCCCGACGAGCTTCCAAATTGCTCCACCCCGCGTCGTTCACTGCATCCTGTATTGTAAAGGATGGGATGGAGTTTTTCAACACTGTTGGTGCCGGAGGCGGGATTCGAACCCGCAAGGGGTGTTATACCCCAGAGGGTTTTAAGCCCTCCGCGTGAACCGATTTCGCCACTCCGGCCTCTGTAACAGTAACCCAGCGCATTCCTATAATAATCTCCTCCTGATCGGAAGTCAAACCGGATTTCCATTCGTTTGATTCTCCCCGAAGACCTCTGGTATCATAAATAGATAATGATAGCGATTCGCAGATTCGGGAAGATGAGTCCGAAGAGCCAACTGATCTGGGCTCTCATTGGGTTTGTCGTGGTGCTTTCGGCCACCTTCGGCTCGATCTACTTCTATCGATTCACCACCGAGCTCAAAGGGCAATACGTCCAACGCGGCGAGGAGTTCGCCGACGGGCTCGCCCGACAGGCCGACCTTTATCTGGAGCGCGAGGAACCGCTGGGGGTCCTGGCCAAATGGGCGGTGATGGGCGGGGTGCTCTACGCCCAAGTTGTTTATCAGGGACAGATCGTCGCCGAGGATCGGGCCACCGAAGCCCTCAACGTCCGCCTCCTGATCGAGGATCTCGCCACCCCACTGAGTACCCTGGAGGATCGGCTGCCGAACGGCAACACCTACCTCGACGTTCTGAGGCAGCTCCCCAGCCGAGAGGGATACGTTCGAATCGGGGTCTCCCTGGCTTCGGTCGATTACCAGATTAGGAATGAGGCGCTGCTCATCTCGATGATCAGCCTAGGGTTCATCGGCTCCGGGATTCTGCTCAGTGTCTTCCTGGCGCGGATGATGTTCCAATCGCGAATGGAGCCGATCGACAGGACAGCCCAAGCCGGCCCCAACGGACGATCGGATGGCCAGATCATCGAGGTCGGTCGGTTGGTTATTGACGATGGTAGCAAGGAGGTCCAGGTCGGCGAGCAGCTGGTCAACCTGTCGCCTAAGGAGTACGAGTTGATGAAGCTGTTGGCGTCCGAGCCGGGCAAGGTGTTCTCCAGTGAAGAGATCCTGGATCAAATCTGGACCGAGAACGATTTTGCCTCAGCGGAGGACGTCAAGAAGTACATCTACTTGTTGCGTCAGAAGATCGAGGAGAATCCCGAAGAACCCCAGCTCATCCTCACCATCCGGGGGTTCGGTTACAAGCTCAACGTCGATCAGCCCGGACTGGCTGATGACGGTTAGACGGAACTTTGACCTTTCCGGTACCTTTCTTCTATTGTCTTTTCACCTTTATCTTCGTATATTCTTTATCACCAAAAACTTATTAAGAGGTGAGGTTATCGATGCGTCAGATGAATCGCAGAGTCAAGGTCGGAATTGGGATTTTGGGACTTTCTCTATTGTTCTGGGTTGGGTTCTCACCGTCGGCGTTCACTCAGGTGGTCATCAACGAGGTGCTGTTCCTGCCGGACTCGGGGGAACAGTTGATCGAGATCGCCAACCTCGGCGACGCTGAGGCGGAACTCACCGGCTGGTTCCTGTGCAATCGGCCGAGCTACTGGAGGTTCCCCAGCGGCACGACGATCGCGCCGGGCGAGGTCTTGGTCGTTCACGTCGGTGTGCGGGGAGAAAACACGGAGACCGATCTGTTCGCCTCGGGTCTGTCGCGGCTCAACGCCACCGCCGATGAGACGGCGCTCTACTCCAGCGGCAACTTCGGCAGCGCCAACGCGCTCGTTGACTTCGTTCAGTGGGGAGCCGCCCGGCAGAGCCCGACGCGGCTGAACGTCGCCATCTCGGCCGGTCAGTGGAACTCCGGAGAGTTCGTTGACATCAGCGCCCTTGAGGTCGGCCAGTCGATCGCCTATCAGGGAACCGGGACAGTG
>JBHIAT010000195.1:0-5279 GCA_046758705.1 Bipolaricaulia bacterium
ACGCACCGGCCCCAGCCCGGCTGGGCGGAGCAGGATCCAGAGGACTGGTGGCGGGCTGTCATTCGGGTGATCCATGCGGTCAACAAGCAGTTACAGACTCAAGGGCTCAAGGTCGAAAACATCGGCCTGACTGGGCAGATGCATGGCCCGGTCATTCTCGGTCGAGACGGAGAACTTCTGGGCCCCTGCATGCTCTGGATGGACACCCGGGCCGAGACCCAAGCTTCTGCTCTCACCTCCTCCATCGGTGAGAAGCGTTTGCTCACCTTAACAGGAAACCCTGCCGTGGCCGCGTTCCCTGCAGCAAAACTCCTTTGGCTCAAGCGACACCGCCCTGAGGTCCACCGTGCCATTAGAATGGTCTTAATATCCAAGGACTACATCGGTTTCCGTTTGACCGGACAATACGCCACCGACCCTTCCGATGCCTCGGGAACCTTACTCTTTGATCTGCACGCCGGTCGCTGGTCCGAGGTCCTGGTCGAGACCGTAGGGCTGCCCGTCGCGGCGTTGCCGACGGTGGCCCCCGCCACAGCCCGCTTGGGGGATCTCACCGAAGCGGCTGCGCAGCAGACCGGTCTGCGGGCGGGTACCCCTGTCTTCGTAGGCGCGGGCGATCTGGCCACGGCCGCTGTGGGCAACGGCCTGGTCCGGCCGGACCAGGTGGCCATCACCTTGGGAACGGCAGGCCAACTGCTGTTCCATCTGAAACGGTGGTCCGAAGCTCTTCCGGGACGGTTCTACCTGTTTGCGAGCGCCATCCCAGGAGCCTACCTGGGACTGGGGACCATCCCGACGGGCGGGGCGGCTCTCCACTGGCTGGCGCGCCTGCTCACCGGCGAAGTACACCCCGATGCGCATCACCTGGAGGAGTTGGTCAAGGAAGCGGAGCATGTGCCACCGGGGGCACGAGGGCTGGTCTTCCTGCCCTACCTCGCCGGGACGGGAACCCCTCATCTGGACTACCAGGCGAGGGGCGCTTTCATCGGCCTCACCGAGGCGCATGGCCCGGCTGAGCTCGTCCGAGCCCTCATGGAGGGAGTGGCCTACGCCCTTCAGGACTCCTTGCAGCTGCTGCAGGCCGAAGGGCTTCAACCCCAGGAGATACGAATCGCTGGAGGGGGGATGAAGAACCCTCTCTGGACGAGGATCCAGGCCGACATCTATGGATGCCCCCTCCGCCCTGTGCATATCCTGGATGCCTCGCCCTTAGGAGCTTGCCTGCTGGCCGCCGTAGCGTGCGGTCGCTACCGGAACCTGGCCGAAGCCTGCGAGGCGGCCGTCAAGGTCGGCCCCCCGATTGCTCCGGAAGCTCCAACCGCTGAATATTACCGAACTGGGTATGTGGTGTTTCAGCAGCTCTATGACCGACTGGGTGAGATATTCCCGGCGCTGAAACGTTGGGAGGGACAACGATGAACCAGGTTGAGAGACGTTCGGGGAAGCGCGCTCTCCCGCTTGATGTCGACCCAGTCTCCTATTGGTAGTACTTAGGATGCCACTCACTTCCTTCAAACGAAATGGTCTCCTCTGGGGTGATCTTGACCAAGTACCGTGGTCGGTCCAGAGTCGGTTTCATGTACTCTGGACCACGCTCTCCCCCCAGATAGCGGTAAGCCATTTTCTCAGCAATCTCCAGGGTTTTACCTTCCATGAACTTGGGACCTTCGACGATTTCGGCCTTGCCCAAGAAGAGAACCCGGGTTTGGGGAGGCTCATCCATCGCACACGAGACGGCGACGTTCGGATTTTGCTTGAGGTGCTCCATGTAAGCCGCACGCTCGCGAGTAATGATATAGAGAGCCCCATCTTCGTAGTGCTGCCACACCGGAACAATATAGGGCGTACCCTTAGGAGTCACCGTCGCAAGGCGGGCGGTGATGTTCGTTGCCAGGAACTTCTCAATCTCTTCTTGAGTTAGCTTTCGCATCTTGCCCATCCATTCAGGGTGTTTTTCACTCATAACGATCTCTCCTTCTCAAAGTGACCTTCACATCAGATAAAATTCGATGGGATTTGCAACCGGCTTAACGCATCGATAGCCAAGTCGATGTGGCGCTGACCATCTTTAAGAACAAAAATACCATGCCCAGGGAACAGCATATCCACCGCAAGATCACTTAACTTTTGGATGTTACGTCGATAGGCCGCTAAGCTGGATCCCGGGTAATTGAGAAGCCCGATCCGGCCTTCGAAAAAGACGACATCAGCAGAGAAAAGAATCTTTGTATCGCCCTTTTCCCATAGCAGGCAAATTGAATGCTCACTATGGCCAGGCACTTGGATGGCTGAAAACGTTACGCGACCGACTGTGATTTGATCGCCATCGCTGACTCCTTTGTCCACTTTACTATGAGGGTACACGTAATCTGAAGTGTAAAAACCGCTCCTTGTTGCAATGTGAAGCCCCATCTCCTCATCCGTTCCCGCTTCGATGAGCCGAATATCTCCTTGAGGGGCATAGATCTCACAGCCATACTGTTCTCTAAAGGCTTGAGCTCCACCTGAATGATCTGCGTGAGCATGGGTTACAATAACTGTGCGGAGATGGGTGGGATCCAATCCCTCTCGTCTCACGTTTTCTACAATGGGATCGATGATCACACCTGCTCCTGCATCGATGAGTGCCAATTCGGTTCCACAGTCGACCAAGTAAACAGAACAGTCGAAAGGATGGGATAGCCCGTACTGACCGCTTCCGACCAGATAAAGCTCCTCAGTGATTCTCATAGCGTCTGTTTCCCTCCATAAAACGTAGCATTGATCACAGGAAGGATTCGTGCTCTTCCATCAGCGCCTCGCGGTATTCCTGCTCCTCATGCCATCGTTTCGCGTGGATATATCGACCAGAAAGACTACCCGGTGTTAATGAAGCGAGGAAGACGGCGGGTTCGCCCATGATGTCAGGCCGAGCCAGCTTCTTCCTCTCATGATCGGGGAGGTGATCGAAGAAGCCGGTGTCTACCTGGGTGGCTGGAGCAAGAGAGTTCACATTAATGCCATAGGGCTTCAGCTCCTTGGACAATACTTCTGTGAGACCCTCGATCCCGAACTTGGAGGCGCAGTACGGCCCGTCTCCTTCCCTCGCCTCGCCCTTCAACCCCAGTAATGAGCTAATATTGATGATGCTCCCAGTTTTTTGCTGCATCATATGGGAGATGACGGCCCTGCAGCAAAGAAATGTCCCCGTCAAATTGACGCTCAAGACCCTATCCCAGATCTCCTTAGGCAGATCCTTGATCTGCCGATGCGCTTTATCCGTGACCCCCGCGTTGTTCACCAGAACATCGATTCTGCCGAATCTATCCAGGGTCTCCTTTACCATGCGCCCCACATCTGCGGCTTGTGTCACGTCAGCTTCAAGCGGCTGAACTTGTTGGCTTAATGCATCGATCTTTTGAACCGCCTTCCGCAAGCCGGCATCGTTGATGTCCACTGCAGCGATCTGAGTTCCTTCCTGAGCAAAAGCGGCGGCAATGGCGTAGCCGATTCCCTGAGCAGCGCCGGTGAGCAAGGCGACCTTGCCCCGAAGTCTCATGCTGGTTTCGGAGTTCATGGATACCTCCCCATTCCTATCGTAGCGCCCCGAGGGTCAATCCTCTGACGATGTACTTTTGTACGAACGAAACCAGTAAGAACGCCGGCACCAAAGCGGTGACGGCAACACTGGCCATGAGGGGCCAATCAAACCGCATCGTCCCCGCCAACGAGGTGACCAGGACGGGAACGGTTGTCCCACTGCTAGAGGTGAGGACAAAGGCGAACAGAAACTCGTTCCAAGAGAAGATGAAGGTGAGCAGGCCGACGGCGATGATCATGGGCATACTAATAGGCACGACCACACGCAGGAGCGCCTGCATTCGGGACGCCCCGTCGATCATCGCCGCTTCCTCCAGCTCCGTCGGCATCTCTTCGAAATAGCCCTTCAGCAGCCAGATGGCAAACGGCAAATTGATGGTCAGGTGGGCCAAGTTGACGGCAACGATCGTGTCCAGCAGCCTCAGGTTCCGGATTAAGATGTAGATCGGCACGATGACGCCGAACGCCGGCGCCATTCTCACCGACAAGATCCAAAAACCGATGTTTTGGTTAAACCCAGTCTTAAATCGAGCCAGACCGTACCCGGCGGGTATCCCAAGGGCCAAGGCGATGACGATGTTGAGGCCGGCGATGGCCAAGCTGTTGCCGAAGGCTTTGAGCATACCTCCTGACCAGAGTTTTTCGTAAGCCTGAAAGTTGGGCCGAAAGTTGAGGACGGGCGGTATTTGCAGCACTTGATAATGGGTTTTCAACGAGGACAAGACCAGCCAAAAGATCGGGAACACCAGGAAGCTGAGGTAGAGCAACAGGACGGTATACAACAGGAATTTGCGCGGCTGCCAGTTGAGCTTTTTGAACCTCATCGGCTCAGCCTCCTGATGAGAATCAAGCTGAATGCGATGGTCATGAATAGCATGATCACCGCCAATGCGGCCGCCTCGCCCAGGTTGAAGTAGAGGAAGCCGACCTTCCATCCCAAAAGCGGCAGGGTTTGAGTAGCAATTCCCGGCCCACCTGACGTCATGACGAAGATCATGTCGAACGTATTGAACGCATCGATAAATCTCAGGATTAAAGCGACGACGATGGCCGGTTTGAGCAGTGGCAAAATCACATATCTGAGGATTTTCCGGAAGCTTGCGCCGTCAATCTTGGCCACCTCATACAACTCGGTAGAAATGGATTGAAGCCCAGCCAGAATAATCAGAAACATCAGGGAGGTCTTGCTCCAAACATCCGCTATAACCACAGAGATCAGCGCCAAGGTGGGATCGCCCAGCAGGCTTTTCTCAAGTCCGAGCAACGGCAGGAGATAGCCGCCGATGACCCCGACCTCTCGGTTGAGCATAAACTTCCATGTAAATCCAGCCACCACGGGTGGCACAATGATCGGAAGTGTAATCAGGGCTCGAACGGCCCCTCTGGCTTTAATCTCTTCGTTCAAGATAAGTGCCAAAGCCAATCCCAACACAAAGGTCGCCAGAGTGGTCAGCAAGACATACAGGAAGGTGATCTTAATCGAATGGATGAACTCACGAGACGTCACCATGTTGGAGAAGTTACCCAGCCCGGCAAACGGCCGACCGGGTTGGAACAGAAGCCATTCATGAAAACTCACATAGAATAAGAAGACAGTGGGGAAAGCGACGATGGCAATCAGCGCGATCAACGCGGGGAGAATAAACTTGTATTGCTCCTTCGTTGGGGTGACGGTGGTCTTTGCTCCTGTCATCGAATGC
>JBHIAT010000196.1:0-5270 GCA_046758705.1 Bipolaricaulia bacterium
TTATGGTTTTCCCTCCATCCTACCATAGAAATCACCTTAATGCGGAATGTCCGTATCACTACGTCTTCGGCAACTTCACCCGGTTCTTAGGATCTGAAACAGTGATGTTGTCTGAGATCAAGACGTTCACCATTCGCGCGTACTTAGCTCACCTGCAGGATCGGGGGCTAAAGAATACGTCAATTTCCATTCATCACAGGGTACTCCAAACGTTGTTCAACTGGTTGGTCAGGGAAGAACTGATGCCCAAGGATAAGAACCCGATCTGGGGCATCAAGCCCTCGCGGGTGCCCAAAAGCTACCCGTTCATCTTGAGCGATACCCAGGTCGCCGCTCTCCTGAAAGCACCGGATCGAAGCACTGCAGGATGAGAACAAGTTCGTGCGTGAGGCAGCTGCTGAGACGCTTGAGAAGATCAGGGGGGAGTAAAGATGGCTTAGCTGTAGCTGAAGACAGCTCCTGGGTAACGAGTAGCGAACTGACCCGATCGACTTTGTCTAGATCCCTTGACATCCTCTCTCGCATATGATACACTTATAGATGGAGGTAATTAGGTATGAAAAGCACCTATAACGAGAGAGCCCCGAGGGTCGCGGCCACGACCCCCGAGGCCCAGAATGGTTCCTCTCAGAACCGGATCAAGTCTACCAGAGGCGGTCGTGGTCGTCAAGAGGTCGAGGATCTCAAGCGTCAGCTTGCGGCGGTCGAAGAGGAAGCCGCTCATTACAAGGCTGAATGGAAGGCGGCGCGGCTCGAAGCTGATGAGCTGGAAGGCGACGTTCGAGAGTACCGAGGCGAATTGTTGGAGGCTCTCAACTGGCCAGTCGAGTGGGAGGCGATCCGGGCGCATGGGTATAAAGGGGCGATCTAGATGGCCATCACCAGAGAGTGGCCTGACGACGCCACCGAGGCCCACGTCGGTATTTCTGATGAAGCTGAAGCGATCCTCAAAACCGGGGCGCTTATCGCAACCGTCCTCCACTTAGACGGAAAGCACCGGGCCACGGCGGGTGAGTATACCAAGGGCGTGTATCCGAATGAGAAGGAGGTCCGCTGGCAGTATCGGGAGTTCCTGAAGTTACTCAAGGAGTAAGATCGGCTTGGCGGCTCGGAAGGGTCACCACTATATCAATCTTAAACTAACCGAAAGGAGGCGAGATGCCGAAAGTGCGCGCCTATCGGGGACGGAAGCTTCACCCCCTGCTCAGGGAATTGGAGTACCTGCGCGAACGTCAGGGGATATCCCAAGAGAAGATGGCACAGATGCTGAGGGTGAGTTATTCGACTTATCAGCGTTGGCTTTATTCGAATCAAGATTTTAACCCTGATTTAAAGACGGTCGAGAAGATCCAGGGACTTTTGAAGGAGCACGAGGCAGGGAAGGAGGGTGAAAGGGCTGAGTAGCCAAACGGGCGGAGACAGTGTCAGCCGTTTGGAGAGGGTTCAAATCCCTTTGCCCGCTCCAGCTTGTTGTTTTTACCTATTACCTATCTCACCATCAGAGTTCCAAATTTGACAACCCCGCCCTTAGGTCGTGTATTGTAGGAGCAGAAGACAAAGAAACTGAGGCTGGATTCCGGCCCAAAAAGGAGCCGTTCAGTCAGGGATAGACTGAACGGCTCACACGTCACTTGGCCGTACGGATTCGAACCGTGTCCTCAAAGCTACTGGGGAAAAACCTCACCGAGGGGACGGTGAGAAAAACCCTGGTAGCTGATGGGATTTGAGCCCACACTCGGATGCACCGTGCAGCGGCCAAGTACCCTAAAGGAGGTAGAGGTAAACATTATATCTTTACTTATACTTATAATTTCCATTGTTTCTACCACCACTCTATGTCTATCTCCGTAAAATCTTAGATCCATACACATCCTTATACTAAGGAATCTGGCAGCAGATGACTGTAGGGCTCATTACAGACGGATCGGTAAGATGCTCACCGGGTGCGCATTGATGCCCCAAGAACGATGCGGCGAAGCGCACCGTCCACGATCGCTAAGGGTTCCGCGGTGTCGCTGTTGACTAACACCACCACAGCCACATCTCGTTCAGGAACCTATAGCATCCAAGATCGGAACCCGACCCAGCCTCCGTTGTGACCTACAGCAAAGCCCGCAGGAGTGCTAAAGCGGCCCACGCCGTTGTGTTAAAGGCGGTAGACGGGACGGTCGCCATGTCCAAGATCTGCCCATTGGCACGCATCGTGTAGCCGTGAACGAATCCCCCGGTGATCTTTGGCATCGGATTTTGGATTATGTTAGGGATCGCCGGAGCTCCCAGGGGAATGACCTTTATGGGACACGTATTCCCTCTAGCAGCTTGGTTCGGAGGCGTAGGGGGGGTGCACGGTATCACGTAATTTCCATCAAGAGGAAGTGCTGCGGACTGAGCGGCGGTGGCGTCGCTGGTTCAGGATCGGGAGAGATGAGCCATAGGAAATCACTGTCTCACCCTATTTGGAACTCCCCCAATTACCAACTGTTCAGAACCTAAAAAGAAAGCCGCCGGCTATATCCGCGTCTCCACCGATGAGCAGGCCGAGCGGTTCGGGCTGGAGGTTCAGCGTGACGAGATTGAAGCCTATGCGAAGCAGAACCGCTTCGAGCTGTATAAAATCTACGAAGACGCTGGTCTTTCCGGTTCTGACATGGACCGTCCTGCCCTTCTAGAAATGATTGAGATGGCGGCCACTGACAACTTTGGCACGGTGATCGTTTACAAGACCGATCGACTGGCCCGAGACAATTTTATGGCATGGTGGATCGAGAAGGAGCTCAAAAAAACCAACACCACCCTAATTTCCATCACTGAACCCTACCGCTTGGGGGATCCCTCGGGGAGGCTTTTTTATGCGATGATCTCGGCGTTTGCCGATTACGAGCGATCGATGATCATGATGTGGACGAAGGCAGGCCGGATTAAGAAGGCGAAAAGCGGGGGGTATGCCGGAGGGAATCTCACTTACGGCTACGATATTCTGGACGGAAAGTTGATTCTCAATGAGAAGGAAGCCGAGGTGGTGAAGCAGATCTTCAGGGAGTATTCGAGAGGCAAGAGTATGAAACGGATCGCTGGGGAGCTTCGGGCTGAGGAGATTCTGACCAAACGGGGGGGAAGGTGGCGGAGGGCGACCGGCGGCGTGATTTTGGGGAATCGTCTCTATGTAGGTGAGACCTCTTATGGGGGTATAGAGACCAATGGTCACCAAGAGGCGATTGTCTCAAAGCGGTTATTCAACCAGGTTCAGCGGAGACGCCGAGAGAGCCGCCGGCGATGGAAGAAGAGGGAAGGGGTGGAAGCAGCCTGAGAAGCAGAGAAGCGGTTGTTGAGGCATTGGCAAACGGGAGTTGCTTTTTTAATGAACATCATTTAAAATTTCATGTACATTCAAGCAAGAAGGAGGAGAAGAGATGGCCTCTCAGCCCAAGCCGAAGATCCGGGATAAGCACCTCAAACTCGATCAGGAGAAGCTGGACGAGGCCCGGCGCATCCTGGAGGCCAAGACGGAGCGAGAGACGGTCGAGCAGGCACTCGACCTGATCATCTCCGAGGAGGAACTCGACCGGCTGCTTGAGGAACTGAAGAGACGGGGTACTATCCGGAAGATCTTCCGCTGATGCAGGTGCAGGATGCAAAAGATTCTTCCCGACACCAACGTCTTCATCGACTGGTTGAACCGGGGCCGCTATGGTGAACTCCTGTTGGCTAAAGGGGTTCTCAAGTATGTCAGCGCCGTGGTGCTCCTGGAGTTGGAAGCCGGGGCCTTCTTCCGCAGGGATCAGCGGCTGGTCGAGCAGCTGGCCCGGGGTTTTGAGCAGGTCCGACGGATCGTAGTACCCACCGCTTCGGACTATCGAGACGGGGGGAAGCTCCTGCGGCGGCTTCAGGAGGAGAAAGGGTATGAGCTCCATAAGACATACTCTCTGATCAACGATGTGCTCATCGCCCTTTGTGCCCGAAGGATTGGGGCGATGATCCTCACCCAGAACGCGAAGGACTTCGAGGCAATCCGAGAGTTCCTCTCCTTCTCTCTCGTGGTGGTGTAGGTGGGTCATTTTTGACCTGAGGGGTGGCTGGTTTTATATATTAAATCGTGATTTAATAGACAAAAATAGGCTCCAAATGCCCTACCTGCAAGGGAAATAGGTCTTTCTTCACGGTTGAGGTTCAGTCTCCAGCAGCCGGGCAAACTCCGCCGGTGGCAGAATCTTAATCCCTTGGTACGCTCCCAGATCACGCAAATGCGGATCGCCCGAGATGATGTAGTCCACACTCCCTTCGACAGCAGCGATGATCACTTGGTCGTCATCGGGATCCTCGACGATGACCTGAAGCGAAAGCGTTCCGGGGACGCGCCGGCTGTGCTTCCTCAGGGCAGTGAGCACCCCTTGGATCATTCCCCGACTGAGGTGATAAGTCTCCCTAATCCGAGGTTCCAGCAACTTCTCTTGCGCCTCTTGGATGAGGCTCTCGGAGGTGATCAGCAGGAAGCGACCACTACGCCAGGCCTCCAGGATCTCGTAGGAAGGACCATGATTGAGGATGGTCCCGCTGATCAGGACGTTCGTATCCAGGACGACCTTCAAAACAGCTCCTTGAAGATGAAGTGTGTTTTCTTAAGGAACAGAAACAGAAGCAGCTTACTTGCGCGTAGCACGTCGCTCGGACCGAAGTTTCTTGGTCACCGCTTCGAGGTCGCGCTCGACTTGCTCGGCACTCACGCCGCGGTTCTTTGCCCGGATCTCATCAAAGACTTTGAAGTCTTCCTCCCGTTCGGCCTGCCAAGTCTCGTAGATGTCTACCGGGACCAAGACAGCCATCGCCTTGTCCCGTCTCTTGATGAGGAAGTGTTCGCTGTTGTAGTAGGTCCGTTCCAGCAGCTCTCCGAGGTTCTGCCGGGCCTTGAGGGCACTAATCTCCTTGAGCACGGTGATCACGTCCTTCTGCTATAAATCACAAAAACGTTCAACTCTATCAATTATTACAGAAGAGGGAAGGGGATTCAAGGTCGAGACGTCTCAGCGGAAAATTGCGTAACTGCAAGTTAGTGTGGTATATACATAATGACCGATGAGGGTTAAGAACCTGCATGAGCACTTCAACGACAACGATCGATACCCGTTAAACCCTTTGAGGTGTTTTACACTCGCAGGGGAATCGAAGGTGCAGAGCAGAGGCAGAGGAGTCCTCCATGGAAATCGGACGGAACGATCCGTGTCCCTGCGGCAGCGGCAAGAAGTATAAAAAGTGTTGCCTGCCCAAAGATCAGC
>JBHIAT010000197.1:0-5255 GCA_046758705.1 Bipolaricaulia bacterium
ACTTAGTTGAGTTCACAGTGGAACCCCCGCTATTTTGGGCAAAAATTAGGTGACACCTAACTCTTCCCGTATCTTTTTAGGGATCATTAGGCGCCCCTTTTGGTCTACTCGCACAGATATAACCTGACTTTGGCTCACCGCTATTCCTCCCCTTTGTGGGACAATCCCACTTCTCACACTCAGTAGTATACTTTCTAGCTCTACTTAAGACAACATATGCAGATGAACCGGTGTGTCCTGAAAGTGTATCTGCTGCTCTTTATAAGCGGGGGCGTTGTACGAAGCAGGGCAGCAGATGCTTATTTCACGCCTCGCTGACGCGTTACGCAAATTGAAGGGCCCTCCGGCCTTCCCCAGATGACATAGAATGAGTCTTCAGTTGCCAAGGGATAGGTGAATACCACAGGTCCGGGATGATTTGACACAATTTTGCATGAGATGGAGGAGCCCTTCCATCAGCACCCTCAGGCTGGTTCGGTCCTTCTTGGGACAGGGGAGCGTGTTTGCGCGACTGGCGCACTTGATTGAGCAGACCATCCGTGACAGTGAGCCTGGGAATGGGAATGAGCAAGAGAACGGGGAGTTCAAAAACAGGCTGGAGCAGGCGATCTTCATGACGGGCTTCTTGGCCGCTCTGCAGCTTGCGTACGAAAACGATGAAGAGGCTCAGGCTCAGGTTCAGGATCGCCTGGATTGAGATCGTAAAGGTTTCTGAGAAGCAGCTGGGCCGGCAGCCGGGGCTCTCGGACGCCTTATCACAGATCACCGCTGACTTTCGGGATCTTCTCAGCGCGTTTCAGCGGTTCAAACGGCGTTCCTCCAAAGGGACGGTCGAGGAGTTCGCCAACCATTATCCCAAGGAGATCGAGGCCAAACGGAAAGAGCTGGAGAAGTTATACGGCGCGTCAGGGAGTAGCGATGAAGATGAGACACGAGCCTGAGACCAGGATGGAGAAGCCGTTCATGACCGAAGTGGAGCGGCTCCGGGAGACATTGAAGCGGATCGAGCGGGAGTTCGATGAGCTTAAACTTAAAGCACAGGCACAAGCGCAGGGACGGGGGCGGGGAATAACGATGGCCCTCAAGGAAAGTTACGAGCGCAAGATCCAGGAGCTCCGGGAGGCGATTCGAATCGCAGAGCAAAACCAAGCGGAGGTGGAGGTAGAGCAGTAAAAACATAGATTTGAGAAACATTTCTTCTTTTTTATCTAGTATGCTCTATATTTTGACCGACCACCCCCCATATCTACAAATCTAACTATCGAGGTAGTCAGTTTGAACGGGTACACCCAGCTTATTGATCGAGTTACTTTGTTCCCTTATAATGGATACAGCACAATATACATTAAAATGGGAGGTCCCGATGAAGGTTAGTGAGAAGCGAACCCAGGTTTACTTTCCCGAGGATCTGCATACAGAGTTGAAAGCTTATGCAGAGCACTACGACCGGTCGATGGCCGAGGTGATTCGGGAGGCGGTCAAAGCTTATCTCAGCGAGCACACGGTCACCGAAGCGGACTGGGAGAACGATCCGTTGAACCAGATCGTCGGCTTTGCCGGCAAGGGAGCTGGTGAAGAAAGCGGCTCAGTGGACCACGATCAGATCATCTACAGCTACAAGGATGAGGTTAACTAAGGTCTTTGTCGATACCAGCGCTTGGGTCGCCCTGTTCTTCCCCAAAGACAGATATCATCAGCAAGCCAAGCAAGTATGGGAAGACTTGAGAAAAGAGAGGGCCGGGATATTCACCTCAAATTATATTGTCGATGAAGCCATCACCTATGTCCGCAAGGTGGGCGGTTATCATCTGTCCCTTGAGCTAGGGAATATGCTCTTTGCCAGCAAGGTGTTACAGCGGGTGATGATCGGAGCTGAGGAGGAGGGGCGCGCCTGGGCACTGTATCAGAAGTATTCAGATCAGGAGTTGAGCTTTACCGATTGTACCTCGTTTGCGGTCATGGAGAAGGAGGGGATCGACACCGCCTTCTCGTTTGACCGTGACTTTCTCAAGGTGGGGTTGAGCACGGTGCCGATCGGCCGTGAAGGATGACCTTATCCCTTATCCAAATAAACAACATATTTAGCGTCCATCTGTCAATCGGCCAACTGACCTATCGCTAAAGCAGGAAGCCGAAAAGCAGCAAGAGCCCCAGCACCGCGATCAGGCGCCACGGAATGCTGACGGCACCCTCCTCCTCTAGCTGCTTCTTTTCAAGAGACGTGCCCGGGATCTCCGGAAAGATACTGAAGAGAATCTCCTGGCCTTTGACATCAAAGAACTTGTAGGCAGTAGAGGTAATCGGATACGGGGTATCCCGGGCGACCCTTCGGAAGAGGACTCGCACGACTGCACCTGCTCGAAAGCCAGGGTCAGCGAATCCAGAGTGCCCGATACCCGCTATGATTTCGAGAATTTTGATGTCATTGCTCCGCATGATCTGCGGCAAGGTCCACCTCTCATTACGGAGGGCGTCCTGAAGCTCACGAGCTTCTTGAACCATCGAACGCTCTATCTGGGGCCAGTGCATGCGAAACCGACCAATGCTTCCATCCGGCATAAGGCCGATCAGGAGCTCTGAGCCGAAGACCGGGACTCCATCCAGAACGCGCTGGAAGACAGCCGTTCGTGCCACGTGTTTGCTCGCCCGGCGAGGGTCGAAGTCAGGCGGTAGATTTCGAGGTTGGGCTGTGCCGACGAATTCATCTTGGAACCCGATGAATTGCTGACCCTTTGCATCCAGACCCGTTTGTCGGAAGGCCACTTCCATACGCGGCAAGAGCACTTCTTTAGTGATTGTGCTGGGATCGAGCTCCTTTTCGGAGATGCCGTATCGTGACATCTCGAAAGCGACACTACCAACGTCCATCCTATCCATGTAAATGAAGTCTTCTGTGCTGGCAAAGCGAAAAGGCCCTGCAGCTTGAAATTGGGCGTCCGGTAGAACCTCTACTCTGAAGCGCTCTGAGATAAGCTCCCGCAGCGTGGATCGCTCCACCTGCGTGACTTCACGCGGTTTAGGAAGTATATCCCGTGGAGGTTGTAAAATTGTTGACGCGATTGTTGATAGTGTTAGCATAGATGGCAACAACAGGAAGCCTAGAAGGAAGACGATCAGCAAGCTAGGTTTGGTGAGATTGGTTAGCCATTTCATGGGAGTGCCTCCTTTATCCTTTGCAGGTCCATCGCCAGGCGATCCAGGTTGCTGGGAGCGCGTCGCCTATCCGTACAGTGGGGGTCTCAAAGTCGCGCCGGGCAACAGCCTCGGCTTCCGTACGACCAGTGGCTGTAATGACGGCGCAGACTCCTGACTGGACGTCAATCAGGCCTGCTGACATCCACGCTGTCCTGTAGCTGCTAGAGCCAAAAAATGGTAATGGTGCCAGGTAGAGCCCCACTGTTGGTAGCTTCTGATCGGAGTCGAGATTGTCTTGGGTGGTCGTCCCCGAATGTCCCATGGCAAGATGCAGTCCCTGGAATACCGTCCACCATTGTGTCGTCAGCGAGACCAGGTCCATGGGACAACTTGCGTTGATCATCAGCGTGTTCAGATTTCCGTTGGAACCGAAGACCCCCGATCCGGGAAACTCACCCAGGCGCATGGAGGCATTGATGTCAACAAAATTCGCTGCTGTACCTATATTCTTCTTAGCAGTGACTATGAAGTCCGGAGAAGTGGCTGTTGGTGGATTCTGACAGCTCCCATGGCCAGAGAAGACAGCGAGATCAGCTGACGACCAGTCCACTTCGATGTTATCACCGCCCCCCACAAAGCTATCCTCAGTATAATCACGAGGCCAGACGAGCGTATCGTGCCAATAGTAGCGCAGGTTGTGAGTACCAAAAAGGTTGAACCAGAATGAGAACCCGTCAGTGGCATCGCAAGTGAGCGAGACATCGGCGCTAGTCGAAAAGCCAGCATCACTGTACTTTTCGACACAGGCCATGTCGTAGGGGATTGCATAGACTAACCTAGCAGTAGCGAGTAGCAACAGCACAAATACTGAGAAAAATATGAGTCTTTGCATCTTGAAACCTCCTTTTGAGCTTTGAGTCTAGTACCGATAGAGCACCTCAGCCCGGTGATTTGGTTTCCTGCTAATCCCACTCTCTTCCTACATCGCTGTACATTTGCGAGTCTGAAAAGTTAATTTCTCTCATTAAAGCATTTTTAGCGTCTACTTGTCAATCGGCCAACTGATCGATAATAGGAGATAGGTCATCTGACCGATAGAGCATATGGGCCCTGATGAGATGAAAACCCCCTCCGTCTACAATGGAGATGGAGGGGGTTTCGATGTTCGTCGGTCTGGACATACACAAACGGTAAACGGTACTGCTACGCGACCGTGATCAACTCGCAAGGGAAGATCGTCAACGAAGGCAAGTTCCTTAACACCCTATAAAAAGGCTCCCCATACAGTGAAGTGAACTCCTTGTACGTAGACCATCGCCAACGCGATTCCTAACTCTATGGAGATCTGTCTCTCTATGATGGGGATTCTGTAGGAGAGCCATTCAGCCCAAGCATAGAGGGCCAGGAAGGCGATCAGGTCAATCCAGATCTGACATCATGAGAGTTTGAGGCCCGTATGGACAAGGGCGGCGATCCCGATCGCGGAGACGGTGAGGATATAGCTTCTTGCCTTCCAGGGCAGTGGGTTCATGACTTGATCACTCTGTTAAGTTGATGCACTGTGGTATTAGGCAGGGCAACAGCTACTTATTTCATTTCACGCTCCAATGACGCATTACGCAGATCGAGGAACTGTCTGACATTCCCCCAGATGTCCCCATCTACAAGGTCACGTGACATGCATGGACGATGAATTTTGTCACCTTGTCAGGAGGTGGCTCTTTAACTTATTTACCCGCCGATTGGAGATCGATCACTATCCTATCGTAGTCTTCAAGTTCGCCGGTTATGCCGTCGTCTTTAGAATCATCAAGCTCCGGAGGCGCATCGTCGCCGTTCCACAGGCTGCCGATGATGTAGGGCTTCCGGACGTCACCGTGGTCGAAGACCACCAGAACCTCGTCCCCTATCTGGGCTTCCACTACGCTATCGGAGTCGAGGCCGAAGACGAGAGGCGCGTTCACCCCGATGGCCAGCAGGCTAGTGATCACCAGCACCAGCACCAACCGAGCGACTGTGAGGCTTCGCAGCCTTTTAAGCATTTTGGATTCCCCTTTTTTCTATATCTACTGATCTTTTCCCTCCACAAGAAAAACGCCCTGACATCAAGAGATCCCTAA
>JBHIAT010000198.1:0-5051 GCA_046758705.1 Bipolaricaulia bacterium
ATTCGCTTCCCCTGTGGTCATATGCAAAACACGGTGACGTTGCCCCTCGGTGCACGGGTCACGTTGGATGCAGATGCACAGTCAGTTGATATCGTAGGAGGGACATAATCATAATAAGTCAGGAGGTGACACCATGATCATGACCGGTCAAACGATTCTGATCCTGGGCGGAGGCGTTGGCGGCCAGGCGGCGGCCCACGAGCTGAGGCGGCGGCTGGGGCGAGAGCATCGGGTGGTGATGGTAGACAAGCGGCGGGAGTATCCGTTCGCGCCGTCCTTCCCGTGGATGATGGTGGGAGAGCGAACACCGGAGCAGATCACCCGCCGTCTGGACCGGTGGAATCGCAAGGGGATCGAGTACATTCAGGCGGCGGTCGAGGAGATCGATGCGACCCGTCGCAAGATGCGGACCGACGGTGGAAGCCTCGACTACGATCACCTGATCGTGGCCCTGGGGACCGAGCTGGCTCCGGAGACGATCCCCGGTCTGTCGCAGACGGATGAGGTAGAGGGAGTCCACCAATTTTATGAGCTAGGGGAATCGATCAGGTTATGGGAGGCCCTGCAGGCGTTCCAAGGGGGTCGAATAGTGGTGGCCATCACCGGGTTGCCGTTCAAGTGCCCCGCTGCCCCGTATGAAGCAGCCTTTCTGATAGAGGCCTACTTCCGAAGACGGGGGATCCGGGAGCAGGTGGAGCTAGAGCTGTTTACTCCGGAACCTCAGCCAATGCCGGTGGCCGGGGAAAAGGTCGGGGAAGCACTCGTCCGTCTGCTTGAGGAGCGGAGGATCGGCTTTCATCCTAATTGGCAATCTGCTGCCATCGATCCATCCCGGCGAACGATCCGGTTCGAGAACGGAGAACAGGTTGACTACGATATGCTGGTGGTGGTGCCGCCACATCGAAGCCCTGAGGTCGTTCGGAGCTCCAGTCTGGCCTCGGATCAGGGTTGGATCCCGGTGGACATTCACACCCTGGAAACATCCGAGGAGCGGATCTACGCGCTGGGGGACGTGACGACCATCACCACCCCCTCTGGAAAACCTCTGCCGAAGGCCGGGGTATTCGCCTCCAATCAGGCGAAGGTGGTGGCTCACAACATCACCCGGGCGATTACGGGTCGGGGCAAGGTCCGGTCGTTCGCGGGCGACGGAGCCTGCTTTGTCGAGGTGGGGGACGGTCGAGCAGCCTACGGCTCTGGGAACTTCTACACGACGCCGACGCCGCAGGTCACGCTCAAGGGACCCGGAACCATCTGGCATGCCGCCAAAGTCCTGTTCGAGAAGCGTTGGTTGAGCAAGTAGTTTCAGTACAGTAAAAGAAAGCATAATGGGTTGACAGGTTAAACAATCGATCATGGAGGTCCGGATGGAACAGGAACGGTTGGATTTAAATAAGGAGGCTTACAAGCTCCATGCTCAGGTCTGCAGCGTCATGGCCAACCCCAAAAGGCTGGAGATCATCGACCTGCTCTCCGAAGGGGAGAAGTCGGTGGAGGAGCTCACCCAACGGATGGGGATCAACAAGGCCAACGTCTCTCAGCACCTCACCATCTTAAGACAGAACAACCTGGCTATCACCCGCAAGCAGGGGCTTTATGTCTACTATCGCATCACCAACCCCAAGATGGTCCGTGCCTGCCAGCTCATGAAAGAGGTCGCCCATGAGCAACTAGTGAAGATGCAGCAAACCATTCAAGGACTTCAGGAGCGAGGAGAACAGGTAGACTGAACCCACCTCCACTTACCCGTCTCCCTTCACGATCAGCGTTCCACTGAATCCACGGCTCAGGTTACGGATCTCGAACGTCCCGGTCTGCTCCGGAGTGAACTCCACCACGATCACTTCCCCGGGTCTGACGAAGAACGACTCAGCGACCAACGGGGCGAGGCTCAGCCTGTGCACCCCCTCCACCGCCACGTTGTACAACCGCACCGGGACCCCCTTTCGGACCACCACCCGGTCCGGGAGCATTTGTAAGCTGGAGTGGATCAAGGCCAGCTCCTGCGCCCCGATCACCTCCACCACCATCTCCCCACTATCGACGTTGATGATATGTCTCCCCAGCTCTACGAACGTGAACGAGAAGCTCTCCTCAGGCTCCAACTCCATCTCAAACCCTGCCGTCTCGCTCGCCAAGGTGATGGAGGGGCCGGAGGAGTACAGGCCGGAGCGGCTTTCATTTCTCCAGATCACCGTATCTCCGACCGAGATAGTAAGCGATTCGGGTTCGATTGAGATCGATACCGTCAGCAGTCTACTGGTGGCTATTAGGGTTACGAGGTGCGTTGCCCCCTCCCCCTCACTCTCCGTCTCTTGAGCTAGGCCGGTTCCAGGTGGAACCATCGTCAACCAGATCAGCAGAGCAAGCCCTACAATCCCGGCGATCTGGACCCCGGTCTTGTCCTTGACTTTGCGGCTCACCTGTCTCATCGATAATCTCACCTTCTCCTTTCTTTTCAGGACTGTATCTTTGCCACTATGATAACCCTTTAGCCCTGGTATCACAAAAAATCTTGAAAGAAAATTTCCAGGGCAATGGAGCAAGTAAATTGCACATTGCACCGTGAGTGAATTCATCATATACTTGCTTTATCTCTGTCAAGCTATCAAATAGCTGACTGAGTGGAAGTGGAAAAGGTAGGAAAGACCATGCTACTTGCAGGGGACATCGGTGGAACCAAGACCAACCTGGCCGTTTTCTCGTCCGAGGCCGGGCCACGAGCACCCCTGGCGGAGGCGACCTTTCCCAGTGGCGATTACCCCAGTCTGAGAGCGCTCGTGCGTGAGTTCCTGGCTCAGATCAGCCTATCTGTGGACCGGGCCAGCTTTGGCGTGGCCGGTCCGGTGGTTGCCGGCCGGGCCACCATCACCAACCTGCCCTGGATCATAGACGAAACGCAACTTCAGGAGGCACTGAGCCTCTCGTCCGTCCGCCTGCTCAATGACTTGGTGGCCATCGCCCACGCCGTGCCGTTCCTGGAGCCGGATGACCTGCACACCCTGAACCAGGGAGAACCAACCCCTGGCGGGGCGATGGCCATCATCGCGCCGGGTACCGGCCTGGGAGAAGCGTTCCTCACCTGGGGCGGGTCGCGTTACTGGGCCCACGGTTCGGAGGGTGGCCACGCCGATTTTGCACCCACCCACCCGGTTGAGGTTGAACTGCTCGGCTATCTCCAGGATTGCCTCGAACACGTCAGTTACGAGCAAGTCTGCTCCGGCCGGGGACTGCCCAACATCTACAATTATCTCAAAGACAGCGGCTATGCCGATGAACCGCCGTGGCTGGCCGAGCAACTGGCTGCGACGGACGACCCGACGCCGGTGATCGTCAACGCCGCACTCGACGAAGAAGCGGATTGCGAACTCTGTGCCGCCACACTCAACCTGTTCGTCTCTATCCTGGGAGCAGAGGCAGGGAACCTGGCGCTTAAGGTGCTGGCCACCGGGGGCGTCTACCTGGGTGGTGGCATCCCGCCTCGCATCCTGTCTGCCTTGAAGGGTGAGCGGTTTATGGAGGCGTTTCGGCACAAGGGACGCCTGTCAGATCTGCTGGACCGTATGCCGGTCCACGTCATTCTCAATCCCAAGGTCGCGCTCCTGGGTGCGGCCTGCCATGGGCTTGAACTGCAGCATGGTCAAGATAACACCTGACATGACCAAAACTTGAATTCCCGCCCATTAAGATGTCTGGTGCGGAAAGGAGGGCAAAGATGTACGACTTTTCAGATCGTGTGGGCATTGTGACAGGTGCCGCAGGCAACCTGGGAAGTGCTGTCGCCCGGGCATTCCAGGCTGCTGAGGCTAAACTGGTGCTGGTGGATCGCGGCGTCGACCGTCTCCAGGGCATTTTCCCCGACATGGCCGATTCGTCCAACTACTGGTTCGCCAATTCCGTTGACATGAACGATGTCGACGCCGTGGAAGCCATGGTGGCCGAGACGCTCAAGCGTTTCGGGCAGATCGATGTGCTGATTAATACCGTGGGCGGCTTTCGCGCCGGAACACCGGTCCACGAGACGCCCCTGGAAACCTGGGATTTCATGCTCAACCTGAACGCCCGCTCCGCCTTCATCGTCAGCCGTGCGGTCATTCCACATATGCTCCGGCAGGAGTATGGCAAGATCGTCAATGTGGCGGCTCGCGCAGGGTTGAGCGGAGGCGCGAATATGGCCGCCTACACCATATCGAAGAGCGCCGTTATCCGTCTGACCGAGAGCATGGCGGCTGAACTCAAACATGAGGGGATCCATGTCAACTGCGTCCTGCCTGGCACCATTGACACACCGGCCAACCGCGAGGCGATACCCGACGCCGCCTACAGTCGCTGGGTGAAGCCCGAAGCAATCGCTGACGTCATGCTGTTTCTGGCCTCCGATAGCGCCCGTGCGATTCACGGCGCAGCCATTCCGGTATATGGAGAGAGGTGAACTACCCCTTCCTTAGGGAAGGAGCTTCCTGCTTCAACGACGGAACTTGCCCCAAGGGAAAACTTAGAGTAGAGGTCTCATCTCTACAGGCGTTCGATTTAGGTTCGGACAGTTCCTGCCCTACCCTCAGAATATTGCGGGCGGCGTTTTCGTCTCTATCGAGCACTAGGCCACAATAAGCACAGCTATGAACTCGAACGGACAGGGTCTTGGGTACCATCGCCCCGCACCGCGAACACCGCTGGCTCGTATACCGGGGATCGACCTGCACCACCTTACCCCCGAGCGCCACACTCTTGTAGGTGGTAAGCTGGATCAACGTTCCCCACCCAGCATCCAGGATGCTTTTTGCAAGATGCGGGTTTTGCACCAGCCCTGGAATATATAGCTCCTCAAACACAATGGTATCATATCGGGAGACCAGAAATCTCGACAGCTTATGCAGGAAATCGAGCCTTTGATTTTTGACTTTTTCATGAGCTTTTTCGAGACAAACTCGCTGTTTCTCACGATTCTTTGAGCCTGTTTGCTTCCTCGACAGCCGTCGTTGTTCTTGCTTGAGTTTGTTTTCCGATTGCCGCAAAAATTGGGGATGATCCTCGTAATCGCCTGCTGAGGT
>JBHIAT010000199.1:0-5009 GCA_046758705.1 Bipolaricaulia bacterium
CTTTTGACAACTCTACCGATTCCTGTTGTCAGCAACACTTGAAAGGGAGACTACCTAATTTTCAGAAAGGAGGAAATCCAATGGCTGAACAGAACCGGTTCTGGTGCATCGAGCATTTGGATCTCTCTGAGTTCTTGACCCAAGCGGAGCGAGACCAAATGCACCAACTGATGAAGTTCGTCGAATACAAGGCCGGAGAGACGATCTTCTTCCCAGGAGATTCCAGCGATACCGTCTATCTCATTAGGAAAGGGAAGGTGCGGCTGGCCTACCTCGATGAGAGCGGAAAACGGCTCACCTTATCCATTGTCGGGCGCGGGCAGGTCTTTGGCGAAACCGCTTTGGCTGCAGAAGAACAGCGTAAGTGGATCGCGGAAGCCATGGAGGATGCTACCCTGTGTATCATGTATAAAAAGGATTTCTTGAGATTTGCCGCAGGCAACCCCAAGTTCTCCCTGAGTATCAGTGCCATGATCGGCTCCCGTCTGGAAGAGATTGAGAATAAGATCGAAGATCTCATCTTCAAAGATGTCACGACTCGGCTCTGTAGAACGCTATTAAATTTGGCCCGTGACTATGGAGAGGAAAGCGCCAACGGGATCAAAATCGGACTGAAGCTGACCCATCAGGAACTGGCCTATCTGATCGGGTCGACCCGGGAAACGACCAGTCTCAAATTGAATGAGTTGGAACACATGGACGTATTGGAGAAGGGTCGAGGCAAGATTGTCATCAAGGACGAGGAGAAATTGAGGGAGTTGGCCGACGCTTTCTAAATCTTCTAATTCGCAGGACGAAGCGCCAGGTTCACCCGAAACCCTAGTGCGTTGCCCTCGCGAAGGACCTTGACGGTTATGGTATCGCCCGCTCTATACATCTCGCTCAGCAGCTTGTTAAGCTGCCTGACAGAGGAGATCTCGTTATCGTTCAGCGACATCAGGATATCCCCCTCCTGAATACCGGCCTTCTCGGCGGGGCCAGCATCAACCACCTGTGCTATGACTACCCCCTGTCGGATGGACAGACCCAAACGGGCGGCCGCCTCGGGATCCAGGTCTTGTAGATCGACACCCAGCCAGGGCCAGAGCACCCGGCCGTTTTCGATCAGTTGCTGGGTGATGGGCAGAGCCGTGTTCATGCTGATGGCGAACCCGATGCCCTCTATCCCCCCTCCGCGAAAACCAGCGGTGTTCATACCAATGACCTCACCCCTCCAGCGCCAGAGCGTTCCCTATCGCAATCACCCACTCACCCACCCGGAGTTCGGAGGAATCCCCCAAAGCCGCGGGCCGAAGGTCTGTCCCCTCGACCTTGAGCACAGCCACATCGGTAAAGCGGTCTCCACCCACGATGGTGGCCTCTAATTGACGGCTATCGAGGGTGGTCACCGTAACGTTGCTGGCTCCCGAGATCACATGATTGTTGGTCAGAATGTGCCCCTGAGCGTCCAGGACGATGCCGGTGCCGCTCTGGAAGTTCCGGGTTTCCCGGCCGAACGCGCCCCGAGTCACGACCTCGGCCACCACGGAGACGACCGAGGATCCCTCCTGGTCTACCACGTCGACGATGTTGGGCAACAGGAGATTCTGGGCCATCACCGTGCTGGTTCCGGCGCCCGTAGCCAGCGTTAGAATTGCGACAATCACGATGGTCGCAGTTGTTAACCGAAGCTTCATGGTTCTCACCTCTCTTGTGTTTTGGCATCTCAAACGACGCACAGATGCCACTGACTCATGCTAAGGGATCAAGCGGCGGATGACTGTTAGACTGCTTACAGTGGAGATTGGTGAAGTTGGTAGGCGCCTTCTAACACAGGTTGGGGACCATGTCCTAAGGCCTAAAGATCACTTTGCAGTGCTTCCAGGATTTTTTGCAGCCCCGTTCTCCAAGAGGTAACGTATCGATCGACTTTCAGCTTACCGCTGGAAATTCTTTTGTCAACGATCTTCATTCTTTCTGACCATTGAGCGACACAAACGAGCCATAGATTCTCTTCTTCAACAATTCTACTGAACATGATGCAATCTTTCGCGAGCTCTTCCGCTGATATAGGCGGAAATCCGCTGATAACTTCCGCATATCCGGTTTGATCCACCTTAAGAACGGCCTTCTCACCTTGCTCACTGTCTACAGATTCGCACCCCGCTAAGAGGGTTTCCAGGGCTTCTTTAAGGGTGCTTACATAGTAAGCCTCCGGATTGGATTTGGATAAGGTGATTCTCCAGTTGCCCCTGGAGAGGTTATCGGTGACACCACCCGATCCAAGGATTTTTTCGATGGATAATCCCGTGACGTCCTTGAGGGAATATTGAAGCATCTTGCCTCCAACTGTTTTGTATTCCTCTTCAATTTTGATCTACCTGCCCCCTCTTTTTCTGTAAGTTGGCTTACAGTAATCCGCCATCTGACCCCTTAGTATTAGCAACGGATAAGGTATCTACCTCCACCCGGTGGTAGCTAGTGCAGGCCATGCTGGGATTAAGCCTCTTGGGTGGCCTCCTTGCATCTTACATCCCAGCATGGCCCCACCCCCTCCAAGTGAACGATTGACCAAGTCAAATAGAAGCTTTGGATTGATGATTGATTACGAATCGGGAGAGGGCAATAGAAAGCTACTTAGAACACGGGTTGAAACCAGCCGGGTTCTTAGCCCTCGATCTTCCTGCGTGCCTCGATGGCTGCCTGGCGCACGTCCCGGTGTGCATCCTGTCTTGCTTCGACCAGATAGGGGAGCGCGTCCCGAGCGTCCGGGCCGATCTCCCCCAACGCCCGGGCGGCGCTATAGCGAACCTCCCATATTCTCTCATGTCGCAACGTTTCAACCAGGGTGGGGACGGCCTTGTTGGCCTTAGGGCCGATCTTCCCCAGCGCCTCGGCAGCAAACTGGCGCACGCCCCAGTCTTCAACTCGCAGCGCTTCGATTAGGGCGGGGACAGCCTTGTTGGCCTCAGCGCCGATCTCCCCCAGCGCAAAGGCGGCTGCCTGGCACACGTTCGTGTACTCATCCTGCAGCACTTCGATCAGGGTGGGAACCGCGTCCCGGGCGTCCGAGCCGATCTCCCCCAGCGCCCGGGCGGCGGCGTAGCGAACCTCCCATTCCTTATCCTGCAATGCTTCGGTCAGGGCGGGGACGGCGGCCTGAGCGTCACGGCCGATCTCCCCCAACACCACGGCGGCGTTAAGGCGCACGTCCCCGTCTCTATCCTGCAGCGCCTTGATGAGCTTGTCGATGTCGTGGTGATGATCAGAATGACCGCTCTCGCTACTCATCATCGGATCCCCCCGCTAGTTATCCGCAGGACGAAGCGCCAGGTTCACCTGAAACTCTAGCTCGTTACCCTCGCGAACGACCTTGGCGGTTATGGTATCGCCTGCTCTATACATCCGCAGTATCCTGAGGAGTTCCCTGACACTGGGGGTCTCGATATCGTCCAGCGACATCACGACATCCCCTTCCTTTATACCGGCCTTCTCAGCTGGACCATCCTCAACCACCTGCGCTATGATCACCCCTTGCCGGATGGAGAGACCCAAACGGGCGGCCGATTCAGGGTCCAGGTCTTGTACACCGACGCCCAGCCAGGGCCAGAGAATCCGGCCGTTTTCGATCAGCTGCTGGGCGATGGGCAGAGCCGTGCTCATGCTGATGGCGAACCCGATGCCTTCCACCCGATCTCCGCGCAAAACAGCGGTGTTCATACCGATGACCTCACCTTTCAGGTTGAGTAGAGGTCCACCGCTGTTCCCCGGGTTGATGATGGTATCGGTCTGAATCATATCGTATAGGGTAACACCCGGTTGGGAGTCCACGTTACGGCCGAGGGCGCTGACGATCCCTAACGTCACCGTGGGTCCACCCTCCAGGGCCAGAGCGTTCCCTATCGCAATCACCCACTCGCCCACCCGGAGCTCGGAGGAATCCCCCAGAGCCGCGGGCTGGAGGTCTGCCTTCTCGACCTTGAGCACAGCCACGTCGACAGAACTATCTCCACCTACGATGGTGGCCTCTAATTGGCGGCCATCGAGGGTGGTCACCGTAACGTTGCTGGCTCCCGCAATCACGTGATTGTTGGTCAGAATGTGTCCCTGATCGTCCATGACGATGCCGGTGCCGCTCTGGAAGCCCTGGGTTTCCCGGCCGAACGCGCCCCGAGTCACGACCTCGGCCACCACGGAGACGACCGAGGATCCCTCCTGGTCTACCACGTCGACGATGTTGGGCAGCAGGAGATTCTGGGCCATCACCGTGCTAGTACCGGTGCCCGTAGCCAGAGTTAGAATTGCGGCAATCACAATAACCACCGTTGTCAACTGAGACTTCATCTCCTCAACTCCTTTCTGCTTGCTTAGATGTGCGATGTGCACATTGTAACTCACTTGCTTTCGTATGCTGCTGTTTCGGTCTATCCACTGATGCCGAGTGCCTGAGCGATCCGTGGCTTGTCGAAGCCGATGATCACCTCACCGTCGATCTCGATGACCGGAACGCCCATCTGCCCGCTCTTGTGGATCATCTCTATCGCACGCTCCCGGTCCTGGGAGACGTCGTACTCTTCGTATTCAACGTCGTGCTCGTTGAAGAACCGTTTCGCCGCATCGCAGTAAACACAGGTCGGCGTGGTGTAGATCTTCACCTCAGCCACGTGAACTCCCTCCGTTCTCAAGAGTTTGCTTCACAGGATTCTATCCTATCTTAAGATTCCTCAACAGGTCCGTATGTAATCCAGGTTACATACAGCTTCGTTATCCACACGCTACCTTGAATTGGGAGCTTTCACGAGGAGGGAGATCCAATGGCTGAAAACATCGAGCGGGCTCAGGCCCAGGCACCCGCCACCACCTTCTCGGTGGCCGCCTCCTCAGCGACGGTGTCCCTGATCCGAAACATCGTCCCCGATCGGGTGCGCATTGCCTCCTACATGATCATCATCGCCTTCTACGTCACCCTCGTCGATGCGTTCATGATCGTGGGACTGTACATCGGCCTGGTGCGCCACTTCTCCCCCGGC
>JBHIAT010000200.1:0-4951 GCA_046758705.1 Bipolaricaulia bacterium
CCAATGCCCCTCGTCCCCTAAACGGGACGAGTCCCCTTGGCCTAAACTTCTATGGAAAGGAAGGTAAGACAAAAGAAGCGAAACATCATCCTTTACTCCGTCATCGGGTTTTTGGGTTTGGTGGTCATCCTGCTGGCCGTCGGCCTGTACAACCAAAACCGCAAGGAGGCACCCCCCAGCACGATCCAGCTGTCCCTGGATCAGGAGAAGGTTTACGTCCAGGCCGTCAGCGAATACAAATGCACCTGCGGCGCCTGCGATCTGGTGCTGATCGATTGCCACTGCCCGACGGCTCTGGACACCAAGAAGGATATCCGCACTCGGCTTGCGGACGGGGCCACCTATGAGGATATCGTCTTCCTGCTGGAGCGGATCTACGGTGCACCGAAAGCATAGGGTATAGGTGAACCCCAAGAGCGGATAAAGGAGGTCTCAAAGACGGTTAGAAAGTTAAAAAGTCGGAAAGTGCAAAAGTTTTGGCTAGGGATTTGAGCCTTGAAGAGATTGGAACTTGTAAACTTTTTAACTTTTAAACTTGGAACTGTATCGGGAGCAGGGAAATGGCTGAACAGGGTGGGTTGAGGTCGAGGCTAAAGTTGGCAATTTGGGGGATGGCCGTGGTGCTGATCGGTGCGATCCTCTACCTGTTTGAGGTCACCCCGGCTGAGATCGCTCATCAGGTCAGCCGGTGCATCTCCTGCCATTAGCCCTTGACTCCAAAAGAGGTCATCGAGGTGAACTGGACCCAATGATTTAGCTCATTCCTAGGATTGACGTGCGTCATGGACAAACGCTGAAGCTTCAGTTATCGTATAATTGTCCCACCCCGGGTGGGGTGGGAATAGGATGAATCTATAAAAACAGGAGGATGCAATGTCTCACACCACGAAACGTTGGACGATCGTCAGCATCGCTGTACTGACTATCGGACTGTTGATCGGCGGTTCCTGGGGGGTTGCTCAGATGATGGGCGGCCCTCAGAGCCGCAATTTGGACAATTGTGGATATGGCATGATGGGCCCTGGAACTGGAATGGGGGGCATGGGCATGATGGGTCCCGGGATGGGTGACTCTGGGTTCCGGTTCGGGAACACTACACCGCTCAGCCTCGATCAGGCGGCCGACACAGTAACGAGCTTCCTGAACGCTGCGGGTGCTTCTGACCTGGCGCTCGCCGAGGTGATGGAGTTTGTCAACGGTTTCTACGCCCAGGTCGTTGAGCGCAGCACGGAGATCGGCGCGTTCGAGCTGATCATCGACCGATACACCGGCGCCGTCTATCCCGAGATGGGACCGAACATGATGTGGAACACCAAGTACGGGATGATGGGCATGGGAATGGGTATGGGCATGATGGGCAGTGTGGGCGATCAGGGGTTGAGCCAGGTTGCCCCGACGACCGAGATGTCAGTCACCCCGGAGGCGGCCCGCGATGCCGCTCAGCGGTTCCTGGACTTCTATCTGCCCGGAACGACCGTGGATGAGCATGTCGACCCGTTCTACGGCTACTACACGATCCACGTTCTCCAGGATGAATCAGTGATCGGCATGCTGAGTGTCAACGGATATACCGGCCAGGTCTGGTATCACACCTGGCACGGGAGCTTCATCGGGGCGGAGGAGTTTGACTGATCTGAGTGAAACCACGAGGAGGTCATCGAAGATGATGTTCGGAGCAGGATGGATGTGGCTGTGGCCGCTTCTGTTCATTGCCCTGATCGTTTGGATTGTTTACGCCGTGGCCCGGGGGGGGACCCAAACTTCTCCCCCCCGGTCCCCGACTCAGGAGAGAACAGGGGACGAAGCGATGGAGATCCTGCGGCGTCAGTACGCCCAGGGTGAGATCGATGAGGAAGAGTTCGAACGACGCAGACGGGTGCTTAGTGATAATCGCTGACGCTGGGGGCTCTTAAACAAACCAAACCAGGATGACCACACCCAACGAGATCATGACCACCCCGGTTGTCAGTTTGATCGATCGCTTCTTCGCGTTCTCCCAACGGGTCAGTTGGCCCACCATGCGATGGTTTGAGACAACAAGCAGGATGGCGATCAGCGGAGCGACGAACATCACGTTGTAGAGCAGCAAGTACCCAAATCCCATCAGGTAGGTCGCCTTGGCCGAGAGCAGGCCGAGGGTCGCGACGTAGATCCCCCCGGTGCACGGGAAGGTGCAAAGTCCGACCAGGATGCCGAGCACCACCGTGGCCGGCAGGGTCGCTTTCTGGGCCCACCGCTCCCGTGTCTCTTCTCCCACCTTGGGGACGTGCAGCGAGAACCAGCGGCCGTACCAGAAGTAGTCCTTGACGTTGACCAGCCCCAAAGCGATCACCAGTCCGGCGCCCACCTTGGCCATCAGATGGGGCTCCCCGGTCAGGACGAACGCTTCCAGCAGGCCGAGACCGATCCCCAGATACGTCAGATAGATCATGGCGATGTAGACGGAGCCGACCTTCACGATCTGAGCCTTGGTCCGATGGATCGTAAACAGAAAAGCGATAAAGAACAGCAACACCGCGAACGCACACGGGTTGATCCCATCCAGCAGACCGGTCAGAAGGATCAGAGGCAGAAAGGACTTAAAATCCCAAAGTTCTCGGCCCCTTATGACTTGCGTACTCAGATTCTCTTGGTTCGCTCGAAACCAGTTTAAATACTCTCCGATCGGCGCATCTATGGGGTATTCCTGGATCTCCCCTCGGAAGGCCCACACTTTATAAGATCGGGCTCTATCGCCCATCTCATCCTGATAGACGACGATCCGTTCAAAATCCGACTGGTCTGCCTCGGTGAGCAGATCCCGGATGACCGGGGGCGGGACGTGGCCCTGGAGGACGATCCGATCGCCGATAAACACGGTGAAGTGTCCCTGGAGCCGTGGAGGGATGCCCAACCGTTCGCTCCGCTCGTTCAACTCACGGCGGTTGGCGCGATCGTTGACGAAGTCCTTTTTGTCGACCTGCACGATGCCCAACTCCCCCAGCAGCGGGATCAGTTCCTCCTCGATATAGGTGGTGCAATCACCGCACGCCCGGTTGTAGAAGATGAGCGCTCGTTCTGGTTCGGAGGCCGCGGTGCCGAAGCTCAGGGCCAAGGCCAGCAAAGCCGTTACTATCATCCCCTTCCGGTAAGATGCGCCCATTCCACGATCACCCACCTTCGTCGGGCAGTGTGGCTGTCAATGCGACCTCTACCTCAGGCTGCTTTGGATCGTTGCTCTTGATGTAGACGACTCTGAGAATCTCTCCGGTCGGTCGTTCGCTCATCAGGTTGGGGTCGAAGCGGACCCGTAGCGCCGTCTCCTCCTCGGGTTCCAGACGCTCCGTCTCCACTTCGGCCCGGGTGCAACCACAGGAGGTGCTCACACTCCAAATCTCGAGCGACCTCTTCCCGACGTTCTTGACGGTAAACACCTTCTGTACCGGGCTGTACGGGATCAAACCGAAATCGTAGGTGGAGGGTGTAACCTGGATCTGCGGGGAAGGGTTTTGATCCAGACTGAAGTAACCGTACCATCCCAGCAGACCGACGACCAGGATCCCCAGGGCCGGCAGGATGACGCGTCGAACGGCGATGGCGATCACACTCCTCAACCCACTTGCAGCACTTCGAACGTCACGATCTTCATCGGAGTATCAGGGTCGTTGGAGCGGAGGACGATCCCTCGGGTGACCCAACCGCTCAGGCCCGGGTGAAAGTTGGGGTCATAGTAGACTTTCAGCTGAGCCTGCTCCCCCGGCGCCAGCCGTGCCGACCAATCGTCGGGGGAGGGGCCGTGCCCTTTCATCCCGAAACTTGGACCCTCCACTTCATCAACGATCAACGCGACGGTCGTGCAACCGCAGGAGGTCTCCATATCCTCGATGATTAGATCACCGTTACCGGCGTTCTCCACCGTGAACAACGTGCTGATGATACCCATTCTTGGGCTGATCCGGCCGAGGTTTTGGGACTCAGGTGTGATCTGGATGACGGGGATTCGGGAACGCTGATATGTATAGAACCCGTACGACCCGATCGCTATGGCTAACCCGACCGCAATAACGATTCCTACAGCGATCCATCTTCGCCTCCACCTCAGGGAAGCGTGTTCTCTCTGTGGCTTCCGATGTCGACGGCTCGACAATTTGCTCATGCCTATCTGAACTCTTTTCCCTCTCAGGGAACCGTCTTCAGGCTCTCTCGATGGCGGATCTCTTTATCACGTCTTCAACCCATCCCCCCTCGGGGGGGGTAATTTGATTCTACTCCATTTCGGCCTCGGTTGAAATGACTGTTGACGGTTCGAAGGATGATATAGATCATACAGTTCAGGGATGGGACGCGGTACAACGTTACCCCGTCAGCCTTCTGCGTCGGATGGCCCGTGTCGTGGCCGATCCGATCAAAGCCATGGCCGATAGAGCGAGCACCGTATAGATGACCGGTCGGGATAGGGTGAAGAGCGTGTGGGTCTCAATCCCCAGAGCGTGGAGAACGTCTTCCAGCAAGCTCTTCTTCCCGGCCAGATGCCCTGTTCAGCCACATCCCGGAGCTCCGGATTCTCAATGGCTTGCATCGAGGCGACGGGATCCACAGCCGCTATCTCTACCTCGCCTTCGGCACGCTGTTGCACAATGACATTGCAGGGCAACATCGTGCCAATTTTTTCTTCTGTTTGCAATGCCTGATAGGCCAGTGTTGTTAACTTAATAGTTCATGATCCGGTTTTTGAAGCTGAAAGGGGGTTTCCGATTCCGTTGACGACGATTCAAGACGCAGTTCTGAAGCGTCAGGAGGCCCTGTCTCTGTCTCTCCGCCTTCTGCTAACGCTGCTTGATACCCTTGCTGATAACCCCATTCATAGAGCGCTTGATGCAGATCAGTGCGCACTTTTCGCTTCAACCGCGCCACCGATCTCTCGGTTCGCTAACTTTCCTGAGCAAAAACGAAATTTGTTCAGGCGCTTTCC
>JBHIAT010000201.1:0-4935 GCA_046758705.1 Bipolaricaulia bacterium
GACATCAACGGAGAGCGAATGACCTGATCAACTTTGAGTAAGTTGAAAGGAACAGATAATGCCATTCTTAGTGGGCGTTGACATCGGTACTCAAGGGACAAAAGCCGTACTGGTCGATCTTGATGGCAAAATCCTTTCCACCGGATTCGAGGAGTACGGTGTGTTACATCCCCGTCCTCTTTGGGCCGAACAGTGGCCCGATATATGGTTCGATGCGACCTGCAAAACGATCCATGAAGCCGTCACCAAGGCGAACATCAACACCGATGAGGTCGCCGGGATCAGCTTGAGCGGTCTCTACGGAGGATCTGGAATTCCCGTTGACAAGAAGATGAATCCGGTGCGGCCCTGTCTGATTTGGATGGATCGCAGAGCCGTTGACGAAGTGGAATGGATCATGAACGATGCAAATTTGGACAGATTGTTTGAAATTACCGGGAATTACGTGGACACATACTACGGATTCCCTAAGATTCTGTGGATTAAGAACAAGGAACCCGGGAACTGGAAAAAGATCGATAAATTTGTCCCTCCAAGTTGTTACGTCGCCTATCGCCTCACCGGTGAGCTGACCGTAGATTACTCATCAGCGGGAAATCTGGCGGGGGTCTTCGATCTCCATCGGCGGGCGTGGTCGGAGGAGATGGCCAACCTGCTGGGCATTCCGATTGAGATGATGCCGGAGAGAATCGTCGACTCAAACGAGGTGATCGGCGAACTCACTCAACAGGCCGCTGATCGGATCGGATTGAAGGCGGGAACCCCTGTCGTGGGCGGCGGCATCGATGCTCCCATGGCGACCCTGGGAGTCGGGGCGTTTGAAGCCGGGGATCACGTGGCGATGATGGGCACCTCTACGTGTTGGGGCACGATCCACGATGGGCAAAACCTGGACCAGAGCCTGGTGAGCATGCCTCATGTGGCTTCCCCCGAAGAGATCATATACAGCTGGGCCGGGTCGGCGACCTCCGGAGCCGTGGTCCGCTGGTTCAGGGATGAGTTCGGAGCGGTCGAGGTCGAGAGCGGTCAACGGCTTGATCTGGATCCGTTCACGTTGATGGATCTCAAGGCTTCGAAGATCGGCCCAGGTTCCGATGGATTGCTCGTGTTGCCTTACTTCATGGGCGAGAGAGCCCCCGTTTGGGACGCCAGGGCAAGAGGCCTCCTGATCGGCCTCACCCTGTATCACACCAAGGAACACGTCTTTAAAGCGTTTATGGAAGGCGTCGGTTACGCGTTACGCCATAGCATCGAAGCCGGCGAAGGGGCCGGCATCTTGCTCAAAGACGAGTGCATCGTGACCGGAGGTGTGGCCAAATCACCGCTCTGGATGCAGATCCTGGCCGATGTGACCCATCGACCGATCGTAACCATCTCGGCCACCGAGGGTGCCCCCCTGGCCGATGCGCTGCTCGCCGGCATGGGTGTCGGCCTCATCGATGATTACCAATTGATCAAGGAATGGATTGAATATAACGACCCGGTCGAGCCCATTAAGGCCAACAGTAAAATTTACGACCAGTACTACCGTCAGTATCGGGAGATCTATACGGACGTTAAAGAACGTATGCACATCCTATCCGATTTAGCAGAAGGAGCTTAACATGCTGGAGACGCTGAAAAGGGAGGTTCATGACGCCCTGCTTGAGCTGCCCAAAAACAACTTGGTGTCTCTCTCCAGTGGGAACGTCAGCGGGAGACAGGGAGAATACGTGGTGATCAAACCGAGCGGCGTTCCCTACGATCAGCTTTCCCCGTTCGATTTGGTCGTTGTCGATCTCGAGGGCAACGTGGTGGAAGGAGCGCTCAAGCCCTCCGTGGATACGGCAACGCATCTCTACATGTATCGCCATATGGAGGGGATCCAGGGGATCGTACACACGCATTCGACTTATGCGACCACCTTTGCCCTTTTAGGCGAGCCTTTGCCCGTCTACCTAACGGAGATGGCCGATATGTTGGGCGCTGACGTTCCCGTGACCGACTACGCACCGGTGGGGGACGAAGCGATCGGCCAAGAGGTGGTCAGCAAGATCGATCAGAGCAAAGCCGTGTTACTCAGGCGCCATGGTGTCTTCACCGTGGGGAGCAGCCCGACCGAGGCATTAAAGGTGGCCGTCCTGGTCGAGCACAGTGCGAAGATCGTGCATCTCGCCATGCTCAGGGGTCAACCGGAACCGATGCCCCGGGAAGATGTGGAGGCCGCTTACCGCAAATATCAGAACGAATACGGGCAACGCTGAGCTCACAATAATCGATTTTTATTCCTCCGCGGAGGGACCTCCCGCAGTTGAGATCGGGATAATCCTATATACTTCGGTAGGATGATCTGTGTCAAGTTGTAACAATTTCTACCCTCCGCGTTAACAATTCTTTAACATCCACCGGATATACTTACGACTGGTCTAGTGAACCCGAATCAGAAGGAGGTAAAACCGTGATAACTGAAGAACGGTCTGAACGTGAAGCATGGGAAGATTGGTGTCAGCAGGATCGGGTCGATGCCATCGGCTGGGCCGCGGCCTTCATCTGGGGTGCGGTAGTCCTGCTGGTGGGAAACACGGATTTTGCAGCCAACTCCAGCTGGTGGGATGGCTGGGCGGTCTTCTTCACCGGCGCTGGGGTGATTACGTTAGTCGAGACAGCCGTTCGCCTGCTTGTACCCGAGTACCGACGATTCTGGGTGAGGAGCCTGATCTTTGGATCCATCCTGCTGGGCATCGGCTTGGAGGGCCTGACAGATACGAGCTGGTTCTGGGCACTGGTGCTGTTTGCCATCGGGATCATCATATTGCGAGGTGCGTTCGCTCGTCGGCGCTGACCGGCATGTGCGATAGCAAGGGAAGATATCATGGGCAAATCAACACCCAATTTCACTCTTGCGGTTGAAGGGGTAAGCGGGGTCTGTCCCACAGGGGAAGCCTGGGCAAAGCAAAATATCATCGAGGGAAAGATCCCCGTCTTATATTCTGGTATCGATAGAAATTAACTAAGAGAAGGAGGTGATAAATATGTCAGCAGAAGAAAACAAGGCCATTGTCCGCCGCTTAATCGAGGAGTTGAACAAAGGGAACTTGCTCTGGGAGGTTTGGGCGTCGGACTGTGTCATCCACAATGGGAGTCCGCCTCCTCCATTGGTCAGTATCCAAGAGTTTAGGCAACTCGTGGATGAGCTCACGCGCGCTTTCCCGGACTACCATCTCGTCATCGAGGACCTGATCGCCGAAGAGGACAAAGTGGTGGGCCTCTACACTGAAAGCGGGACCATGAAAGGAAACTTCATGGGGATGGAGGCAACTGGAAAGCAGTATACGATACCCTCCATCGAAATCTACCGTTTAGCTAACGGCAAGATCACGGAAATATGGATGGCCAGGGATATAGCATCTACACTGCAACAACTTGGCGTTGTCCCTCCGCCAAGTGAAGGGGGAGAGTAATCCTTGTAGTTCACCTTGCAATGAGATGAGATAGGATGGGAGCCCGGTGGTTTGAAGTCGCCGGGCTCCTGGTATCTTTCAGCAAATTCGATCTCGATTTATTCAACACGGCCCAACAACGCCTAATTAATCCTAATAAATCCAAATTTTCCCTGACTCAAGACGTCTTGGAATCTCATAACCTTTCACATTTGGGTGATCCGCAAATATAAACCTCAATGTTCTGATGGCCTCGTAAGCTTTTTTAATGAGCTCTCGTTGTAGCTTAAAGTATTTTTGATCGAAAGTATTATCATCAATTGCGTGCGCAGGGCGGTTCCTTAATCGCCTAATCTCCTTGAAAGTATTAATCATTTCCTCAAATAGATTTTCATCGTTGGGGGTAAAGTTTTGTCTTAACCATTCATCCAAGATCAGAATCGTCCCTTTCTGACGAACGATTACTTTTCCGTCTTTTCTAACTTCCTCATATTCAAAGGGCACTTCGTTTTGGAAGAATTTTCTATTAATGTTCTCTGAAATTGCCTTGTCAAGTGTATGGACAAAGTCGCGGTATTCTTTCGAGGTAGGCCGAATAAGGAAACTCAATTCCTTTGGTTTCTTATCATCCCTCAAGTCCCTCTTGAAAAGCGGTGGTCTGCTCATCAACTTGCACATTTCATTTATGTGATACAACTCCACAACAAAAGCATCGAAAATTGAGATTCCTTCTGGCCAAGCTCCCATGGTTATTTTGTAGTAGTCGGGGTGCAGTTTATAGTCGCCTTCAAGAAGTTTTGCGTTCCAGATTTGCTGATGTTCTGGGCTTAAGCCTGCTAAATAACGGAGAAATGCGGCGACTGCCCGATTAAAGTCAGCGTCATATGCAAAACCAAAAGTCTGCAAAAGCACCTTATCGGATGCTGGCATTCCTTTAGACTTAAAGTGCTCTTCAGTGACGCTTAGCGTTCCAGATATATCGTTATTGGTGTAGTAGTATCTCGGGTCGTTACGATAGTCTTCTAATACA
Organism: Bipolaricaulia bacterium; assembly: GCA_046758705.1. Lineage (GTDB taxonomy): Bacteria > Bipolaricaulota > Bipolaricaulia > JBHIAT01 > JBHIAT01 > JBHIAT01. Next base: position 4,450 of record JBHIAT010000201.1, read on the forward strand.
GCCAGATCAAACGCCTTGAAAGATAGTTGCGCTTCGCCTAAGGCTAGCCTTAGTGTGAAAGGTCTATCTTGATACACAGATACATCAACCACTTCTTGAAGGTGTGATTTTGTGGGATAAGCGCAGACGTGCTCTAGGTCTAACCTCTGCAGCTTTTCTATCTGTGTTTCCGCAGGTTCTTCATCAAACGCCTTGATGTGGGCATTGGGGTGAATATCTCCAAAGTTAAGAGAGACCGTACCTTCTCTAATCAGAGAAGTGAGAAGATTTTCAAGCCCTTCTCTTTCCAGCCCAAATTCATGGGTAATCTCACGAATAGGTAGACCATTAAAATCACCTGAATTCAGGTAGAATTCTGTCACCTTGCTGAGAGCATCATCTCGTTTGCTCATATCAAATGCACCTCATTCAATTTAGTTAATTGCCGATAATAGGTGGTCTCCCTGTTGAGTGTTTCTAGAAGATGAGATATACTTCTGTCACCAC
>JBHIAT010000202.1:0-4854 GCA_046758705.1 Bipolaricaulia bacterium
GCATCCAGGGGATCTCCATCCTGGGCCAAGGTGTCCGGAATAAAGCCGTAATCGCTCGGATAATGGACGGCGGAAAAGAGCATCCGATCAAATCTGAGCATCCCTTTCTCTTTATCGTACTCGTACTTATTCCGGCTCCCCTTAGGGATTTCGATCATCACGGTAACAGTTAATCGCTCCTTCTTCTCAGCCACACCCCTCTCCCCTACTCAGTCTCCACACGTCGATCCGCTTAGTTTCGAAGCAAAGTCGCGCGCCGTGCGGCTCCATAGAGCGCTGTCTTCGGGTTCAGGATAACTCGGACCGGGATGGCTTCGAGCACTGGAGACAGTCGCCCTTTGTCAGTAAATGCTCTCATAAATGTGCCATCGCGGAGCTTTTCAATGATCTTTGGGGCGATGCCGCCACCGACGAAAACACCTCCGGCGGCCATAACCTTGAGCGCCAGATTGCCTGCTTCCGCTCCGTATATCGACGCGAGCATATCCAGTGCTTTGACGCATAGCCCGCTTTGATTGGCGAGAGCAGCCTTCCCGATGGCAGCGCTTGGATCATCCTGTTGCAACTTTTCGGTGAGCCAGGCCGGCTCCTCACCGTAACCCGCATCTCTGAGAAAGCTGTAAATGTTAAACAGGCCTGGACCAGAAAGCACTCGCTCATAACTGACACGGGTGAGGCGATCCAGGAGATAGTGCAGCAGCTCAATCTCGAGGGCATTGCGCGGGGCAAAGTCAGCGTGACCCCCTTCAGAAGCCATCGGAATGAAATCTGTCCCGTCCCAGTACAGCATGGCCTCCCCAAGTCCGGTCCCTGCGGCTATGAGCGCTCCATTACCCTTCTGCCGTAAGGATCCTTTGTTGAGGGTGATGAATTCCTTACTTTCCAGACACGGGATGCCATACCCAGTAGCTTCCAAATCGTTGATCAACTTGACGGCCTCGAGGCCGAGCACCTCTCTGAGCCTTTGGGCGGTGATGACCCAGGGCAGGTTAGGGGTCTCGCAGCGATCCTCCACCACGGGCCCGGCCACGCCAAAGCAAGCACTGGACATCTTGTCGATAGTAACCGATGCTTCGTGGCTCATGGCTTGATCGAGAAATGCACAGGTCAGGTCTTCAAGCCCTGGGTAGTCTTGGCTGGACAAGGTCCGCTCGACAACAGGCGAGAGTCTTCCGTCCTTGAAGATAAAGAGTGCGAGATTACTTTTCGTCCCACCGACGTCACCTGCCAGGATCATATTTCATTCGCTCCGGAGAGGCTGAGTTCTTTACCTGCTTCTCGGTCGACGATGAACACGAGTTTACCTTCCACCGGGCGGATAAGCTGGGATGGAAGACGCTGAGGCTGGTGCTCGCCCTCGAGCACCTCTCTCAAGACCAACTCCTTGGACTTTCCCGAGACCAAAAACACCACGTTCGCCGCATGATTGATCACAGGGACGGTCAGCGTGAGACGATAGGTTCCGAGTTTTTCGACGTAGTTGGCGGCGACCAGCCGTTCAGTCTCCGCAAGCGCAGGCGTCCCTGGAAAGAGGGAGGCAGTATGCCCGTCCTCTCCCATTCCTAGCAAGATCAGGTCAAAGCACGGTAGTTCTCCCCCCCTCAATTCGAAGAATTCTCTCAGCGTTTGTTCGTACACAGCCGCTGCGTGGAGGCGATCCTCTTGCTCCGCTGGCATCCGGTGAATATTCCGAACGGGAATCGGGGTCTTATCAAGCAACACTTCCCGCGCCATGCGGTAGTTACTCTCGGGATGATCCGGTGCAACACAACGCTCATCCCCCCAGAACAGATGCACCCTCGACCAAGGCACCCGCTGTCGGAACGCATTTGTCGCCAACATCGCGTAAAGCAGCCTCGGAGTCGAGCCGCCCGAAAGCGCCACCGCGAAGCGACCTGAATATGAAACCGCCTCGTCAGCCAGGCGCACAAACAACTCTGCCGCTCGCTGGCTGACCTCCTCCGGATCGCGGCATAGTAAAATCTCTCGGCGATTCCCTCTCATCATGCCCAACAGCAGGATTCAGGACGCCTTGTCCGGCGGCAAAAATCGAAACGACCGACGCCCCTCTACCCCTGAATTCGCACCTCCGCGAAAAAAGCAAGTGCTTGCTCAAACACGGCGTCGTGACCTAGAATTTCGAGCTCCTTGCTGACGAGCTCCGCCTCACGCTGGTCCCCCAAAGGAAAGATCCTCCAATCCACCTTCGTGCCCGCCAGCTCCACCGTGGTTTGCAAGTACGAGCTATCGTCGCAGCAGGAGACCACGAATCGCGCCGACGGCTCGCTCTCGACGACCAGCCTCAGCGCGTTGAGCCCACCTTGGGCACCCTCGGTGGAAGGGGTCGTTTTTATCCGGATCGTGATCGGTCCATGCTCTGACGCTAATTCTAAGTGATACGCTTGCTCCCCGCTCCACTGAGGCTTTGATGTCGGCCTCCATTTCAAACGGCTTGCTAACCAGCATGCGATCAGGACGGCTTGGCTAGGAATCGAGCGACGACCGGCGTGGTCGTGCGTGCACTCGATCTCCACCCGATTTAGCCGCGCCAGGTGGGCACGCCAATCGGGAGAATCGAAGAATGCTGCAACCGAGACACGCCAAGATGTAAGCCGCGACCAACTCAGGTCGCTGAATGCGGTCCATTGCACTCTCTGATTGATGAGCGTGGCGAGCTTAACTAGCCCCTCCTCAGGGTCTGGTAACGTAACTGAGTCAATTATCACGCGGTCTGAGGTTCCAGCCATCTCTTTAAACACGCGACCTTCGAAGCTGGGGACGTCGCGCCACCACAAGACGACAGGGAGATCCGGGACCATCAATGGACGCACAAGACTGGGTAACTGGTTTATCCCATCGCCCTCGGCCGAGATCATGATCTGCTCGCAACACACCTGTTTCTGCCCACCCGCCGATAGGTGACACAGGGCTGTCACCCAGGCACTGAGAGGGGGGCCATCAGCTTCATGTTGCGGGAGTATCACGATAATACGACTGGGATGCTGGGTGGTTACTTCAGCCATGATCTGGCCGACTTCATCGACGCTACGCTCGCCAGGCGCATACACCATTAAGTTCAGTACGCATGACCTCATGACCGGCTCTCGGTCTTCCACCTGGGTCGCTTCGGCCATCTGTTCCCACAGTTTGTGCAAGTCACGCTCGATCTCTTGGACACTTACGCTCTGCGAGACCTGCGATTCATCTTTCCTTTTCATAAGAGTCCTGCCGTCCCCATCAACCTTCTCGCTCTCCATCTTACGGCCGTCTCCACCGCCGACCGTCTCGCTCGATCAATTCATCCGCCTCCTTTGGCCCCCAACTCCCTGCTTGGTAGTTAGGGAAATTGCTGGCTGGCTGCTGCCAGGCCTCCAGAATAGGCATCGCAAGCTCCCAGGCAACTTCTACCATGTCACCCCTGGCAAAAAGCGTGGAGTCACCCAACAATGCATCCAGCAAGAGCCGCTCGTACGCTTCGGGCGACCTTTTGCCAAACGAGGTCCCATACTGAAAATCCATCCTGACTGTCCGGATATTAATCGCCTGGCCTGGTATCTTGGCGTTGAAGTTCAGCGAGATGCCCTCATCCGGCTGAATGCGGATAATCAGGGCATTGGGTTCGAAATCTCCGCTGACCACATGCTTGAACAACAGATGAGGCGCGCGCCGAAATTGGATGGCCACCTCTGTGACACGCTTGGGTAACCGCTTGCCTGACCGCAAATAGAATGGCACGTCCGCCCAGCGCCAGTTGTCGATGAGGAACTTGACGGCGGCGTACGTCTCAGTGCTCGATTCAGGGTTCACGCCGTCTTCGTGTCGGTACCCTTCAACCGGTTGTCCCCCTACTGAGCCCTCGCCATACTGTCCCCGGACGACGAACTGACCCACCTCGTCGATCGTGATGGGGCGGATCGCACGCACCAATTTCGTCTTTTCGTCACGGACGGCATTCGCCTCCATGGCCGCGAGGGGCTCCATCGCAACGTGCGCCAGGACCTGCATCAGGTGGTTCTGGATCATATCCCGGTAGGCCCCCGCCTGTTCGTAATATCCGCCGCGATTCTCGACGCCGAGGCTCTCAGCCGCGGTGATTTGCACGTGATCAATGTAGCGCCGATTCCAGATCGGTTCGAAAATCCCGTTGGCAAATCGCAGTACCATAATATTTTGAACGGTTTCCTTGCCCAGGTAGTGATCGATGCGGTAGACCTGGTCCTCCGTGAAGACCGGCAGAACCTCCCGATTGAGCGCCCGCGCACTTTGCAAATCATAGCCGAATGGTTTTTCGATGATGATGCGGGTCCAGCCTCCATTGCTCGAGCGGTTCAGGCCCGTATCCCCAAGCAGCCGGATGATATCACCGTAGAGGCTGGGGGGCGTCGAGATGTAGAATACGCGGTTCCCAGCGGTTCCCCGCTCTCGGTCGATTTCGGCCAACAACTCGCTCAGTTTTTTGTAACTCTCCGGTTTTTTCGGATCGGTCGGAGTGTAAAACAGACCTGCCGCGAAACTTTCCCAGACAGCGCTTTCGACAGGATGGGCATCGGAATACCGATTGACGGCGTCACGCATCGCGGCGCGAAAGCCCTCGTGGTTCATCGCGGTACGAGCACTGCCCACAACGGAAAATCCGCTGGCCAGCAAATTTTGCTTGGCCAAACTGTACAGGGCGGGGACGAGCTTGCGCTTGGTTAAGTCTCCGGAAGCGCCAAAGATGACCGTCACGCAGGGTTCAGCGGTACGTTCGAGGCGTAGGCCCTCGCGCAAGGGATTCTCAAATCCAGCAAGTTCCATAGTTCAGCCTCTCATCCAGAATCTACCAGTCTCGAGTCATCTGTCATCAGTCACTAG
>JBHIAT010000203.1:0-4825 GCA_046758705.1 Bipolaricaulia bacterium
CCTGCGAGGCGCCGATATACACCCAATTGGCCGCCCGAAAGCACGTGCCCGAGTAGCGCTCCCGGTCCACGAAGGTTTCCACCCACCAGGGCTCGAACCCGTAGCGCTGGGCAAAATCGCGGCCCACTCGGTCCAGACACAAGCTCAGCACTCGACTGGCCAGATTCTGGCACTGGACCTGGGGACGAATCAGAAACCTGGTCAGATTGATCAGCCGCTCTTGAAAGCTCTTGCGGGTGGGCTCATCCCAGCCCAGCCATCGATCCCGCACCTTGAAGCGAAGCGCGCAAGAACCCAAACCCATCCCTCCCAGCCAGCCATGATCCGATCCGATCAGATAACGCAACTGCCGGCCCACCAGCCGGCAATTGTGCAGCGGGTGTTCGCTCAACATCAGCTCGTTCCAGATTCGGAAAAGCTCATCGTCTTGGCTGCTCACCTCCACCAATTGCAATCCCTTGAGGGCCTCTACCCGCCACGGCACCCCTTGCGGCGACGCAACCGGTTCGTCCAGTCGTCGCGCTTGCCATCTTTGCGCCAGCACACCCAGAGGCTCAGGAAGCTGCCAATAGCCCCTGGACTCGAGCACCCGCAAGGCTTTGTGCACCCCCGCCAGTCGGGGCTTTCCCACCGGGTCTCGCAGATCAAGCTCTTGGCACAGATACTGCGCCAAGGCTCGGCGCCCTCCGCTCCCTGTTGCCTCACGTAAAAAAGTGCCCGAAAGGCGATTCGTTGCCTCATCTAAAAAGTGCCCGAAAGATTTAACCACATCATCTCGTCTCTGTGTTGCGTGCGGCTTTTGCCTGCGCAACTTTTGCGCCGGCAGGGGCCGCCTTCGAGGACCTCGGCGAGGCCGCGGCAGCCAGCCACTTCAGTTTGTATTTTTCCGTCTGGTAGCGATTAAAGCTCTGGTATTCGAGCGACAGCTCAAACCCGGAGATCTCCTCCAGGAGCGGTTTAAAGAAAGCCAAACTCCCGATCGGTTCGCTCGGCTGAGCGTTGAGCCAGGAGACGTACTTGCGGCCGCACCCCAGCAGGATGGCCTGCTCGACGAGCGTCAAGCTGACGCCGGCCCCAAACCAGGCCCGGGCCAGCCGGCGATCGGCGGCTGAATAAGCCGAACGGACGCAAGGCTGGGATAAAAACATTTTGCCCACCGCTTCCACATAAGTGTCTTCATCCAGGCAGGGATCTTCTGCGGCGCTCATGTGCTCGCTCACATAGGGCCAATACTCGGGACGGATTTCCACCACACCGCTCGTATATTGATTGCGGGCCGAGAGGATCCGGCAGACTTGCTTTTCCACCAGTTCTTCCAGGTAGTGCTGGATGGAACGGCGCGATTTTCCCAAAGCCTGGGCCAGCTCGCGCTGATGAAAGCTCAGGCGCCGGCTGCGCCGCCCGGCTTGGAGCGAGACATAGACAAACAGCTTGAAGGCCCCGTCCGAGAGCCGCTCGAGAGCCTGCTGCCACTCCCGGCCGGCCGCAAACCAGCCGCGCGCGCGTTTGAGTCGAATCTTTCCGCTCAATTTCCTACACCCTCCTGAGTGGCTTCTTCCACACGCCCCCTCCCGTGCCTCTGAAGCCTTGAAAACGAAAATGCGCCACCACCCCCTTGTCCCGGCACCTCGGCAAAAACTTTCTTTTTAAAAGCTCCTCCTCGCACCCTCGCCGGCTCGGCCCGATCTGCAGCCCCCTGGGGTAGAGCCCCAGCTGGACCGCACCAGAGCGGATCCGGTTCCTTGAACACCAGTTTACCTGCATGGATGTGTAACCTTCCACGATATTCTCGGCGATTTTCCAGAATTGGGTTCGGTCAAACCGATTCGATTCCCCGAACTCGCTCCCCTCAAGGAGTGCGGGGATAGGATACCTGCCCGGCCTACACAGCGAAGTATCCTATCCCTGTCTACCGCCGGCTCCGGCTCGTGGACAGGGCAGGACGGTCCCGCATGTTCATCGCCATGAAGGCCTGCAGACCACGGAGCGCAGGCAGGGTCAAGGGCTGCGAAGCAGCCGAGTGAAGTGAGGGAACCCTTGACGCCGGCGAGCACCGTGGTTCGATGTTGGGGGCGATGGCATGCCGAAGGGTTAGAGCAGCTTGAGAAAGTTGCTGGACGCCAATGTGGGACCATGAGGGAATCCATTGTGACGCGTTACAATTGCCCAAAAGTGCTTTTTCTCACTCTCGAGGCCCTCGCTCAAGAAAAAATCTTCTCCAGATTGGCCCACAGGCAACGATCTCATGCCGGCCCGATACTCAGGTACCCCCGAATCTCCGGCTACCGAGCCCTTCTCAGCCCGGCCAGCCTGCCGGCGGGCCTGGGCCGGACCGTGAAAGTTGAGCTGCCGAGGGTAGAGGTCAACACAGTCACCTCCGGCCCATCGAACTCTTCCATGTTTCGGTCTGTCTTCCCGCCCATCCTCTGCTCTTGGAGCCTTCGGTTGAATCGTTCCATCACCCCATTTTCCTGGGAGCCTCTTCGAGGAAGACCCAGCGGGGGGCATCCAGGGGAGACCTCTGGGCTCATCCTCGCCCTCTCCGGCTTGGCGCTTTTCCATCCGTGCCGGTAGCGTCCACCGCCCGGGCCGACCGCTTTCTGGCAGTCAACCAGAGGAGCTTCTCCTGAAGATCCCGGATCTGGCGGTGCACTTGGGCCGGGTTCAGTCTTTGATATTGGGCTCGTAACTTCCTTTTATCGCGGGCCGAAACTTCCTTCGAGGCCAACACCCGCTGGTACGGAGTTTGGGCCGGATGATAGCACTTGTGCACTCGGCTTCCTCGTCGCACCTTCTCCTTCAGTTTCTGGGAGGGAATCCATTGTGACGCGTTACAATCCCAAAAGTGCTTTTTCTCACTCTCGAGGCCCTCGCTCAAGAAAAAATCTCTCCAGATTGGCCCACAGGCAACGATCTCATGCCGGCCCGATACTCAGGTACCCCCGAATCTCCGGCTACCGAGCCCTTCTCAGCCCGGCCAGCCTGCCGGCGGGCCTGGGCCGGACCGTGAAAGTTGAGCTGCCGAGGGTAGAGGTCAACACAGTCACCTCCGGCCCATCGAACTCTTCCATGTTTCGGTCTGTCTTCCCGCCCATCCTCTGCTCTTGGAGCCTTCGGTTGAATCGTTCCATCACCCCATTTTCCTGGGAGCCTCTTCGAGGAAGACCCAGCGGGGGGCATCCAGGGGAGACCTCTGGGCTCATCCTCGCCCTCTCCGGCTTGGCGCTTTTCCATCCGTGCCGGTAGCGTCCACCGCCCGGGCCGACCGCTTTCTGGCAGTCAACCAGAGGAGCTTCTCCTGAAGATCCCGGATCTGGCGGTGCACTTGGGCCGGGTTCAGTCTTTGATATTGGGCTCGTAACTTCCTTTTATCGCGGGCCGAAACTTCCTTCGAGGCCAACACCCGCTGGTACGGAGTTTGGGCCGGATGATAGCACTTGTGCACTCGGCTTCCTCGTCGCACCTTCTCCTTCAGTTTCTGCGAGGGTAAAAAGAAGTTCACGTACAGACGTACCCGCTCATATAACTCGTTGAGCAACTGGACCTCCGCTTCGCGATCATAGCGAGCGTATCCGACGTAGCGTCGCACCACCGAATAATTCTTTTGTTCCACAAAACAGTTGTCGTTTTTGCGAAAAGGGCGCGAGCGCGTAAATGTGATCTGCTCTTGCCGGCAGTATCGCCACAGATGGTTGTTGATGAACTCGCTGCCGTTGTCCGAATCCAATCCCAGCAGCGGAAACGGCAGTTGCTGCCGCACTCGCTCCAGCGCCTCAAACACCCACACCTGAGCTTTATTGGGTACGGCCGCCACTTCGGTCCAACCCGTCGAAACGTCGGTTAGATCCAGGGTTTGGGCATAATCCCCCTGAGCATGACCCCCTTCATGGGCCACCAAATCCACCTCCACGAAACCGGGGCGAGCCTCATCCCAATCGGCAAACGTTCTCACCGCCACCTGCTGTCGGAGCAAGGTGCCCGGCTTGGTGCCCGAGCGCGCCTTCAATCGCAGTTTTTTCTTCTCAGGGGCCAGCATCCGGTCAATCGTCGCCGCGCTCACGGAAAGTAATTTCTGGCGCACCTCCGGGCTGATCTTCAACTCTCCGTGTCGTTCCAGCGCTTCCAGTGTCGCCGGCAAAGCCGCCACCAGGCGCTTCCCGCACAGATAGTCCAGCATCTCCCAAATCCTCTTGAGCTCCCTTTTAACGTCTTCGCCATAAGTTCGCCCTCGCCGTCGCCGCACCCGGATTGTGACGTCTCCTTCCACCCGCACTCCGGGCCTCAAGACCACGCGGCGTCCCTGATTGCGCAGCAGCCGGGCGGCATAGCGGCGCACGTAACCGCTCGCCTTCACAAATCGCTCCAGAATCGCTCCCTTCTCTTTCTTGCCTCCTTTCCGGTATTCGCCCGCAAATGCTTTCACCAAAACCCGTCGTTCCCTCATATCCAACCTCTTTTTCCCGCTCCTTTTCATGGAGCGTTTTCTTATCCCATTTCGGGCACTTTTTTATATGAGGCAACGAATCTATTTCGGGCACTTTTTTAATGAGGCAATTCGCGCTCTTGTTTTTCTCGAGCCACTGGCGTACCATGAGGATTACTTCGAGGCTGGACAACTGCTCTTGAATGGTTTGTGTTTTTTGCATGCGCCCTGTATAGCGCAAGGCGCGGCGGTTGTCCAGCTTTTTTTATGGGGGCATGCGCAGGGCTAGCTTTCGTGACTTCGTGTTTTCTGAGCTCTTCTTCATCACACGGCTCAGACGGAGATCCACGCGGGGGTAGATCGTCACGGCTTGGGAGCCGGCGGCGGAAGCTTGCGTGCTTT
>JBHIAT010000204.1:0-4718 GCA_046758705.1 Bipolaricaulia bacterium
CTCCCCCGGGCAGCCGCAACTGCGTGATCAACTCCCAGCCCTTCATCAGCGCCCGGTTGATCCAATTCCACCCGATCTTCAGATAGCTGCTGCCGCGAAACCAATGGGGATCGACCCAGCGCCGCTTCCCCTGCGCCACCAGGTACAACGTGGTCATCGCGATCACGAAGCACAGCCGGCTCAACGCCTGAGCCTCGCGCACCTCAGACGATTCCAACTGAAACCCGTTCGATTTATCGTCCAAGAAGTTCTCTTCGATGGTATAATCACAAATGACAAATTCTGCTTCACGCGCCAGGGTCACCTCAAGTTGAGCTGGTGGCGGCGACCGCTCCGGCTGCGACAGAGTTCTCTCCTGAGGAGCACGAGCACAGATGCTCATCCAGGAGGGAACCATGAACCACGAGCAGGAGCGGGGGTGGATCGTCCACCGCCGGACAATGCAATGCAGCGACAGTCAGCGTCGCTGGGATCAGGTGTATCAGCACCTGCTACGCTGGGCAACCGAACGGCAACGGCAACGGACCGAAAGCTCCCCTCACCAGGAGGTGAACGATGCGCGTAGCACTCTATGTCCGAGTCTCCACGACACGCCAGGCGCAAACGCAGTCCATCGACCAGCAACTGACCCGGCTGTACGCGTACGTGGAAGAGCAAGGCTGGACGGTTGACCAACCCCATATCTATCGCGACGACGGCTACAGCGGGGCCAGACTCAGTCGGCCGGGTCTGGATCGGCTGCGCGACCGGGCCGCCCTAGCGGAGATCGATGGGGTGTTGATCACCGAACCAGATCGGCTGGCGCGGAAGTACGTCCATCAAGTGCTGCTCATCGAGGAACTGGAACAGCACGGTTGCCGGGTCGAGTTCATTGACCATCCCATGAGTCAGGATCCCCATGATCAATTGCTGTTGCAGATTCGCGGCGCCGTGGCCGAATATGAACGGACGTTGATCGCCGAACGGATGCGCCGAGGACGACTGATGAAGCTACGTGCCGGGCAGTTGTTGCCCTGGACCAAGCCCCCATTCGGCTACCGAGCGGACCCGGAGCGCCCGCGCGATCCCGCCGGGCTGCGCCAGGATGAGTTTGAAGCGGTGGTGGTGCAGCAGATGTTTGCCTGGTATGTGGAAGCGCAGGCGACCTTGTACAGTGTGGCCAAGCGGCTGACGGAGGCGGGGATCGCCACGCCGACGGGCAAGCCACGCTGGAATGTGACTACGGTGCGGGGCATACTCCAGAACCCTGCCTACACCGGCACGGCCTACGCCAACCGCACTCAGCCAGTGCCAGCTCGCCAGCGCAAATCGGCGCTCTTGCCGGTCGGACCGGGACGGAGCCAGACCGAGCGACCCCGAGAGGAATGGATCCCCATCCCGGTACCCGCCCTGGTGACGCAGGAGGTGTTTGGTCAGGTGCAAGAGAAGCTGGCCCATAACCAACAGGGGGCCGCGCGCAACAACAAGCGTCATGACTATCTGTTACGAGCGTTGGTGAGTTGTGGTGCCTGCAAACTGAGTGCCATTGCTCGCACCACCGCAGCCGGCTACGCCTACTACGTGTGTCGTGGGCACACCGATGCTTTGCGTGCCGCCCAAGGAAAGCGCTGTACGGCGGCTACGCGCCGGTCCACCAACTGGACGAGCTCGTCTGGCAAGACTTGTGCACTGTCCTGACTCAACCGGAACCTCTTGCTGATGCGTTGGAACGGGCACAGGGCGGTCACTGGCTCCCCCAAGAACTTCAGGCGCGGCAAGCCAACGTGCGGCACGCGATGATCCAGATCGAACGGCAGCAAGAACGGCTGCTGGAAGCCTATCTGGCGGAGGTGTTGGAACTGGTCGAATTCGAACGCAAACAGCAAGAATTGGCTTGTCGCCAGGAGAGCTTGGTCGCTCAGCAGCGCCAACTCGATGCCATCGCCCAACAGCGGGTTGAACTCAGTGCGGTAGCCGACTCCATCGAGGCGTTCTGCGCGCAGGTGCGGGAGGGGCTGGCCAACGCAACGTTCGCCCAACGCCGAGCGCTGGTCGAGCTGTTGATCGACCGCGTGATCGTCACGGACGGTGAGGTGGAGATCCGCTATGTGATCCCCACCTCGCCGGATGGTCCCCACTACCCGTTTTGTCATTTGCGTTCAGACTATCTCAATGTCGAACCGCAAGCCATATTCCTCAAAGGTCTCCAGACCGGTCGGCTCATCGCTGACCACCACCCAACACGTCCGGCTTCCCCCCGGCCCCGGCCGCGCCAGCGCGAGATGGACCGGCCCATATCGCTGCTCGGTGATGGCGACATCATGCCAGAACCGGGCCTGGCCGCCTGCCACCGAGATCGCCTTAAGAAACTGCTGACGCCCGTGGTGCAAAGGCATGTTGAAACGATACTGTACGGGATTGCAGAACGTTACGGCTTTGAGATCGATACGCTGTCAATCCAAGCAGATCACGTTCATCTGTTCGTTTCATTTCCACCGACCTGCTCCATTGCGCAGGTGGTGAAGATCTTTAAGGGGGTCTCGGCCCACCAGCTCAGCCAGGTCTACCCGCAGATCGAGGAACAGTTGTGGGGCGCCCCGATCTGGGCTCCTGGATACTATGTCTCGACGGTGAGCGATCGCACCACAAGCCAACAGATCCGCCGTTACATTCAAAAACAAGAATATGCCAAAGACCAACCGACATTGTTTGAACCCTAATACCATGGACTTTAGTCCGTGGTAGCTTATGTGAGGACCCTAATCGATTTATCACACAAAACAACAGTAAACCTTGCACAAGACCGCCCTATTGCCGCACTGACACTTCATCCCGCAATTTCTTTTCCAGGACACGCGCCCTCTCTACCGTGTTGGTTTGGCACCAATCAAAGGAGCTCCACCCAGGCTTTTGCCGCTTATGCTCTTTCAGCCGTCTTCGAAGATTGTTCGTTGAGCCGATATACACGGCTTGGAGCCCAGGGAAATGTAGTATATACACGCCCGGGGCTTCTGGGAGTCTGTTGATATCCTCATCTGTACGGCGATAATTTCTCTCCCATCCCCAATTCTTCATCAAGTTGTAGAGAGTCACCGCCGCAATACCACCTAACACCCACCACATGGCTCGGTTTAACCTCCTCGATTTCGTTTCTTTTTGGATTTAGGATGGCGATCTTTCAACAAAATGAGAATATGCTCATTCAGAAGGATTGGCTTTTTCCGCTTTCCTTCCCGCTCGAACTCTATGAAACCGAAATTGCCCAACACTTTAAGATCACGCGAGACGACTTCGATAGGCTTCTCAGCTCGCTGGGCCAACTGGGAAACTGATTCCACCGGACCCTCCGCCAGGATACTCAGCAAGTTGAGTCTGCCTGGTGTCAAAACCTTAGCTGAAGTTGCCGGGGAAAGTGCGATAATCGATGGCGCTGATGCCTTGCCTTCCTCTGCCGGATCTGTCTCGGAACGCAACTCCTTTCTGAACTCCTCGGCCCAGGCATCAATCACAGCTGAAGGTGTATCTTTGACAAACTCTTCGAAAGCAGCTTCCAGATAAAGCAACCCTTGTCTCAAATACTCCCAGGCTCTAGATTCTTTACGTTGCTCAAGATCTTCTGCCTCTTCAAATCGCCGGAGCTGCCGTCCTATCTTTGTGATCTCCTCCAGCTCAGCAAGTAACTCTCTTTTGGCCATTTGACCCTTCATTGATCATCTCTCCTCTCTTCCTTCTTAGTCTCGATCGACCGCTTGCATATGTTTGATATAACTCCTATAGTTCTCCTTGATATCCTGTTTGCAGACTTCGAATATCTCATCCAGTTGCTTTCCCACCGCCCATTTAAGTTCGATCGGTACAGGGGATATCCAAAACTTATGCATTTCAGCGTGATAGTGCCGACAGTCATAGCGCACGACGTCTTGAAACTCGTTTTCGGGAGCATCTTCTGCAACCTTGTAGCTGAGATTGATACCAAAATCATGGACTTCCCACTTCTTGCCCGGTTCCTTCTTCCGTCGGATCCATGAATCGATACGGACGGTACATCCCAACTCCTGATCCTCAAAAATGTCTGGACGACGTTTCTCTCTTGGTCCATATATCGTTTCATCCGACTGCATAACGTATTTATATCATAATTGACTTAAAAAGTCAATTGATGAAGTGTAGTTGCCATGAGATGATCTGTTCATTGTATTGGATGCTCGAAAGCTTTTCCGGCTTCAGAAAATGGAGTCCACCCAGCGGCAGGTGCGCATCGAAGCGGCGATCGTCACCCACCCCCTCCAGCGTCGCGGCCGTCGCCCCCACGATCTACCTGTTCATCGATGCCACTGTCCTGCCCAAGCGCGGCAAAGATCCGCCCCAGCTCGGCTGGCATTACGACAGCCGCACCGACTCGGTCGTCTGGGGCCAGAAGCTGGTGATCTCAGCGATCGAGTGTGGCTATGGATTGGTGAGCTATGTGCCAGAGAATCGCCGGTTGGCAGACGGACGCTATGCGCGGGCGGTAGAGACCGGGGAGGTGGCATGTTTGAACGGGATGGAGAAGGAGATTGAGCTTGAGATCGTGCATATGATCCGAGGTGGGCGGCACGACACGGTGGTGACGACGCTGACCGAGCCGAGCTAGGCGCGGTGCAGGTGAGACGGCACATGAGACGGCGAGACTGGATCGAGAAGTTGATCAAGGAACTGAAACAGCGGTTTGGGCTGGAGGATTGTCAATGTCGGGGGGA
>JBHIAT010000205.1:0-4656 GCA_046758705.1 Bipolaricaulia bacterium
GTTCGTCCTGCCTGCTTCGGCCGACTATCCGGTCACGGTTGTCGACGATCGTGGTCGGGAGATCGCCATCGCGAACCGACCGGAGCGGATCGTAACGATCCTGCCGCTGTACGTTGAGATCCTGGTCGACTTGGGAGAGGCGGCACGAATCGTGGGCGTGGTCGACTCGCCCAACAATCCGCCTCAGGTGGCCGATCGACCCCGGGTCGGCTCGGTCTTCAACCCCAGCGTCGAGCAGATTGTCGCCCTGCAGCCTGACGTCGTCTTAGGAGCTTTCGGTCCGATGCGCGACTCGCTTGAGAACCTGGGCGTTCTCGTCTTTACTGGGGGTAAGGCTGGCGGCATCATCGACGGTATCACTGAGATATTCCGTTTGATCCGCAACGTCGGTCTCATCGTCGACGGCAACCTACAGAACGCCGACCGGCTCATCGGCTCGATTGCTGCTGAGGTCATCACTGTGGAAGCGGCGATTCTTGACCAACCTAAACCCATCGTGGTTGTGCTCTACCCTCTGTCGGAGGGACCACCGTTCGCCGCTACCCGGGGCACCCCGGAGAACGAGATCGTGGTGCGTGCTGGCGGACGCAACGCGTTCACGGATCTTGAGGGTTATCCCCAAGTGAGCTTCGAAGAGTTGCTCGCCCGCGATCCCGATATCATTCTGACAGATCCGACTCAAATCTCATTGATCATGGAAAACGAGTCGCTGAAGGGCCTTCAGGTCATCAGAAACGGCAGGGTCCTCGGTGTGAACGCTTCGGCCTGGATCTCATCGCGCATCGCCGGCACGGTCCGACTGGTCGCCGAGCTGCTCCACCCCGACGCCTTCGAAACCACAAGTGAGTGAGGAGATGCAAGCAAAGGCTCCACCTAAAAGCAAAGGCACAACCAGGGTCAGGGTGCGCCCAACGCGCCTTGAGGGTCGGCCGGCCATGGTCGTGTTGTTGGGACTTCTGGCCCTGACGCTTCTGGTCGGGGTGGGCGTCGGGTCGGTTTACGTGCCGCCGCTGGAGGGCGTGCGCATTCTAGTCGACCGACTGCCCTTCATCTCTCAGGCTTCCGATCCGGTACATGACACGATCATCTGGTCGATTCAGTTGCCGCGGGTGCTCCTGGCGGGGTTAGTGGGCTCTGTTCTGGCACTCTCCGGAGGAGTGATGCAGGGCATCTTCAGAAATCCGCTGGCCGATCCCTACCTGTTAGGCATCGCCAGCGGGTCGACCGCCGGGGTCGCGCTGACCGTCGTGCTTGGGCTGGATGGGCTGCCGCTGGTTCTGCCAATCGGCGCTTTCTCGGGAGGATTGCTGGTGGTGACCCTCGTCTACCGGATTGCTCACGCAGGAGCTCAGAGCCGCCTGGATAACTTCACGCTGATCCTGGCGGGTGTGGCACTGGCTGCCTTGTTCTCCGCGATCACCAGCTTTCTGCTCTATGTCTCCAACCCCGAGGATATTCGAAAGATTGTCTTCTGGGTGATGGGGGGCTTGGGCGGGGCGCGTTGGTCATTCGTCTATCCGGTGCTGGGTGTCACGCTGGTCGGCGGGACGGTGCTGCTCCTGTTCGCCCGCGATCTCAACGCGCTGGCTCTGGGGGAGGAGATGGCGCAGCACCTGGGGATCTCGCCGGCACTGTTAAAAAAGCTGTTGTTAGGGGTGGCGACGCTGATGACAGCCGCAGTCGTCTCGGTGGCGGGCACGATCGGCTTTGTGGGGTTGATCGTGCCGCACGCGCTGCGGCTGCTGGTGGGGCCGGATCATCGGGTGCTGCTGCCGGCCGCCGGGTTGGCCGGTGCGATCCTTCTCATCCTCTGTGATGCAGGGGCACGCATCGTACTGGCCCCCGCAGAGCTGCCCGTCGGAATCATCACGGCGGTCCTCGGCGCTCCGTTCTTTTTGTATCTGCTGCATCGGAGCAAGAACGTACGGTTCACAGGGCAGCGGTAAACCATGAAAGTCACGATCCACGGTTTGACGTTCAGCTATGACACCGAGCCGGTGCTCAACCGGATCGACTGCGAGGTCGGCGCGGGCGAAATTTTAGCGCTCGTAGGTCCCAACGGCTCGGGCAAGACGACGCTGCTCAAAAATATCTCGGGTGTGCTCAAGCCCCAACAAGGCACAATCCATTTAGATCTCAAACCGATCGCCGCACTCTCGCCTCAAGAGATCGCACAGCAGCTCGCCGTCGTAGAGCAAGAGATTCAGCCGGGCTTTGACTTCACCGTACGTGAAGTGGTCGAATTAGGCCGCATCCCGCATTCAAGCAGAGTTCAACAGTTAAACGCTCAAGATCACCAGGCCATCGAAGACGCTCTCCAGGTGACTCAACTGCGATCGTTTGTTGAGCGATCTATCTTTGCGCTGTCTAGCGGGGAGCGTCAGCGAGTCTGGCTGGCGATGGCCTTGGCGCAACAGCCAAAAGTGTTGTTGCTCGATGAACCGACCGCCCATCTCGATATCAACTATCAGATCGAGATTATGGACCTGATCAAAAGTTTGGCGAACGAACGTCTAACCGTGATATTAGCGATGCACGATCTCAACCTGGCAGTCGCATACGCCGATCGGATCGCCGTACTTCACCAGGGACGGATAGCCGCCCTGGGAAAGCCAAACCAGGTACTCACCGAAGCGCTCATCGCAAGAGTTTTCAAGGCGCGAGTTCAAATCTTTAACAACCCAGAGAACGGCTTTTATATCAGAGTTGTGCCCCAGCAACAAGAACAGGCGAAGAGTGGAAGTGAGAAGCATGCGCATCGTGACGTTGCTGCCGAGCGCGACGGAGATCGTCTACGTACTCGGCCTGGGTGAAGCACTCGCCGGGGTGTCACATGACTGTGACTATCCCGAAGATGTTCGTAGCAAGCCTGTGCTCAGCCAGAGCGCCGTCCCGCTCGATGTGCCGAGCAAAGGGATGGATGAAGCCGTCAAAGGACGCATTCACAGTGGGCTGAGCGTTTATCACATCGATGCGGATCTGCTGAACCGGCTTAAGCCCGATCTCATCTTGACGCAGGAGTTGTGTGAAGTCTGCGCGCCGTCTTACAGCGAGGTGCTGGAGGCCGCCAAAGTCCTCGATGCCGCGCCCAAGATCGTCTCCTTAGAACCCACCTGTCTGGCCGATATTCTGGAGAACATTCGGCTGGTGGGAGAGCTGACCGGGAGGCAGGCTCAGGCTGAAGCGTTGATTACTGAGCTGCAAACGAGAATCGACAAAGTGGCTAAGCTGGCTGGTGAAGCAGAATCCAGGCCACGGGTGTTCTGCATGGAGTGGCTCGAGCCGGCCTACTGTGCCGGTCACTGGGTGCCCGAGATGGTCAGGATGGCCGGTGGCGAAGACGGGCTGGGGAAGCCCGGTGAGCCCTCATACGAAATTGCTTGGGATGAGGTGCTTCGCTATGCGCCGGAGGTTATCGTATTGATGCCGTGCGGCTTTCATCCCGACAGGGCACTCGGAGAGATCGATACCGTTCTGGGGTACGAAGGCTGGGCCAAGCTTCCCGCGGTAAGAAACGGTCAGGTTTTTATCGTGGATGGCTCTTCGTACTTCAATCGTCCGGGACCCAGGATCGTGACCGGCTTAGAGATCTTAGCCCAGATCATTCATCCCGAGATCTTTTCGGATCTGGTCCCACCGGGATCCCTGCTGCCTCTCAGCTGAGAAGTAGTAAAGGTAGTAAAGAAGGCCCTGGTTAAATAGGGAAGGACTTTGATCGCTACTTTCCCAACTGGAGTCGGCGACTCAGAAGTGTTATGCTATAATGAGTTTATGGATGACCTGACCTATACCACCGAGCCCCACCCTCGGGGTTCCCTCTACCGGATTCAGGTGGAGGGCCGGGATCGGGAAATCTCTGTCTTGATCGTCGACCACACTGAAGACGCGATGAGAGAGGCCGGCTTGGTGCCGATGGTCGTTCTCCAGACTCTGCTGTATCCGGAAGAAACTTTACCGGGTCAACCCTACCATCCCGGTCGGTATGTGGCCCATCTCCGGACCGATGATCAACACTTAGTACGGGTCATCTACGAGTACGAAGACGACCAGGTGGTGATCGTTACCACCTACCCAGCCCGGATTAAGGAATACTTCCAGGGAGGTGGTTCCTTTGCGGATCAAGTACTCTGAAGGCGGCGATGGAGCTGTTATCTATCTGAAGGAAGGCCAGGCAACCCATGGCCGGGATTTAGCCGAGGGAGTCATCGGCCACTTCGACGAGAGCGAGCAGCTGATTAAAATCGAGATTCTCAATGCCTCTAATCGAATGGATCTCTCGGAGATCATTGTGGAAGGTCTCCGACCCAAGACCGCGGTTCAGATGTAGGCGAACTGACGGTCGGACTTAGAGATCTTAGCCCGGATCATTCATCCGGAGATCTTTTCGGATCTGGCCCCACTGGGATCCCTGCTGCCCCTCAGCTGAGAAATGGTAAAAGATTTTCTTAGATCCATCCCAACCAACTCCTGACTTCTTCTTCCTCAAAATTTGCTCCACTCATCTCACCCCGATTATTATGACTTAGAGGGAAATGGGGAAGGAGGTAAAGATGCGCCATGGGAGTCGGGGTGGACCTGTTGGGGAGGCAGGTTCCGTGTTGATCGGCGCGGGATTCGTTGGGTTAGCCAAAGGGATCGGAGGCGCTCTCGGCCCGA
>JBHIAT010000206.1:0-4653 GCA_046758705.1 Bipolaricaulia bacterium
CCGAAAAACATCGCTCAGAGGACCGTCTCGGGCCGATAGACCCACCCGAGGCCGGGTACTAGAGCGGTTTCTCGGTACACTTTCGGTCGGCCGGCGAGAATCTCAACGATAGTGTCTGTTCAACTCGGAAGCATACCTGACTCCCACGCTATCGGCGTTCTGGTCAAGCCAGTCACTCAGGCGCGTTTGCCCCGTTGGAGCCGTCCCGGAGACCAGAAGGCCAGCCATCAACCCCTCGAGTTCGTCTCGTGTGAGAACGACATCATTGACTATATAGCCGATCAGTCTGGCAAGGAACAGCGCCAATCCGGGCCGTAGATGAATGATCTTGGCTCTGCTGCGGACCGTGCCGGCGATGAGTCGGACCAGTTGGTTAAACGTGTAAATCTCTGGGCCGACGGCATTTATGATCAGGTTGTCGTCTTTGTGGCCGGCGTTGACGGCTATCTCGGCCATATCTTCCACAAAGACTGGCTGAAGTCGGTAGTCACCTGCACCTGGAACTGCAAATACCGGAAACCGCCTGAGGAACCAGGCGATATTGTTGATAAGGATGTCCTCAGGTCCGAAGATCACGGTTGGCCGGATAATAGCGTAGGACAGCCCGGAATGGATGATGATCTTTTCGAGGATGCCTTTCCCGCGGAAATAGGGAAGGGGTGATTCTTCGGAGGCATTCGTGATGCTGACGTGCACAATTCTGCGGACGCCGGCTTCTTGGGCTGCTCGGATGAGGGTTTTCGTGTTCTCGACGGCCTTATCAAATGTGACTAGCGCGTGAGAAAAGCGCACCCAGTACGTGTTGTAGAGGGTTGTTACTCCCTTCAAGCTTTTGATGAGTTCACCTGGCTCGTCGAAGTTAAACGGAGCAACACTCACCTGGTCGCCAAACGGGTTCTGGCGGTGGGGGTGCCCAGTGAGGGTCTTGACCGGTTCTCCCATTGAGAGGAGCCGGCGCGCTATGTATTTGCCGGTGTAGCCGAACGCCCCTGTCACTACATTCAATTCAGGAGTTTCCACGATTCTGCACCTCTCCGTTGGTGGCTTATCCCAGCCATGGCGCATAACGGGCTCGTCCCGGAAGCCTCAACGGTTCTTTCAAAGTATCACTTCATCGGGCGCTTTTGAACTTCTGCAGAGCGGTACTTTCTACCAAATGATCCAACGTGTTCAGGGTGAAGACCTTCCCTCGGGTAGCTTCAAGCAGCTTTCTCATATCCTCACGTCGCACCCCAAAACCACGCCCGTCGATGCAGGCAATGACCTGGAAGCCTGGCCGGCCTTCCCGCCGCTGCTGATTGCTAATCGCGGCTAAGTGCTGTATACGGGTCACCTTGTCACGAGCCGTGCCGTCGTCTTCTGTAATTTTGGCCTCTATGACAACCTGCGGGTTCCATTCATCCGGGACGATGAAGTCCGGTGCCTGATCGAACCCCTCTATTCGTTCCGCCCGCTTTGTCTTGCGGAAGCTGATTCCTGCTTTCCTCAATCGATCTTCCACAGCGTTCTCCATTTCCTCGCCCACCAGTTCCGATACAGAATCACGATGTGAGGCAAACGGCCGGCCAAGAAAGCGCTCGTATAGCAACATCGCATAGGGCACCCCCTCGCTAGCGAGATGTCGGGGGCCAGTCAGTCCAGACCGAGTATCGGCTTTGTCGAGACGATGGATCATATCTTTGGGAACGTCACCGACTCCTTCACGAAGCAGCCGGCAAGCAGCGGCAACCAGAGCGATCACACGCTTCTGGCTCTGAGGTCCAATGGATTGAAATGCCTGACGATCGACCCGGACTTTGCGATCCCAGGTACGAGCGAAGTTCTGAGAAATGGCGATCCTGGATTCCTTCGCAGCTATGTGGGCCAGCTCAGGGGGTGAAAAGCCCAAAATCGTTCTCAACACCACAAGAACCAATCCGTCTTCCTCGAGAGCTTCCATCACGTTCTGTAACTCGAAAGCCGCAAAGCCAACAGTGTGACGCTTCAGTACCTCGTAGGCTTGCTGGAAATCCTGATAAGTAACAAAGCCAGGACCACGAGGCAGGAGGAGGAAAGAGGATTGCAGGGCATCGAATACCGCATCAATGAAAACATCAACATCCGCCGCAACTTCTGCGTGCGAGACCTCAAAAGGATATTTCGTCTGCGACGTCATACCTGACCTGTTGTTCTTTCACGCGCATAGATGCCAGCAGATCGACATCTGACAGAGAGGATACGACTTCAGCCGCCAGCCGATCGAGGAAGTTTAAGGGGTGAATCTGATGGAGTGCGGCCTTGACCTGGGTCAATCTATCCAAAACGGGCACATCATTGCACCAAGCGGGCCGCAGTTGCCATGTCACAAGACGGATCATGTGACCCAGGGCAAGACAACGAGCATCGCCTTGGGTCGGTTCGTGCTCTGCCTCTTGCAGATCCTCTAGGTCAGCTTTAAGCATTCGCTTAAGATTCTGTGAAGTTGTCTCAAATTGGCTAGCCCGGATCGTCCCGGTCGTGCGGCAGACAAAAATGGTATCCACGACCGATGACTGCGTGCCGCTGATGTGAATAGAGGCGCCCATCTCGGCTGGACAGGGCAGCGTAGCTGTACAGACCAAGCCGGCATCGAGCAGAGCAACCGCGACCGGCAGATATGCCTCAATGTCATTGTGGTGATAAGTGAAAGCGAAGGGAGCCCCTGGTTTGAGGGCTCGCGTAAAGTTTCGAAATACCCGGCTCAGCCCTGTGGTGAAATGCGCAATATCGCGACCCTCCGTCTCATTGACGGTCAATTCCGCCTCCGTCCGCGTGGAGGCTGACCGAAAAGCAGGGATGGTATCCGCCAGATGTTTCCTGAGCCAAACATAGCAAAAATCCATCAACTCGGCGTACTGCACGTTTGCGAAGTAGGGAGGATCGGTTACGACAGCATCCAACGAATCTGTTGGCAACGCTAACTCATCGGCCGAGACCGCCTGGAGATAAGCAGACCTCGGGCTGTCTGGGTGAGGAACACCGGAGACCATTCTCGCAGCAATCGACTCTCCTGGAACAGGCACGATCTTCTTGGGCCGGCCTGGGTAGATCTCAAACGGCTTCTCACAGTATGCCTTGGCCCGGTCGTACTTCTCCACAAAGTGCCGAAACCCGCCGCTCCCTACCTGAGGAATGCCCAAGAGCGAGTTTTCGCACTGGATTGTGCTGACCGGAAAGCCATGGACGGAGAATATGTCAATGATCTTGAGTGAGTAGGAATCATAACGGCAAATCATATTCTGATAGCGCAACGTATCAGAGAAGACGGTCAAAAGAGCATGGCGCACGCTTTCGTCTTGGACAGACGCAATTCCTGTTGCCAGTGTTCCGAGTCCCAGTAGTTGTCGATCGTTGAACAACTGTCGGTAAGTCTGATAGCCCCAACGGTGTAGACGATCCGTCTCGTCACCGGGCGGGATACGGTCATCCGGGACGTACTCTTGTGATAATGTCTCCAACCGATTTGTCGCTTCGGTGAGCCGTGCCAGATCTGCCTTGTCTGGAGCTTTGAAAAAACGCCCTTGATGAGTTGGTTTGCAGACCGGGCAGTGATATTCTATGGCAAATAGACGGTGCACTGGAGGCCCGTTTGTGGCATTGGGATAGGAGTTCAAATGGCCGCAATGGGGGCAGGCACAACGGTTATGCTGGGCGGGCCCATCCACGATCAGATGAGCTCGGCAAGTACTGCAGCGCATGGCGCTTGGTGCTCGGTTCAGCTTCTCTATTTCGTTAAGAATACCACAGTTGGGACATAGCAACACGTGGTTGGGGTGACGTTGATTCTTGGCTACCAGGTATTTCGAAAAGAGGTCTATCGGCCGGTGACAGGCAATACAAGATTGCTGTTTGACCCACAAGAAGTACTTGACCGAAGCGCTCGGACTCTTGCAGTGCACACAGGTAGTTTGATACAGTTCCCCAATTTTGGCTTCCACAGCCTTCACTACCCGTCTGGCAGTGGACCGGAAAGCCTGGCGGTCGAGTTGGACCAACTCTTGTCGCACAATCCAGTAGGCCATTGGGTTGATGTCAGTACCAACCACACGGCATCCCAGACGATTAGCCTCAAGCAGTGGTGTCCCCCCGCCCATGAAGGGATCGCCAACAGCTAGAGGACCGAGGTTGTGGCTGTGGAAGTAACTGGCTGGCAGTGGTCGCCCATTGGCAAACTCAGCCAGTAGCAGGGCGCGGAACAGAGAGCCTGGCCGGCGAGCAAACCATTTGTGCACCCCAATAATGGGCCGATAGTGCTGCTGGATTTGTTTTTCCCGTTGGGCCAGTTTGGCAACGAAGGGGACATCGAAGTCTCTTTCAATCATGGGGAGGATACCTTATCGCACAAGAATCATACAGACAACGCTACCCGGGTTGGGCGCTGGTGACAATCAGCGCAACGGGG
Source organism: Bipolaricaulia bacterium (assembly GCA_046758705.1). Lineage (GTDB taxonomy): Bacteria > Bipolaricaulota > Bipolaricaulia > JBHIAT01 > JBHIAT01 > JBHIAT01. The sequence goes on from JBHIAT010000206.1 coordinate 4,421, forward strand.
GGCGTTCTCTGGTGCCTACGTGTGTTTTGGATATCAACGATTATAAAGCACTACAGCCGGCAGGTCAAAAGGTGGGATGGCCGGCCCAACAGAACCGCGGATGCGCAGGAAAGCGCGGATAGGCGAGGGCAGAAATCCGCGTCTTCCTGCATATCCGCGGTTCTCACGCCGCTCTACCGCCCCGCCCGCACCTCCAACACCGCGCTATCCGACCGTCCCCACACCTCGGGCTG
>JBHIAT010000207.1:0-4643 GCA_046758705.1 Bipolaricaulia bacterium
CATAATCGATCACCCCAACCATTCTACCTCATCTCCCTCCAACTGGGCGACTATCCACTTTTCAGACACCCTCTTAGTCGTTGGGTGACTGTGAGCTACCCAAGGCTAACGCGCGTGGGCTTCCTGGGCTGAGCGTCCAGCGACACTCATGTCTCCCAAGGCGTGACTTCCGGCGGCTCCCGCCGTAGCTACATGCAAAAGATTGATAGCCGCATTCGTGTCACGATCATGCACCGTGCCGCAGTCAAGACGGACCCAGTCGCGGTCTGAGAGTTTCAGAGCCTGGTTGATCTCACCACACGCAGAGCACAACTTAGATGAGGAGAAGAACCGATCCGCTGTTTCGGTCGTTCCCCCCGTCCACGCGGCTTTGTACTCACAAAAGCGGACGAACTGTGCCCAACCGGCATCCTGAATGGACTTCGCCAGATTGCGGTTTTTGAGCATACCGTTACGTTCAGGTCCTCAAAGACGATTGATGAGAACCGTTCAACGATCTCGTGACTCAACTTGTGGTGAAAGTCCGTGCGCTGATTCGCCACTTTCTCGTGCTGCTTTGCCACGCGAACGTGGGCCGTTTCACGGCTGTTGGAACCCTTTTGCTTGCGGCTCAGTCGGCGTTGGCGAATCTTCAGCCGACGTTCGGCTCGCCCAAGGTGCTTAGGCGCGTTGAACTTCTCACCCGTCGAAAGCGTGGCGAAGTCCTTCAGGCCCAGGTCAACGCCAACTTGCCTGTCCCCGTCACGTGGCCCAGGGTCAGGGTCAAGGACGTCAACCTCGCACTGAATGGAGATGAAATACTTTGGATAGCCTGTGGGCTTTCCGTCCTTGCGGGGTGTCCCGCCTTGGGCCAAGGTCCCAGCTTGCGCCATGCGAAAGAAGTTTTGGTAGGCCCAGTCCAGGTCGGTGAGTTTCTGCTGAAGGACCTGGCTGTCCGCTTGCTTGAGCCATTGATGTTCAGGGTCTCGCTTGAGCGTCACCACGTGATGGGCACAGGCAGTGTACGGCACCGTTTTGCCCGTTTCGTCGTACGTGCAATCACGCAACGCGTTGTAGTAATTGTAGACAAAGCGGGCATGGCCAAACTGGATAGCCAGGTTAGCTTTCTGCGTCTCGTTCGGGTATATTCTGAATTTGACGGCGTTGCGAATCAGCATCAGACACCTTTTTGATCGGTGAGGTATTGTTTGACGACTTCGAGTGTGACCGCGCCAACGCTGGAGATGAATTTGCTGCGGGTCCACAGGCTGGGTAATCGGCTTTTCAGTTGGGGGAATTCTTTGCGTAAGGTATGTGCGGTGTATCCTTTGATCTGACTCACCACCTTGTTGACGCCGATGCGGGGATCAACAGAAAGGAGCAGATGAACGTGATCAGGCAGCACGTCCCTATCCAGAATTTCGTAGCCGTATTCAGCTTGCTTTTCGAGGAGGAGTGCATCCAACCGTTCAGCAATCTGATCCGTCAGAACGGCACGACGATACTTAGGACAAAAGAGGACATGGTACTGACATGAATAGACGATGGAATGCTCATGTGAGTAGTTCTTTTCAGGATTTGTTATCTCCATCATCCACCCGTTCTGCTAGATGTGTGGCAATATTCTAACACAAAGAGTAGATATAGTCAAGACAGGCAAGGCTAACGCCCCTGGGTTTTACGGGCTCCCACATAATTCTACTCCAACGATTGCATCCGGCCCGCCATCGGCGTTATAATTCTCTTTGAGGAGGAATGAGTCAATGGAACGAGACATCGTGATTGTTGAAGGGCTTCGCACCCCGATCGGAAAGTTCGGCGGGGCTCTGCGAAAGATCCCCGCCCACAAGCTTGGAGAGATCATCGTCAAAGCGCTCCTGGAACAGACCGAACTCGACCCGGCGTTGGTCGACGAGGTGATCTTCGGATGCGTCATGCAGAGCAGCGATGCGCCGAACATCGCCCGCGTCATCTCGTTGAACGTTGGAATCCCCAAACAGGTCACCAACTACACCGTGGCCCAAAACTGCGCCTCAGGGATTCGTGCCATCGTAAACGCCTGCCAGAACATCATCGCCGGGGATGCCGACGTTCAGATCGTTGGGGGGGTGGAGTCGATGAGCACCATCCCGTATGTATCCCGAGATATGCGGTTCGGAAAGCATCTCCGGCATGCAGAGTTCATCGACGCCCTGTGGGAGGGGCTGACGGATCCGGTCGTCAACCAGATCATGGGCAGGACAGCGGAGAATCTGGTGGAGGAGTTCGAAATCGGTCGCAAGGAACAGGACGAGCACACTCTGGAGAGCCACCGACGGGCGTTCCGTGCAAGCCGTGAGGGACGGCTGGACGATGAACTGGTCACGGTGGAGGTGCCGAAGCGGGCTGCCGGACGGGAGGTCCCCCCAGAGCCGTTTGCCAAGGACGAGGGGCCGAACCCGGGCCTCAGCCTCCAAGATCTGACACAGTACCCGGCGATCTTCAAGGAGGACGGCACGGTCACACCGGGGAACTCCTGTTTCAATGCCGATGGAGCGGCCGTGGTGTTGATGATGTCTAAAGAGCGGGCAGACGAGCTAGGCTATGAGCCGCTGGGCTACATTCATTCTTATGGATTCGCCGGATTGGAGCCGGAACGGATGGGCCTGGGGCCAACCTGTGCCACGCCGATCGCACTGGAGAAGGGCGATCTCGTGATGAAAAACATCGAGTTGATCGAGCTCAATGAGCCATTCGCCGGCCAGTTCATCGCCTGCGAACGCGAGTTCGAACGGAACGGCGGGTTGCTCGATCGGGAGATCACCAATGTGAACGGCGGGGCGATCGCGCTGGGGCACCCGGTGGGGATGACCGGGACACGGCTGGTGATCACCGTTCTCAAGGAGATGGTCCGCCGAGATCTCACGTTGGGTCTGGCGACCATGTGCGTCGGCGGCGGGCTAGGCGCCGCAGTGATCGTGGAGCGAAAATAATCTCCAGGTTCGAACCCTAAAAAAGCGAAATGATCATCGGATCGCGAGCTTTGGAGCGCATAACCTTTGTGGCCTTCGACGTCGAGACCACCGGTCTGTTTCCGGTCAACGACCGATTAGTGGAGCTGGCCGGGGTGAAATTTCGTACCGGTCAGATTCTGGACACCTTTGATGAACTGATCGACCCCAAGATCCCGATCCCTGCTGACGTCTCGCGGTTGCATGGGATCACCAACGAGATGGTGGCCGGTCGGCCAAACGCCGAGGCAGTGGTCTCCCGGTTCCTGAGGTTCATCGCTCCACACTCGGAAGAGGTCTGCCTGCTGGCCCACAACGCCGGCTTTGACGTCAACTTCGTCGGGTTTGAGATCAGCCGGATGAAGCGATCTTATCCGCCCCATCCTATCCTCGATACTTTGGAGTTGGCACGCAATCAGCTCTATTTGAACAGTTACAAGCTGGAGATGGTGGCCCAAGCACTACAGGTCAGGCACCCGAACGCCCATCGGGCGCTGGCCGATAGCCTGATGGTCAAGGGTATCTTTGAGGGGTTGACACAAAGGATCTCAAACCTTCAGCAGCTCGCCCGACAGACCCGGGTGTTGACCTTTGCCGATTGCGAAGCCCAGGTTGTCGAGCCACCCCGCGGATACGAGTCGTTGGCGGAGGCGATCGAGACCGGGCATTCCATTACGATGATCTATCTGGGAGGCTCCCAAGGAACCCACCCACGGCGGGTCACCCCCCACAACCTGGTTCGGATGCAAGAGACGATCTATCTCAGCGGCCATTGCCATATCGACGGCGTGGAGAAGGCGTTTCAGCTCGATCGCATCCGCCACTTTGAGGTCGAACCCGGATAACGCCGGGACGACTGACTCCCATCCTCCTGCTCTCCATGCCCTATGCCCATCATTTCGATATATTCGGTATAGCAGTTCGGTCTTTATGGCATAATAGCTAGTGAAGCCTAAAGACACATCTGCAACAAAGGTAAACCCACCGAAAGGTGGGCACGCAAAGCTACGGATCCGAGAGGGTGATACCATCGTATGAAAAACCAGTTGAAGACCAGCTTTCTCGAATATCTGGTGAAACAGAAGCTGATCACCAAGAAGCAACAGGCAGACGTGGAAAGTTCACTTCAGGAAGAGGAAGATAATCTGGATCGTTTCCTGATCAGGAAAAAAATCCTGAAGAAAGACGCCTACTATCACGCCCTGTCGGAGTTCCTGAACATCCCGTTCTACCTGTTTTCCGAGGAGGATCTCAACGAGGAGATCATCCGGCTCATCCCCGAGTCAATAGCTCGAAAACACGTTATAATCCCAGTGGGTCAAGAGGACGGGAAGTTAAAGCTGGCGATGGCCGACCCCTCGAACCTCTTTGTCATCGACGACGTCTCCCGCAGAACGGGGTATGAGATCGAGCCGGTGTTGGGAGTCCGGGACGAGATTCTCAACGGCCTGGATTACGTCTTCGGGATAGACGACTCTTGGGAGGAGGTCATCGGAGATCTGCAGGGGGATCTGCTCCAGGATATCGAGGAAATTGAGGACCAGGATGTCGACCTGGCCAAGGCGTCGAAGCTGGCGCAGGAGGCGCCGGTGTTGCGGTTGGTCAACAACCTCATCCTTCAGGCGCTCAAACGCAAGGCCAGCGACATCCACATCGAGCCACTCGATCGCCAGA
>JBHIAT010000208.1:0-4590 GCA_046758705.1 Bipolaricaulia bacterium
TGCAGTTTCGGACTCGGCATGTTCTACTCCTTCAAGCCCTCCCCGTTTAGGGGGAGGGTGCTTGACAATCTCCCTCTGTCTTATTCGGAACGAAGCCCGATTATTGTAACCCACCCCTGTGAAAGATGTCCAACCGATCAATTTGGCATAGGGCCAAACGAAAGAGATAATGATGGACAGGAGGAAATTGTGCCTGTGAAGCTCACCTTTGAGCGGGGAACGATCGTCCTGTCGGGTGGGGGGATCTTAGCAAGGTCGATCCCCGGACTCAGCCAAGACAGGCGGACGGGAGGCCCAGGATTTACGCGTTTCGGCTCGACGACCAGGGCCGGGATCTGCTCGTCGCTGAGGGGGAGATCGAGATTGAGGAGCGCTTCGACAGTGCCGTCGAGGCGGATTTCGTCCGCCGGTTTCGTGGTCTTAAACGGGCCCAACGGTGGGGGCTGCGGCGGGAGCCGACTGCTACCGGGTCGGCGTGGAGTCGATCGAAGCGATCGTTTCGGAACGGATAGAGGATCGCTACATCGTGGGCAGAACCATCGTCTCGGAAACGCTCCTCGACAAGCTGAAGGCCAAGATCGACGCCCTCGAAGGCGAGGAGAAGGATTACTTCTTGGTTCAGGAGATCCTTGAGGCGCACGAGCTGGGAGACGGAGTGCTGGAGCGAATCGGCTATCGAGTCGAATGGCGCAGCCTCGTCCCACCCGACGCCCGAGTTGTGAAAGTTGAAGGATGGAAGTAAAATTAATATAAATACATAAATACAAAGAACCGCTCAGCCTGGGGGAGGAATGATCCTTATGATGATGCAACGGGAGCCCGATGAGGTCATCAGTGTGCACGGTTATCCGGTAGAGTTCTATTACGATCTTGACGGAGAAGGGATCTACATCTGCCCTCTCTACGACTGCCACTTCCGGACCAGCTTCCAGGTCTCCGATCAGGATGTGGAAAGTCGCATCCGGGCCTACACCGAGATCCACGAGCATATCAAAGAACATCACTGCGGGAGAACCTCCTGAAAATCCTGAAGCCTGCAGAGAACCATCGAGCAACTATTGACACGCCCCCTCTTGTTCTGTTATATCTGGAGACCCATGCCGGGGGCGGAACGAGGTGGTTCTCGTGCACGATGCGGATCGGACGCTGCGATTCCTGTTCGAGGCAGGCCATCTGAAGCGGGTGAGGCGTTCCGGTTGGTTGCGGGTCGGTGTCCCACGCCCGGAGAGCGTTGCCGATCATGTCTACCGCACGGCGGTCATCGGCTACCTGCTGGCGACCTTGGACGGCTGCGATCCCGAGCGAACTGTCACGCTCTGTGTGTTTCACGACCTGGCTGAGATCCGGATCTCCGATCTGAACCATATCGCCAAACGGTATCTGAAACCGAAGCAGAGCCTGGACCGGCAGGTCATCGAGGATCAGACGGTGCGGTTGCCTAAACGGCTGAAAGAAACGATCTTAGCGTTAATCGCCGGTGAGACAGAGAAGATCGGGAGCGGGCGGGAGGCGTTGGTAGCTCGGGATGCAGACCTGCTGGAGTGCGCACTTCAGGCGGTCGAGTACATTGAAACCGACCATTCCGCCGCCGAGGAGATCTTCTATAGCTGTGTCGAAGTGCTACGCAGCTCGGCAGCTAAGCAGCTGGGGATGGCACTTCGGGAGCGTCTTGAAGCGGGAGAGATCGGCGAACTGCTGCGCTGGTGGGAGCCATGAGCGTCTATTCCTCTTGAAGCTCAGCGATTCCATAGATCGCGGCGCGTTTTCCTAAGCGCCATGCCCACCCACTATCGCCGTAAGACCAATGCCACCATTCCGCCGCATAATTGGTGAAGCCTGCGGCGGTCATCACATCGATCAATAGTTGGCGATTCGACTTCGCCCGCTCTGATATCTTGTTGGAATAGGTGTCTGCCACCTTCTGCGCCTGTTCCATATCGAACGGGCTATACGGAGAGGTCATGTCCAGCAGGGTCCTGAACTCATCGACGATGCCCAGATCGATCGCACCTCCGGTGCTATGCGGAGGCGGTGACTTGGTATCGGGAGGGGCGACGAACCGATTCGTCGCTTTGCGCAGTTGGCTGTAGGGCCACTCGGGATGTTTCTCCTTGAAGTTGTTGAGAACACGCTCGTAGATCTGGTATTGCTGTTCGACGGATCTGAATGCGGATGCGATGAGCAACCGATAACCGTTCGGCAGATGTCCCTGGGCCTGGTTCAGCATGTTGGCAACCGTCTTGCGACAATAGAGCTGTCTCGGAGGAGACGTCGCTTCCGGATCCGGAGGACTTGGAGGGAGTCCCTCGGTAGAGATCAACACGTTGGGACAGGTTTCGCCGATCTCCACCAGTGGTTCGCCGCACTCTTCGATCTCGATCTTGTCCAGCTCCTTGATCGGCTCGACCACACTTCTCCTGTTTTGCATGTTTTGCATGACTCACCCCGGCCCGTTATCATGATTATAATAACCCATATAATAAACCAGACCGGCCCCTTATGCAAGGCTGGCTTAAACTCGATCTCTCATCATGACACTGATCGGCCTGTTCTTCACCTCGTTCGTCGTCGGTCTGTCCGGTTCGTTGATGCCGGGGCCGGTGACCGTGGCGACCATCCGCGAGAGTTACGCCCGCGGCAGCATCGCCGGGCCGCTGATCGCCGCCGGACACAGTCTGCTTGAGCTGCCGCTGGTCATCGGGTTGGCATTCGGCCTCAGTCGTTTGATTCAACAAGACCTGGTGTTCATCATCATCGGAACCCTGGGCGGGCTGGCGCTGCTCTACTTCGGGACCGGTATGATCCGTGACGTCCGGGAACGAAGCCTTACTTTGGAACAGGCAACACAGTCAACCGCCTCTCCCGCGGCCGACAAACCCCGGCTGATGTGGCTGGGGATCTTCTGGAGCATCACCAACCCCTACTGGGTGGTGTGGTGGTTGACCATCGGAGCGAGCTACATCCTGATCGCTCTGGATCGGGGTGCCGTTGGGATCCCGATCTTCTACTTCGCTCACATCCTCTCCGATATCCTGTGGCTGAGCCTGATCGCATTCGCCATCGCCCAAGGGAAGAGGATCATCTCCGAGAAGTACTACCGTGGCCTGATCTTCGTCTGCGGCCTGTTCCTGGTTGGGCTCGCCGGCTGGTTCCTGTATACGAGTGCCACCACGTTCCTCGGCTAACGGGAACGCTGTCCGTACCGTTCCCAGAAGACGAGCTCCTCGATCGGCTTCCTCCCCAGATGGACGAGCACCCGCTCCCGAGGCTTTCCCTCGATCAACGGTTTGACACCTTCCTTGAGATAACCGAACACAAGGGCAACCGGGACCTTTCGATCTTCGGGGATCTTCAGGAACGCTTTGGCCCGATCCTCGTAGTGCAGTGTCACCGGGCACGATCCGACCCCTTCCCCCCAGGCGGCGAGCATCATGTTCTGGGCCGTCCGTCCGGCGTCGAACGCGTTCTTGGGCGTCTCGGTCACCACGATGACGGCGAACGCTGCCTCGCGCACATGGCTCGCGTAGCGACCGAACGACGCGAGTCGGTCCAGGTTCTCCCGATCGCGGAGGACGATGAACCGCCACGGCTGGCTATTGCGGCTGCTGCCGGAGGCCCGTCCGGCCATCAAGATCCTGGCGACGACCTCATCGGCGACCGGCCGGTCGGCGAACTGCCGCACCGCACGCTTTGTCTGGATGCATTCGTAAACGTCCATAGTTACCCCCCTGTGCAAGTTTCCGAGTTGTCAAAAGAACATGGTTCCCGCTACCTTGTCTTGCTACCGCTGGATCACCAGCACCTCGGGCCGCATGATGCCACCCTTGCTTGCCTGGGCCAATGCTTGTTAACCTCTCACCTGCTCGATATCCTCGATGGGAATCCCCTCCACCGGGATGTAAATAGCCATCACATCGCTTTGAACCCTCGTTCGTCTCCCCTCCCGCACCAGCTCCACCAATCCATACCCCTCCAGGAGCTTCAGATCCTTCCGGACCCGACTCTCATCTCTTCTCAGTGCATCCGCCAGTTCCTTGATCGACCGATAGGACATCTCCTTGACCTTCTTGAACAATCTCAGTCGCTCCCGAGTAAAGACGGCTGCGATCTCTTCATCCGACCAGGTGAGTACCACCGTCTTATCGGGCACTAAGTCAGGATCCTCTTTGACCTTATCGAACCATACCTTGAAATCCCGCTTGGCCAGTTGAGCCCTGCGTTCAAGCTCCTCTCGGGTGATCTCACGCATCATATTCGCCCGCCTTTCTCTCTCGATTTTACTTCAATGTAGCTTCGATACCGGGTCATGTTATCCGTAATCTCATCGACAAATTGGTTGACAAGCTTCCCATAAGGTATGCGCTCAAACTCTGGTAACGGCACCGGCTCAGGCGATCTCCAAAACCTCTGGACATGTAAAAATCCATGAGCTGTATCATATCTGATCACCTCATGCCATTCTTCCTCAATCTTAGTGCTGTATGACACTGCAAAACTTGTGATGACCTTTTTGCCATCCTCTCTTCCGAAGATCAGTGTAACATCGAGTCTATCGACATGGGTCAGATCTTGAGTCCACTGCTTGATCTC